>NZ_BANE01000299.1 GCF_000964405.1 Novacetimonas hansenii JCM 7643
ACCCAAAAACTTTTCTTATTTTTTATCAATGAGTTGTTTTCAAACAAGCTTTCAGGGCTTAACTGACGACACGCCATAAGGCCCTGAACACCACCGCCACGACCGCCGGTGATCGAAAAATACGGCCCAGAGGCATGCCCCCCCCCCCGTCTGCCGCAATCCATAAAGCAGACAGGCAGTTATGGGAGAAAACGAAAGGTCCGGGCTTTTGGTGGGTAAGTGCAATAGCTGACGTAGTGACAACTCGATTTTTCTTGCCGCTCCCAAATAAGTCCTGCTATGTATTACAAAACGTAATACGGAGATGAGGCCATGGAAACGGTCGTCGTGCGCAAACAGGGCAATTCTGTCGGCGTTACTCTTCCGGCGGAAACACGTATCCGCCTTGGTCTGGAAGTCGGACAGGAACTTACGCTGGTCGAAATGGTCGACGGAATCAAGCTGGTGAAGCGCAATCTCAAGCTTGAACGCCAGATGCAAATGGCGCGTGAGACGCTGCGTGAGCAGGCTGACGTTCTTCAGGAACTGGCCAAGCGCTGATGCCGGATCTGCCTGAGTTTCTGGAACCTGACGTGGTGCTGTTCATGCACGATCAGGCCCTGAAGGAATATGGCGGGACCCATGGCCTCAGAAACGAGGACATGCTGCACAATACGTTAGCCCGCGCCGAAAACTGCTGGCACTCTACTGAAGTACCGGCACTGGACGCCGCTCCCCTGGCAGCTGCCTATGCTTATGGTATTGCGCGTAATCATTCCTTCAATGACGCCAACAAGCGAACAGCCTGGAGCTGTTGCATCCTTTTCCTTCGGTTGAATGGAACCCGTGTGCAGGTCAGCGCCCCGGATGCCGTCGAGGCGATGGTGGCTCTTGCATCTGGCGCAATGGCGGAAGATGCGTTTGCGGCGTGGCTTCGGCAACATTTTCAAAATCAGTAATTCATATATTTTCGACATCGGACCAGATTTTCTCATGAGCACGACACCCAATACTGCCTCCCTATCTTCCATGATCTGGCAGGTCGCCGATCTCCTGCGTGGCGATTTCAAGCCAGCCGAATACGGCCGGGTTATCCTGCCCTTTACCGTTCTGCGCCGCCTTGATGCCGTGCTGGCCCCGACCCGTGACAAAGTGCTGAAGGAAAAGGAAAAGTGGGAGCGCAAAGGGATCGACCCAATGCCTTTTATGGAGAAAGCCGCTGGTTTGCGGTTCGTAAACACGTCTGACTTCACGCTGAAAGGCGTGCTGGATGATCCGGATAACCTGGCCGAGAACCTGTCCGCCTATATCAACGCCTTCTCCCCCGCCGCCCGTGACATCTTCGACCATTTCCGCTTCACCGAACAGACAGACCGGCTGGCCAAAGCCAATCTCCTCTATCTGGTGCTTGAAAAATTCATCAGCTTCGACCTCAGCGATAAGGCCGTTGATAACCACCGGATGGGGCAGGTGTTCGAAGAACTGATCCGCAAGTTCTCGGAAGCCTCCAACGAGACCGCTGGTGAGCATTTCACCCCGCGCGAAGTCATCAAACT
The DNA here is from genome assembly GCF_000964405.1 of Novacetimonas hansenii JCM 7643. Taxonomy (GTDB): domain Bacteria; phylum Pseudomonadota; class Alphaproteobacteria; order Acetobacterales; family Acetobacteraceae; genus Novacetimonas; species Novacetimonas hansenii. The sequence continues at coordinate 1,536 of NZ_BANE01000299.1, forward strand.
GATGGTGAACCTGATCTTTGCTGAGGATGACAGCCTGCTGACCCCCGGGAATGCTGCGGTCCGCACCATCTATGACCCCACCGCGGGCACCGGCGGCATGCTTTCTGTCGCGGAAGAGTTCCTGCTCGACCACAATCCGGATGCCCGCCTGACCATGTTCGGGCAGGAACTGAACCCGGAATCTTATGCCATCTGCAAGGCTGACATGCTGATCCGTAATCAGGATGTCAGCAATATCCGCCTTGGCAACACGCTCTCCGATGATGAACTGGCGGACCATAAATTCGATTACATGCTTTCCAATCCGCCTTTTGGCGTGGAATGGAAGAAGGTCGAAAAAGCCGTCCGGGCCGAGCACGAAAAGCAGGGTTATGACGGACGCTTCGGCCCTGGCCTGCCGCGTATCTCCGACGGTTCCATGCTGTTCCTGCTGCATCTTGTTCACAAGATGCGTCTTACCAAAGATGGGGGCGCACGTTTCGGGATTGTCCTGAACGGCTCCCCCCTGTTCACGGGGGCTGCGGGGTCTGGCGAGTCCGAAATCCGGCGCTTTGTGCTGGAAGAAGATCTGGTCGAAGCCATCATCGCATTACCGACCGATATGTTCTTCAACACCGGCATCGCCACCTATGTCTGGGTGCTGACCAACCGGAAGCCGCAAAACCGCAAGGGCAAGGTGCAACTGATCGACGCCTCCTCCTTCTGGCGAAAAATGCGAAAAAGCCTCGGCTCCAAGCGCAAGGAAATGGGGGAGGACGACATCACCCTCGTCACCCGCCTGTTCCGGGATGCGCAGGAAGCGCAACTTGCCACCATCACCGCCACAGACGGCACGCAGACACGCGCAGTCGTGATGCAGGGCGAAGCGCCACCAGAAGCGCCAGAAGGCGGCAAGGTCCGGCTCGCGCCGCTCAGCCGCATCTTCAATAACGAGGATTTCGGTTATCAGACCATCACCGTGGAGCGTCCGCAACGCGACGGGGACGGCAAGATCGTCCTCGGCCAGCGCGGCAAGGCGAAGGGCAAGCCCATGCCCGATAGCAGCCTGCGCGATACGGAAAACGTGCCGCTGAACGAGGATATTCACGCTTATTTCAAACGCGAAGTCCTGCCCCATGCCCCGGATGCGTGGATTGATGAGGACAAGATAAAGATCGGCTACGAAATTCCGTTCAACCGGTATTTTTATGTGTTCGAGCCACCGCGCCCGCTTGCGGAGATTGATGCGGATCTGAAAGAGGTGACTACGAAAATCATGGCAATGCTTGGGGAGCTTTCGGCATGAGCTTTCCGAAGTATCCGGCTTATAAGGACAGTGGGGTTGAATGGATTGGGGATATTCCGAAAGAATGGAGTATCTCCTCCATAAAGCGAAATAGTTATCTTAAAGCCAGAGTAGGTTGGAAGGGGTTAACGTCTGATGAATTTGAAGAAGATTCATATGCTTATCTAGTAACAGGAAGCGATTTTCGCGACTCTAACATTCAGTGGCAGAGTTGCTATCAAGTAGATAAAAAACGTTACGATGACGATCCTTTTATACATTTAAAAAATGGAGATCTTTTAATAACAAAGGATGGCACCATCGGAAAATTATCTATCGTGAAAGAGTTAGATAAGCCTGCATGCCTGAATAGCGGAATTTTTCTTTTGCGCCCTATTAATTCATATTCAAATAATTTTATGAAATGGGTTTTGGAATCAAATATCTTCAAAATTTTCATTGATTTGCATTCACACGGATCAACAATCAACCATTTATACCAAAACGTATTTGAAAATTTCTCCTTTCCTCTTCCCGCCTTTCCCGAACAGCAGGCAATAGCCAGCTTTCTGGACCGTGAGTGCGGGAAGATTGACGCCCTGATTGCCGAACAGGAACGGCTGATTGCCCTCCTTGCGGAAAAGCGGCAGGCCGTCATCTCCCACGCCGTCACAAAAGGCCTGAACCCCAACGCCCCCATGAAGGACTCAGGCATCCCATGGATCGGGATGGTGCCGGAAGGGTGGGAGGTTAGCCGTCTGAAATATTTAGTCCAATGTTACGATGGCATTCAAATGGGACCATTCGGAGGCATGCTCTTGGACATAAATTCAGAGCCAACTGGATATAAGGTATACGGGCAGGAAAATACAATTTCCGGCGATTTTGGGCTCGGTCATCGGTGGATTAGTACAGATCGATATAACGATTTGAGGCGATATTCTTTAAATGGTGGCGACTTGGTACTTACGCGGAAAGGAAGCCTTGGAAATGCACGACTTGTATCCAAATTACCATACCCCGGAATTGCCGACTCAGACACGATTAGAATTCGTGTTGATAAAAGTAAAGTTTATCCAGAATTTCTCGCTACCCTGCTTCATGAAGCTAACTACATCGAAAGCCAGATAAACGCTTCGAAGCGGGGAGCAATTTTATCAGGACTCAACACGAAAAATATTTCTGATTTAATTGTGATTTATCCACCTATATATGAGCAGAATAATATACTGAACTATTTAAAAATAAGCTCTGAAGAATTCGACTGCTCTATACAACAAAGCGCAATAGCAATCACCCTTCTCAAAGAACGCCGTGCCGCCCTCATCTCCGCCGCTGTCACCGGCAAGATCGACGTTCGCGCCCAGAGCAAGGCCCTCGCAGCATGATCGACACCAAAGGCCGCTCTCTGGAGCTTTTCTACATAGACGGTCATCCGGACGGAATGATCACCGCCGAACTGTTCAACTGGACGGGGCATGTGTTCGTCACGCCCCGCACGCGCCTGACCGAAGCGCTGAAGCGGGAAGAAGCGGGTTATGCCGGGGTTTATCTGCTGCTGGGTGAGAAGGAGGGGCAGGACTTTGCCTATATCGGGGAGGCTGAGGATCTTGGCGTCAGGCTGAAACAGCACGCGGCGGCGAGCGACAAGGACTGGTGGGAAACCGCTGTTCTGGTTTCAGCCAGCGCGAACCGGCTGAACAAGGCGCATGTGAAGTATCTGGAAGCGCGGCTGATCGTCATGGCGCGGGAGATCGGGCATACGCCGCTGCATAACGGCAACGCGCCCTCCCTGCCGGGACTGACGGAGGCGGATATTGCCAAGATGGAGGCGTTTCTTGGCAGCCTGATGGTGGTGCTGCCGGCCATCCGGGTGGACATGTTCATTCAACGCAGCCGTCCGGCGGGATCATCGCGCCCCGTTCCGACTTTTGAGGCGGCGGAAACGGACACGGATCATGCGATAACGCAGACCGCTCGTTTTATTCTGAACAAACCCCGCATTGATCTGACGGCGAAAGCGGTTTTTCAGGACGGCGAATTTATTGTCGAGGCCGGGTCGCAGGCACGGAGTGAGTGGCAAAGGCAGGACAGTGTGCAGGCTGGTTCCTACAGACCGTTGCACGATGAACTGGTGCGGTCGGGTATTCTGCAAATGGCGGGAACACATCGGGTGTTTACCAAAGATTATGCGTTCAGAAGCCCAAGCGCGGCCGCCGCAGTTGTTTTCGGCCATTCCGTGAGTGGTCCTGCCGCATGGAAGCTGGAAAGCAACCCGGAGGTTTCGTTCCGGGACTGGCAGGCCCGTCAGCTTGATGCAGTAACAGAAAAAGACGCTAGCACATGACAGACCTCCACAAAGAGCACCATCTGGAAACCGAAATCTGCGATGACCTCGCGCGCTCCGGCTGGCTTTATGATGAGGTTTCGGCGGCCCGATATGACGTGGGACTGGCGCTGTTCCCCGAAGACCTGCTGGCGTGGGTGCGAGAATGCGAGCCCGAGGCGTGGGAGACGCTGGAAAAAACGCATGGTGGCTCTGCGGGCGCCGTGTTGTGCCAGCGGGTGCGGGATGCGCTGAACATACGGGGCACGCTGGTTGTGCTGCGGGACGGGCTGGACATTATCGGCCTGACGAAGACGCTGAAAATCTGTCAGTTCCGTCCGGCCCTGACAATGAATCCGCATCTGCGTCATCGCTATGACGCCAATCGCCTGCGCGTGGTGCGGCAGGTGCGCTATTCGGCCAGCAACGGCAATGAACTGGATCTGGTGCTGTTTCTGAACGGCATTCCGGTGGCCACGGCGGAGCTGAAATCGAACTACACACAGTCGGTGCAGGACGCGGTGGAACAGTATTGCACCGACCGCCTGCCGAAACCGCCCGGCAAGCCTGCGGAGCCGCTGCTTTCAGTACCTGGTAGTGCGGTCGTGCATTTTGCTGTCAGCAACAGTGATGTGAGGATGTGCACCCATCTGGATGGCGCACACAGCCGCTTTCTGCCGTTCAATCAGGGGAATCATGGTGGGGCGGGCAATCCCGATACCACGGCATATCTGTGGCGCGAGGTCTGGCAGCCGGACTCATGGCTGGATATTCTGGGCCGCTACGTCATTGCGGTGAAGAAAAAGGGGAAGATCTCGGGCTGGATCTTTCCGCGCTATCACCAGCTTGCCGCCACACGGCTGTTGGTCTCCACTATTCTGGAGGAAGGGCCGGGACAGCGTTACCTGATCCAGCATTCCGCAGGATCGGGCAAAACGAACTCCATCGCGTGGACGGCGCATTTCCTGTCCGACCTGCATGACGTTCATAATCACAAGCTGTTTGATACGGTCATCGTGGTGTCGGACCGCACTGTTCTGGACCGGCAGCTTTCGGAAACCATTGAAAGCTTTGAGCGCACGCGTGGCGTGGTGGCGTCAATCTCCGGCAACGGCGGCAGCAAGAGCCAGGAACTTGCGGCGGCCCTGCATACCGGCAAGAAAATCATCATCTGCACGATCCAGACCTTTCCGTTCGCTCTGAAGGAAATCCGTCAGCTTGCGGCGACCGAGGGCAAACATTTCGCCGTAATTGCTGATGAGGCTCACTCCTCGCAGACCGGGACATCAGCCAGCAAACTCAAGGCAGCTCTTTCAGCCGGTGAACTGGCGGAGCTTGCAGACGGTGGGGAGATCAGCACGGAAGACGTGATGACATCGGAAATGTCGCAAAGGACTGCGGCAGACGCAGGCATTTCCTTCATTGCTTTCACGGCCACGCCAAAGGCCAAAACGCTGGAACTGTTTGGGCGTGTGCCGCATCCGGATCAGCCCAAGGGCGAGCACAACAAGCCTGGGGCGTTCCATGTCTATTCCATGCGGCAGGCTATCGAGGAAGGCTTCATCCTTGATGTGTTGCAGAATTATGTGTCCTGGAAACAGGCGTTTCGCCTGAGCCAGAATGGGCAGATTCTGGATGACACGGAAGTCGAGGCTTCGGAAGCGAAGAAAGCGCTGATGAAGTGGGTGCGCCTGCATCCCACCAACATCTCCGCGCGTGTACAGATCGTGGTGGAGCATTTCCGACAGAATGTGCAGCCTCTTCTTGGTGGCAAGGCGCGCGCCATGGTCGTGACGGCCAGCCGCAAGGAGGCCGTGCGCTGGAAACTGGCTATGGATCGCTATGTTAAGGAAAAGCATTATCCATTCGGGCTTCTCGCAGCATTCTCGGGCGAAGTGGAGGATCTGGAAAGTGGTCCGGAGCCCTTTACGGAAAGCAATATCAACCCGGCCCTCAAAGGGCGCGACCTGAGGGAAGTCTTTGCCGAAGATCCATGGCGGATTCTGATCGTGGCGAACAAGTTCCAAACGGGTTTCGATCAGCCATTGCTGTGCGGCATGTATGTGGATCGTAAGCTTAGCGGGATTCAGGCTGTTCAGACGCTTTCGCGCTTGAACCGCTGCTATCCGGGCAAGGACATGACCTTTGTTGTCGACTTCGAAAACGATCCCGAAGACATCCTCAAGGCGTTCCAGCAATATTACACAAAGGCCGAGCTGACGGACCTGAGTGACCCGAACTGCGTGGTGAACCTGCGTCACAAGCTGGATGATGCCGGGTTATATGATCAACCTGAAGTGGACCGGGTGGCTCATATCCTTATCAATCCGAAAGCGTCACAGCAGCAGCTTGATGCGGCGATTGTGCCGGTCAGTTCCCGTGTGCTGGACCGGTATCGTGATGCCCGGAAAATCGTTCAGGCCGAACCGGAAGGCGTACAGGAACGGAAGGAGGCAAAGGAACGCATTGACGGATTGGTTCAGTTCCGAAGCGATCTGGCATCTTACGTGCGGATGTATGAGTTCTTCAGCCAGATGCTGAACTATGGCAATCCGGATTATGAAAAGCTGTACCTGTTCGCAAAAATGCTCTGGCCTTTGCTGAAGTTCGACCGTGAGCGAGAGACCATTGACACGACGACCCTGCGTCTGACGCATCACCGGATGAAGGATCTGGGCAGGCAGAAGCTTGGGCTGAAGAACGAAGCCGGTGACGGGCTGGAGCCCATAAAAGAAGCCGGTTCGGGACAACCGCAGGATAAGGTGAAGGTTCAGCTCTCCCACGTTATTGAGGCAATCAATGACCTGTTCGAAGGTGATCTGACGGATGGTGACAAGGTGGCGTTTGTCACCGGGCTGGAAACCAAGCTGGCGGAATCAGAAAAATTGCGGGAACAGGCAAAGGCCAACACCAAGGACCAGTTCGCCAACTCACCAGATCTTCACGAAGAAGGACTGAATGCGACCATCGAACTGATGGAAGCACATGAAAAGATGGGCAAACAGATGCTGAACGATAGTGCGCTGTTGCGTGCCGTTATTGCCGCCATCGTGAAACAGGGCGGGTTATGGGAAGCGATGCAGAAATAAAGCGTGTTACCCCATTCAGGTAAGGCACGACACGCACAGGCCAACGCGGCAAGAGACCCGGAGTGATCGTTAAGGGACTGTTTGAAAAGTCAGGCGCGATAACATCCTGAAATCATAAAAGTTTTTGGTGAAGCTT
>NZ_BANE01000298.1 GCF_000964405.1 Novacetimonas hansenii JCM 7643
GGAAAAAGCTTCACCAAAAACCTTTATGATTTCAGGATATTATTGAGCCTGACTTTTCAAACAGTCTTTAAAACGCCTTGAATACCTCTCAGCAGCGACTTGTATTTTCCATTCCCCCTTCCTTGACCTTTTGGGGGCTCTCAGGCGGATGGCACCGCCGGGTCGGTCGCCTGCAAGGCGAACAGGCGGTGATACACCCCATCGGGATGCGCCATCAGTTCCGCATGTGTCCCATCCTCGCACACCGTACCATGGCGGAAGACGATGATGCGGTCCAACCCCACCACCGTGGACAGGCGATGGGCGATCACCAGCACGGTCCGCCCTGCCATCAGCCGCTCCATCGCCTGCTGGACCAGTTGCTCCGATTCTGAATCGAGGCTGGATGTCGCCTCATCCATGATCAGGATGCGCGCATTGCTCAGGAACGCACGGGCAATGGCGATCCTCTGGCGCTCGCCCCCCGACAGCTTGACCCCGCGTTCGCCCACCATCGTGGCATACCCCAGCGGCAGGCGTTCGATAAAGTCCGCCGCATTGGCCAGTTGCGCTGCCCGCACGATTTCAGCAGGGGTGGCGTCAGGCCGGCCATAGGCGATATTGTCACGCAGGGAACGGTGGAACAGCAACGGTTCCTGTGGGACAATCGCGATGGAGGACCGTAAGGAAGATTGCGCCACGGTGGCGATATCGGTGCCGTCGATGGTGATCCGTCCCGCCCGTACGTCATACAGCCGTTGCAGCAGTTTCGTCAGCGTCGTCTTGCCCGATCCCGACGGCCCCACCAGCCCGACACGGCTGCCTGCCGGGATATCAAGGCAAAGGTCTGAAAACAGCGGCGCACGCCCCTGCACACCATAACCAAACCCGACATGTTCAAAACGGATATGCCCCCGCGTCACATGCAATGCAGGCGCGCCGGGCGGGTCCACGATCCCGGGAGGGCGGGCGAACAGGTTGACGAGTTCGTCCATCTCGTTCACCGCGCGTTGCACGATGGAGATCTGCTGTCCGATATCGCGCAGGTATCCCTGCACCACGAACATCATCGTCAGCACATAGGCCACATCCCCCGCATTGGCCTGCCCCCGCGCCCACAACACCACCACGGCTGCAATCATGCCGATGCGCATGACCAGGGCCGCCAGTGCCTGCAGGTTGGCGCTGTTGGTGCCACGCAGCCACGAACGCACGGTGCGGTGCCGCCAGCGCCCGACAATCCATGCCAGGTGCGCGTCCTCGCGCTGTTCCGCGCCGCTGGCCTTCACCACGGCGTTGCAGGTCACCGCATCCGCCAATGCCGCCCCCATCCGTGTATCCCACGTGTTGGCAAGGCGTGAGGCCGGCGCGACGTACTGCAATGTCAGCACGACCGACAGCACCACCAGCGCCACCGACCCCACCGCCAGCAACAGCCCCATCACCATCCAGTGCAGGCCAAGCACCAGCGTGGTTGCCACCAGCACCAGCGCCTCGGGCACCAGCAGGAGCATGATGGTATCACCCAGCGTATCCATCGCCCATGTCCCGCGCGTGATCTGGCGCACGGTCGAACCGGCGAAATTATTGGCGTGCCATTCGCTGGAAAAACGCTGCACCCGCGCAAAGGCCCCGGTCATGATATTTTCCATGACACGGGAATTCAGGTGCGTGATCCCACGATAGGAAGCCCGCCGTCCCATTACCCCAGCAAGGCCCAGTGCAGCCAGCCCCGCGACCATGACCATGGCGTCATGCCTGCTGCCCGGATGGGCATGCGCGACATCATCCACCAGCCATCCCGCAAGCAGCGGCGTCAGAACATCGGTCAGGGTCGCGACCATCACCCCGCCCAGCGTCCATCCAAGCAGGCCCGGATGCATCCGCCAGCGCGCAATGGCGAAACCAAGGACAGCAACAAAAGTGCGCCGCGCCCGCGCAGGATCGCGCGATGTGGGAAGGGTCGTGGTGGGGTTGGTCATGTCTATTCCGATACCCGCGCGGAACCGGCATGTCGCGCACGGGGGCTGTGGTGAAAGGCGATGAGGCTGTGTTTGAAATACACTGGTAACGGGGAACGATAAAATTTCCGGTGATGTCCTTCGTTTCACTACGGATAACGCCTTGAGCAAGGCTTTCCGGGACGGCCCCACCAGAAACTTTTACTTTCCCCAAATGCCCTCACGATCATCTTTTCAGACACCCTCAACAAAGAGGATACGGACGACTATCCGACCCTGGGGGCACGGAACAAGCGTCAAAGTGGTGCGACGCATGGATTTACAGAACATTGCAAAGGGTGGAAGAAAGACAGCATCGCCATTATCGTGATCCAGGACCGAGCATGACCACCCCCGCCCGACCCGGCCCCCGCC
>NZ_BANE01000297.1 GCF_000964405.1 Novacetimonas hansenii JCM 7643
CAAGGCATTGTCAGTGCTGAAAAACTTTCGAATCAGGCTCTAAGGCACATATCGGTTTTCAAATGTTGATTTCTTAAAAAAACATCACAAAAAACTTTTATGGGATCATGGCTTTTCAAAAACGTTTTGAAAACATCCACCTGACAGGAAATGAAAAAACCTTCAGGCACCATCCCATGTTAGAAAAACACCCTGCCTCGCAAAGATTTCTGAAAATCTTTGCCAAAAGCTTTCATTTTTCAGTGGGGCATTGATACAGGTTTTTAAACATCCCCTTTAAAAAACCTGCCCCCCCCGAAAGACTTTACCCCTTACGCAACACGGGCGCATCCAGAAGGATACGCCCGCCAGACAGGACGATCAGAGCAGAGATTTCGCCCGTGCCTCGACCTTTGCGCAGGCCGCGCGACGGATATCGGTCGATGCATCTTCGAGCGAAATCGGCGCCTTGCCACCAACCTTCAGCAGCCCGGTGGACCCATCGGCATAAGACATGTTGCCCTTGCTGTTGGACGGGACATCATTGGTCTTCTTGTTCAGGGCCGCAAGCACGGGCCATGCCTCGGACGCGGTCAGGTAGTTGGACTGAATGCAGTAGTTGAGAATACCGCCAAGATCGGCCGGCTTGGCCGAAGACACGGCCGACATCACCGTCTTTTCCGACAGCGATCCCATCTTGATCTGTTCAACCTGGTTGGCAACGCCAGCACCCGTCGGCGGGGATGTTTCCGCATGCGCCAGCACGGGCGCGGCGGCAAGCAGGGTTGTAACGGCACCGACGGACAGGACGCGACCGAGACACGAGATCATTTTGTTCACCTTTATTCAATTATTGCGCGACCAGACGCAACGGCATGCGTGGCTGGCGTGTGTCAGTAGATGTCATGTTACCATGGGATGCCCGCCCCGGTCCCCTGCACCGCATATGCCAGACATTCGTCTTTTGGATATATGGCAGCAATGCCGTGGATGCAGGTCATGATCCGACACAGCATGAATGCTCAAAGTCATTCCCGCATCAAGGTTTTTTCAGACCATGACATGACAGGAAGTCAAAAAATATTTCGGATCAGGTATAATCGGACGCTGTCGGGCTCAAGATTATGTGACCCAATATTGCGGATACCGCGCCTCAGGCGCGGGGGGTACCCGCCTGCATCGCGTCGGCTTCACGCGCGCGTATCCATTTTTCCAGTTCGTCTGCGGGCAACGGACGCGCGAACAGGTACCCCTGCATCACGTCGCATTTCAGATCCTCCAGCAACTGACGCTGCTGCACGGTTTCCACACCTTCGGTCACAACGGTCATGCCAAGGCGGTTGCCAATGCCGATGACGGCGGTGGTCACGGCCTGCGCATTGGTGTCATGTTCGAAATCATTGATGAAACTGCGGTCGATCTTGATTTCCGTCAGCGGCAGGCGCGTCAGGCG
>NZ_BANE01000296.1 GCF_000964405.1 Novacetimonas hansenii JCM 7643
AAAACTCAGGATATGCATCAATCTAATCACAGAACGCTCTAATGGCGGTTGTGGGGCCCCTTTGGGCATTGGTCCCGTTTAATAATGGAGACTGCAATGCAGGAATTTACAGGTCGTATCCTGCTCCTGACCGGGGCAGCAGGGGGCATTGGCCGTGAAATCGCCGCGTTTTTCTTTGCACGTGGTGCCAGCCTGCTTCTGGCGGATCTTGATGAAAGCGCCGTAATCAACATGGCGCGGCAAATGGACCCTCAGGGTGAACGTATCATTGCCGCGCGGTATGATGCCGCGTGTGAACACGATGCCGGGATTATTGCCAGTCTGGCGCATGATCATTTCGGCGGAGTTGATTTCATGGTGCCGGGGGCGGGGATTTATCCCCATTGTCCGGTGTCGCAGATGGAGGGGGCTGACTGGCGCAGGGTTATTGCGATCAACCTCGACAGTGTTTTCTATCTTTGTCGGGCGGTCATGCCCATTTTGCGTGAAAATAGCGCCATTGTCACACTGACATCCGTTGCGGCCCATCGTGGTAGCCAGAATCATGCCCATTATTCCGCATCGAAGGGCGCAGTTCTTAGCCTGACGCGTTCGCTTGCCATTGAGCTTGGCGGGCGTACCCGCGTCAATGCGGTTTCTCCGGGGATTATAGAGACCGCGATGACGCGTGAACTCCGTGGAGAAAAAGGGGACATCTTAAAGGCCCAGACACCGTGCGGCCGCTTTGGTCAGCCGCGTGAGGTGGCGTCCGTCGTGGCATTTTTGTGTGGTGATGATGCAAGTTTTGTGAATGGGGAGGTCATCCATGTCAATGGTGGCCTCTATATGGCCGGCTGAGCCCTGTCAGTGAGGTAGATCTTCATGGCCGTCAATATTTGCATGCCCGACCTTTGCGCATCGTCCGGAACGATAACGCTGTCGCGATGGCTTCGGGCCGAAGGGGATGCGATTTCTGCCGGGGATATCCTTGCGGAGATGGAAGCTGACAAGGCGACGATAGAAATCGAGGCACCGGCAGGTGGGATTCTGGGGCGTATTTTTGTTCCTGATGGTACTGAAGGTGTCAGTGTTGATCAGGTCATCGGAATGGTCGTCGATCCTGGCGAACCCATCCCGGATGCGCCCGGCAATCTGAATGTTCAGGCCCCGGCGGCAATATGTCCCGATACAGGCCCCATGACGCAGGCTGTGTCCCCGTGTAGCGAGAGGGGAATATCCCTGCCGGACATAAGTAGGGACGTTACGAGGACGCGGGTTTTTGCCTCACCAGTTGCGCGCCGTCTGGCGCGGCTGCATGAGCTTGACCTGCGACGGGTTGGGGGAAGTGGCCCACGGGGAAGGATACTGCGTCGCGATATCGAATGCCTGCTGTCGAATGAAAAAATCATTCAGGTAAAGGAAAAGACGAAACCGGATGTTGATCGCGTTGTTATGTCGGGCATGCGACGGACCATTGCCGCGCGCCTGACGAACGCAAAGCAGACGATCCCGCATTTTTATGTTTCCGTGGATGTGCAGGTTGATGCCTTACTGGACCTGCGCGAAGAACTCAATCGCGTGGTGCCATTCCACGGCGCCCCCGATGCGTTTCGCATTTCGGTTAATGACATGCTGATCCGTGCCTGTGGTGTGGCTTTTGCCACGGTGCCATCCATGAATGTCCTGTATGCCGAAGATGCGCTGCTTTTCCCGCGGCAGGTTGATATCGCCGTGGCGGTTTCTGTGTCTGATGGATTACTGACGCCGGTCCTGCGTGACGTGGGTGGAAAATCGCTGCTCGTCACCAGTTGCGAAGTCCGCGCACTTATCATGCGTGCGCGTGAAGGAAAGCTGAGCGTGGAGGAAATGCGCGGTGGCAGCTTTACAATCTCGAATGTCGGAATGTTTGGTATTGATAGCGTGACACCGATCATCAACCCACCCCATGCTGCGATATTGGGGATTGGGGCGATACGTCGCCTGCCAATCGTCAGGGACGGGCAGATTGCAATTGCATCCCTCATGACCTGCACCCTTAGTGTCGATCACCGCGTTGTGGATGGTGCGTTGGCTGCGCAATGGCTGGCCGCGTTCAGGAATATCGTCGAACACCCCATAAGATTGCTGACCTGATAAACGTTTTCTTCAGATGATGCCCCTGTGGATTGGGGCATGGGAGACAGGATTATGGCTGACGGCAAATTACGGTGTTATATGCCCGACCTTGGGCGTCTGCTGGAGCAGCTCCCAAAAAACTGGGGGCGGTGGGGCGAAAATGATGAGGTTGGTTCGCTCAATTTCCTGACCGCGCAAGAAGTCCTGCGCGGCGTGGCATCAGTCCGCCAAGGAAAGGTGTTTACGCTTGGCATTCGTATCGCCGCCCCCGAAGGGGACCCGATCTGGCCCGGCCGTGCGACGGCGCACCGGGTCAACGTTATGGATCGTGGCCATTTTATGTGTGGCAAGGCCGAACCCCTGTCGGGTGGGGGCGAATGGGCCGACGACATGGTGGTGATGTATCTGCAGGGATCCAGCCAGTACGATGCGCTGGGACATGTGTGGTATGATAACACCCTTTATAATGGCTACCCCGCCGCGACGACAGTGGGGGGCATGAGCAAGGCCAGTGTCCTTCCCATTGCCGAACGTGGCGTGGTTGGGCGCGGTATCCTGATTGATATGGCCCGTTTCCGGGGCAAGGAATGCCTTGATCGTGGAGAGACCTTTACACATACGGACCTTGAAGCCGCAGCAGCGCAGCAGGGGATTGAGATCCTGCCCCATGATGTTCTGGTGATCCGCACAGGCTGGATTGGCAAATTCTATCGCACGCCAAAAGAGGAGTTCTATCGCGACTTCCTTGAACCCGGCCTGACCTACAGCCCGGAGCTGGTGCGCTGGTTTCATGAAAAGGAAATTCCCAACCTTGTAACGGATACGATCGCCAATGAAGTGACCGTTGATCCCGAAAGTGGGGTAACTCTTCCGCTGCATTGCGCATTGATGCGTAATCTTGGGGTGGCCTTTACCGAAATCATCGCCCTTGATGCACTGGCGGAGGATTGTGCCGCCGACGGGCAGTGGTCTTTCCTGTATACAGCCGCACCGCTGAAGGTGGTTGGTGGATCGGGTGCGCCAGTCAATCCGGTTGTCATAAAATAAAAATACCGCTTGGCGGAGGAACTTTCATGAAACCACTATCTGGTAGTACGGCGCTTGTGACCGGTGCAGGGTCGGGTATCGGCCGTGAAACAGCTATAGCCCTGGCAAATGCAGGTGCGGCCATTCTGGTCAATGACGTCTCGGGCGATGCCGCACGTGCGACATGTGCGATCATTGGTAAAACCGGTGGGCAGGCCACTCCTTATGTTGCGTCCGTGGCGGACCCGGATGCGGTACGCGCCCTGTTTGAAATATTTGATGATGAAGGGAAAATTCCTGATATTTTGGTCAATAATGCAGGGATCAGTGGAAATGGACCAACATTGGACCTGACGGAAGAAAGCTGGCTGCGTGTCGTGGGCATCAACCTGAATGGAGCATTTTTCTGTAGCCGTGAGGCCGCGCGTCGCATGAGCGCAACGCGGAAGGGGACGATTGTCAATATCGGGTCGATTTATTCCATTGTCGCCGCCCCGCAACGCCTGTCCTATTGTACGACAAAAGCTGCGATTGCGATGATGACGAAATGCCTCGCGCTGGAGTGGGCGGACGCTGGCATTCGTGTCAACTGCGTGGCGCCTGGATATGTGGACAGTGCCTTGACGCGCGAACTTGCCGCGGCAGGGCGGCTTGATATGGCGGCGCTGGAGCGGCGTACACCACAGCATCGCCTGGGCAAGGCAAGCGAGATTGCAGACGCGGTGTTATATCTGTGTGAACCGCGCAGCGCGCATATCACGGGTCATGTCCTTTCGGTGGATGGTGGCTGGACAGCGAATGGATATCTCTGATCTGTGTCTGCAGGCTGTTTCCAAATATATCGGTATCGAATCCATGGGAATGAAAGACAGTCATCATGGAGCAATCCCATCCGGTTCCAAGGTTCAGATGGCGTATCGGCTGTCTGCTCGCCCTTGGGGTTTTCGTCAACTATATTGATCGTATCGCCCTTTCGGTGGCTTCACCGCAGATACAGGCTGAATATAGTCTTGATAGCATTCAGCTTGGCTGGCTTTTCAGTGGTTTCTTCTGGGTCTATGCATTTGCCCAGATCCCCAGCGGGCTGCTGGCTGACCGATATGGTGCATGTGCGACAATGCGGGTCAGTACTGTCCTGTGGACGGTTTCATCCGGCCTGATGGCATTGGCGCGTGGGTTCCCCGGCTTCTTTGCGGCACGTATGCTGCTGGGACTGGCGGAAGCTCCTGCTTATCCGGCTGGTACAAAAGCGACCGGATACTGGTTCCCACGCAATGAACGTGGAACGGCTACGGCGGTATTCGACGCATCCGCACGGTTTGCGAATGTGCTTGGGGTTCCGCTTGTGGCACTTGTGACCGTTTACCTGGGCTGGCGCTGGGCATTCGTCATGACGGCATGTTTCAGCCTGTGTTACGCGATTACATTTTTTCTTGGTTATCGCGATCCATCACAGCATCCGCGACTGAGTTCACATGAACATCGTTATATGCTGGCGGGTGGTGCCTGTGTCGAAGGGGATGCAAGCGCAGGAAGTGGCTGGGCCACTATTCCACACCTTCTGCGGCAGCGTAAAATATGGGGTATCATACTGGGGTTTGCGGCATATGGGTATTTTTTTACGCTGTTCCTGACATGGATGCCAAATTACCTGGTTCGTGAACTGCATGTCAGCACGATGCAGTCGGCGATGTATGTCATGATCCCGTGGGGTATTGCCACGCTTGGCGAACTGTTGGTCGGTGGCTGGTTTATTGATGCGCTCTGCCGTCGCGGGTATGACGATACATGGACGCGCAAGGGGATGCTCCTGCTTGGTTTCATTCTGGGCATGGCCATGATCGGCGCCATTTTCACGCATCGTCCCGGATGGGCGGTATTCTGGATTTCACTTTCCCTCGGGGGCTTGTCGAGCGCCGCGCCAGTAATCTGGAGCTTGCCTTCTCTTGTCGCACCACGCGGGGTAGGGGGAACGGTGACTGGTATTGCCAATTTTGTAAATAACGGCGCGGGCATCGTGGCAACGATTCTGACCGGGTATCTGGTCAACCTGACGGGATCGTTCGGGGCGGCGTTCACGTGCGCATCAGCGATGTTGCTGGCGGGTTTTGTCGCTATTGCCATCCTTGTGGAATCCTTTACACCCGTTGGGGAACCACCGGAATGCGCGATTACAATACCCTTGTCCGGCAGGTGGATGAAGGGACGGTGAAGCCCTGAGGGTGACAGGGATAATTTTCCATGCTGAGTAACGTATGACAGAGAATGCCGCTTCGCAGCCATTGGCCCCGACCGCCCGCCGGATTGCAGATGCATTGCGACATGACATCCTGTCGGGTGTGCTTGTTCCGGGAACACGTATCCGGCAGGAAGATTATTCGACCCATTTCGGTGCCAGTCGCATTCCCGTGAGGGAAGCCCTCAAAGCCCTGCAAAGCGAAGGATTGCTTGTCCTTCAGGCGAACAGGGGGGCATGGGTTGCCCATATGAACCAGGCACAATGTCTGGAGATCTATAAGATACGCGAACGTATAGAGCCACTGGCCCTGAGCGAAAGTACGCAACGCATGCCATCTGCAACCATGGACGTGCTTGAGGAACTTGTCGATCGTATGGAGCAGGCGGAAACTGTTGATGCGTTCATTCCCCTGGATCGGGAGTTCCATCTACGAAGCTATGAGCATTCATCACTTCCTGAACTGAATGCGATGATCCTGCGGTACTGGAACACGACGCAGCAGTATCGTCGGACATATATGAACGAGGTGGGATTCAGCCTGCGCACGATCGTCGATTCTGAACACAGGTTGCTGATGGATGCAATCCGGCGACGTGACAGTTACAATGCGGAATGCCTGCTTCAGGTGCATATCCGTCGGACACGCCTTGAGTTTGAAAAAAACAAGGTTGTCGCGACAGGGGAGAGGTAACACCATTTACCATACGAAGGGAATGCGGTCATGGTCGGATTGCCGGGATTGCGCGGTGTGGAACATATTGGTTTCACCGTGCCGGATATTGAAGAAGCCACGCGTTTTTTCGTCAATGTCATCGGATGTGAATATGTCTATTCTCTGGGACCGTTTCAGTCGCCTGATGATTGGATGACCACGCATCTGAACGTTCCTGCAGATGCGATCATGCGGGAATTAAGGTTTTTCCGGTGCAGAAATGGTCCAAACTTTGAGGTATTCCAGTATGAAACACCAGCCCAGCATTGTATCCCGCCCCTGAACAGTGATGTCGGTGGGCATCATCTGGCCTTTTATGTAGACGATTTCGACGCAGCACTTACACATCTGAAGTTGCATGGTGTCCGTCTATTGGGTAAGCCCACATACCGCAATACGGGGCCAAGTGCTGGTCAGACATGGGTATATTTCCTGACCCCATGGGGGATGCAATTGGAATTGGTAAGTTTTCCAGAAGGCAAGCGGTATGAACGCACAGCAACCACTATGTTGTGGCAGCCTGCGTCAGCCTGAATGACAGTAATATTCATTTGAATGACCGCAACCCATACAGAGCAGTGTTCGTTATGACGGGCAACGAAATTCTTGCAATGTGTGGATGGGTTATAAATGGCAGAATGAAGTATTTTTGCACTATGTAAGTAATATATTTTTCTGTAGGTTTTGGAAAAATATTCCTTAAGTCCGTGTTCCAAAAAATAAAAATAATTTATGAACCAAGCGAACTCAGGCTGATGCATAAAATCAACATGTCCATGGATGTTAGCTTAAGGAACATAAGGTAATAGTTCCTGGGTAATGGTGATGTTGTCATGGGTATCCATGGATCAATAATTCGTATTGATATTATCAGCGCTGGTTGATTCTGGTTCATGATCTTCATCGGATGAGGTTCAGGGCATGCGCGTCCTTCATGAATCATTTTTTCTTTATGTTTTAAATCATATTCGCTCAGCAACATGGACTTCACGAAGTCGGAATGCCGTGAAGCTTCCATTGGGGATCGCCGCCTGTTTTGGCTGCTGTCTCCTGCTTCAATCTGTGGCGCTGGCTGCGACAGATCAGGATTCGGTAATTCTGCCGGTTCAGCAACAGCAAATAAAAGCGGCAGATCAAGATACGCAGGATGTTAAACTGCCACGCTGGATTCAGAAAATACTAGGAAAAAAAACCAAGGCGACAGGTCCAGAGGAGGTATCAAACCCTACGCCATATGCCGAAACGCAGCCCACAACGCCGTTTTATCTTGCGATACCGGGATTTTTACAGGCACCATATGGCCCACCTTCTTTCGGTCCGCCATTCGGTACTACCCATTTGCTGGGGGATTGGGGCGGGGTGCAGCCTTGGCTTCAGAAACGGGGGCTATATTTTGCATTTGATGTTTATGAGGATCTTGCCGGAAATGTGGCTGGTGGTAAAAAGCGTGATTACAGTGTAGCTGGACAGGTCGGTTCTACACTCGACGTGGACTGGGAAAAATTGCTGAATGCCGGATCATGGTCAAAGGATCTATGGCTGCATCTGCTTGTTGTAAATGGGCATGGTCGGAATCTGAGTCGCCTGTTTGGTGACAATAGCAACCAGGTGCAGCAGATATATGGAAGCCGTGGTAACGTAATTGCACATATGGTCTGGGCTTATTTTGAAAAATCCTGGCTGGATCACAGGATTGATTTGTCTATGGGGTGGATACCAACCGGCGTTTTCTTCCAGAATTCTCCATGGGTCTGTAACTATATGAACGTGTGGTTATGTGGTGGGGAGGCACCTACAAAATTCTTGACGGGTGGTCGTGGCTGGCCATCGGGGAATATTGGGACGGTCCTGCGGGTGATGCCGACAAAACAGGTATATGTCATGGGCGGATTGTTCGCCGTGTCGCCACATCCCTATAATGGTGGTATTTCTGGATGGTCCTGGGCGCAGGATGGGTTGGGAAAACTTTCGACACAGGTTGAAATCGGCTGGATTCCTGCGTTCGGTCGCGACCATCTTGTAGGGCATTACAAGGTTGGCGTGATGTATGATAATTCCCGTTACAGTCATCTGTATGAAGATATCAATGGCAATCCATGGGTGTTAACCGGTCAGCCCGCACGCAGAGAGAGCGGCCAGACATCATTGTGGGTGATTGCAGACCAGATGTTGGTTCGCCATGGGTCAGGAGAACTGAATGGTCTGATACTGGGTGGATATTATGCTTATGCATCCGGTCAGACGTCGCAGATTAATCATGCCTTTGTGGCGGCCCTGATGGATACCGGCGCGGCATGGAAACGTCCGTTGGATAGTGTGGGTATTGCGTTCTTATGGGCCAGTTTCAGCCGTTCCGCAATCCTGTCACAAGAAGCTGCTGCTGGGCATGGGCTGTCACTGCCAGGGGCAAATTTCGGTGTTCCATATGGTATTCAGGGGCATGAGAGCATTTATGAAGCATATTATGGTTTTCATATAATGGATGGCCTGTCGATCAAGCCGGATTTCCAGTATATAAATCATGTTGGTGGCACAACAACCTTCAGAGATGCTGTTGTGTTGAGCACCGCTGTCAACGTTGCGTTCTGATTTTTCAAGACTACAGGAAGCCGTGGCATGACTTGCTACGGCTTTTTTGTATTTATCCTTAATAAAAGGTATCTTCCAAAAATGGTTTATGTAAGGGGCATTTGATTGTGCTGTTGCTCATAAACACCCAGATTTATGTTTGTAAGGTCAAGGAGGGGAGTTGAAAGATCATGCTTGCGTGCCCGTATCACAAGATCACCAATAATCTGCTGGGCTTCGATCGGTCCACCCCGGCAAAGATCGCGAAAAATTGATGATGTCAGCGAGGAGTCTTTCTTACTCAGTAGCTTTATAATGCCGTCTATGGTTTGTTCATCAGGGCAATATCCTGTTGCTGTGGCAATGGCAACACATTCGTCAATGACGGCGTGTATAAAATTTGTTCCGTATTTTTGGCTTGATATTTCCCCAACTGTTCCGCGCATCAAGCAACAAATACTTCCCAGAGATGCAAGAAGCACCCACTTGTTCCACATATCTTGCAAGATATGCGTCGAACATATTGTTTCAAAACCAGGGCTGGAAAGAATTTTTCCGATTTGTTGTGCTTTGGCTGTTTCCCGACCGGATATTTCCCCAAAAGACAGCCGCGGCATGGAGCCGCTTTGTTCGATATGTCCTTGCTTATTCAGTTTGCTGACAATAAAGCATGTTCCGCCCATGACGGCATGTTGGCCGAAACGTGCTGTCAGGATATCAAGATGTCGCATGCCATTGAGCAGCGGTATGATATGGGTGCCTGTACCGACAGCAGCAGAAAAATCATCCATGGCAGACGCAAGGGAATAGGCTTTTACGCTGAGCAGCACAATGTCATACGGATTTGTGATATCTTGGGTGCTGGTGGTTTTGGGCGTGAGCGTAATATCTCCGATGGTGCTGCGCAGGCAAAGGCCGTCTGCCAGTAATTGGGACCGCCGTTTTGGGCGCACAAGGAATGTCACATCATGTCCGGCTGCGGCCATGCGGGCACCAAAATACCCCCCCACAGCGCCTGCGCCGACAATAAGGATTCTGCTAGTCATCGGGCGATTTCCTGTCTTTGTTGAGGCCTGACCCAGGCAAAGGAATTCAGTGAACGCATTCAGTCAGATATTAACCTATCACACGAAGGTTTACATCTGGCTGAATGCGTAGGCAGTTCAGGCCACTTGATTTGTGATTCAATATGATGCTCGGGTGAGGACAGATCATCATATCGATGGTGTTATCAATTAGCTTATTTGTATGTACACCTGACAGCAACAGATCCATAATCTGCATGGATTGCAAAGCTACCCGAGCATCATCAGGACTGATACACATTGGCGGAAAGGGGGCGCATTCTGATTGAGGCCCTCTCAATCCTTGCTCAGGTGCCGATCGCGGCTTGGACAGGAGAACATGCGTTTCACAATCCAGCGTTCGGATAAAATTTCCGCATCGCATTGTGCACGATTTCGACGTTTACAGCGCAGCAAACCTGGTTCAGTCCTTGCCGAAATTTCGATCTCTGATAGCCAGTGCTGATATAGAAGTTTCAGAAGGAATGGATGCAGCCCAAACAAGGTTGCCATTAACAAGCCCTGTGTATCGACGAGGAGATAACGTTTCTTCCCCTTGATGTTTTTGCTGCTGTCGGGCAGCCATAATGGGTCGTCTGTTCTCAACACAGGACGTAGAACGCATGGTGCAGACGATCGAGTGTGCCCTCATGTTGCCAGCAGCGAAAGTAGTAGTTCACTGTGCTGCACGACGGCAGATCTTTCGGGATTGCACGTCACTGGCAACCTGTTCCAAGAACATACATCAAGTTGTGTTTGAAACATGCTGACAGATTGTGAACATTGCAATCTACAAGTGCTGCCTAAAAAGCAACTTTCTGTCAGGAAATAGCGGTTTCATCTTTGTCCATCAGGCATTCATAAATCTGGTACAGTTTATACAGATATTCCTGACAGACTCTATAATACATTCCGGCATTCCATTATTCAGGGTTGGTTTTGGAATGCCGGAACTGTTAATCAGAAATCAGCACTTAATGAGACCATGGCCGTAAAGGCAGAACCAACGACATAAGTCGGTGTCGATGCATGAACCGTGTTGCCCTGAAGACCTTTCTGGGTCACGGCAGTCATGCCAAAACCGTTGATGGAGGAGAGGTAGTTAACCCCTCCCATATTCACCAAGTTAAGCATAATTCTGGGGTGAACATGTGTGTGGAATGACGGAAGTGTCCTGCCTATATTCAGGTCCGCGGTAAAATATCCGGGAATTTTCTGGTCATTCATCAGGGTTGAATACTGCTTCCCCTGATAGCGCAGGTTGAAATTACTGAAATAGGTGCCATCATCATATGTCAGGCCAATCGCACCACTCCATTTAGGAGAGCCCGGTTCTTCTTTTCCTTTGGTCGGCAGATAGTCAGTGCCTGCATTCACGTTATTCCCGATGGTTGTATTAAGATACTGCCCCGAAGCATAGGCACTGATATGATGCCATGGGCGGGTACCAATTTCTCCCTGGAAGCCCCATGCTTCCTCGCCGCCAGCAGAAATGGGCGTACTGATCAGTACGCTTGTTCCCGGAAGGTAGGATGAACTTGAAATCTGGTGGTTCGTCAGGTTGTAGTGAAACCATGCCGCAGAGAAATTGACAGGACCATTATGTCGGAACCCGACTTCCTCTCCAATAAAATATTCAGCATTCAAGTTGGAAGTAGGCTGGCTGGAGGGTTTAGGGGATGTCATGGAGAACTGCTGTACGTAAGGACTCCATCCGGCAGGAAGTCGATAAGATGTCGTCGCATTCATATAAACCTGATCAGATTTGGTAATATTATAACTGGCCAGGAATTGTGGTGTAGGTTCAAAATAATTTTTTCCAGCCTTGTAAGGTGAAGCGCCGGGCAGATTTTCTGTTGAAGTCACTGAAGCCATGGAGGCTTTGAAACCAGCATCAAGGACAAGCCTGCCCCCGAGCAGGATAACCTTGTCATCAATACCTATGGCATTGACCTGCTGACGTGTATTTTCCTGATATCCGGTAACCCGCATCCCATTGGCCGTCAGGTATTTTTCGCCATAATTCCATGATCCCGTGGCCGATAGAGGATACTGGTCCTGATATTCGGTATGCCCCCCATAGGAATACCAATAAAATACAGACAGTGAATTATGCTTTGTCTTCCAGTTAAGGTTTGTCGTAAAGCCACTGGTATTCTGACGCCAGGGATGGACACTCTCAACAGTGACGGTGCCTGATTGAGCTGTATAACCATCAAGGTGATCATATTGCTGTGTGCCGATATAACCACCAGAAATGGGAATTGTGGAACCGTAATTATTCGGGCCGCTCTGAAACGTTGTATAAGGTTCGACATGTAATGTCAGGCCGTTCCCAAGGGCGAAATCATTATGTATCGCACCAAAAACGACATTCGTAAAACGTTCGTTGATGGCGTAATAGTTCGAATCCCCTGCCTTATATTTCCCGTCGTAATTGAAGCTGGTTCCGTAATGGTTCCACTGTGCAAGAGATGGATTACGATAAATATTCTGGTGCGATGTTGTGTATCCAAATACAATATCAGAAGAACTATTTTTTGACCAACGTTTTTCAAGATTCGCATCAATATGATAACGCTCGATATTACCCATTCCACGCCATAGGTTGCCAGCGGAATGTGAAAAAGAAGCAAAGGCTCTTACATCGCTATGGCCGATTTCGCCTGAATTAAGGCGAATGAACTGCTTTTGCAGACTATGAGTGCCGCCAGCGAAGTCAACGCTGCCACCAAATTTATCTGATGGGCGGATTTCCTGCATGGAAACAATTGCGCCATCGGCATTGTAAAGTGGTGCAGACAGATCAACAGATCCCTGTGTTACCTTTACCGAAGCGATATTTTCGTTATCAACCATCGATGATGCCCAAGGGGCATAGCTGAAAGCATCCGAAACTGGAACACCTTCAAACAGAAAACCGATCTGGGTCTGGTCAAGGCCGCGGATATGCATGGTTTCCGTTTCGGTATTCAATGGCCCTTCATTGCCGGCCTGAACACCCGGAAGGCTGGCGATCAACTGAGTTGGTGAAACGGTTGGGACCTGTTTTGAAATATAGGCGCGCGAAACCTCGCTGACTGACACTGGGGCCGTCTGCCGTACAAGAAGGCCACCGCCAGAATTATGGTGCTGCGCGGTGACGCTCAGTTCTTCATTCTGCGGAGGCTGCTTGTTCTGGCTTGTGGTGGGTCTATGTGAGGCTGAGGAGCCTGATACCACCTCTTTGGCTTTGCGAGGGGATGGTTGCTGGTCTGATCTTGCCGCAAGGGCATGCCCCGTGGTCATCAGAATGCCACAGCTCATCATGATGCATGAAGAGAGAAGATGGCGACGCAATCGGCCATGTCGGGTACTATCTCTTCCGATGGTCAGAATCGTCATAGAATAAACCTTGGATTGGTAAAGATGTTGGACAGGAAGATATGGTTTACAAACCATAGATTTTTGCATGTAAAAATCAGGGCAGATTGCATGGAAAGACAGCGCACATCCTGAATGAGAGGCAGTTTGTGATACTGTTCGGTATCAACAGGTTTCTGGTCATTGCGTATCAGAACATATCAAGCAGCCTCGCATATGCGCCCTTTTGGGAAGAAGGAGATGCTACAAAATCTATGAGAGGAGACGTGTTATTATTTTATGATATTTTTGTTTCTGTCGTGTAAAAACGATTTATTAATATTTTTGATTTTCTTTATTTTTTTTGGATCAAGTATCGTTTATGATGCCTTGTAATTTTTGAGGATGTAAAAGTCAGTGTTGATAATGCTGATGAATATTCACACGGGGAATGGAATTTGAAGAAAATCTTATATAAGACGTCTCTGGTGCTTGTATGCGTAGGCTCTCTCAGCTTCTCGTTGCCAGCTGTGGCACAAGAACTTCCGCAAATACATGACCATGTCACAGAAAGCCTGCAGCGTCGGATATTTCCGCAACTTTCTGCCATGATAGCTGATGCTGGTTGGAGAAAAATTTTCTTTTCTGATCAGAATATACAGAAAATATTACAAGACCGCCGTGCCAGGTTTTCAGATATAACCAAATGTATTCCTGCCCCTCATTGTGTTGTGGAGGCATGGAAAATCACCCCCGATGAACGGCGCATCATTGGGGAGGTTCTTGGACAGATATCCTCTCATTTGCCGGTATCCCGTGGCTATGGCATATCTCAATGGGAACATGATGCAGATGCAATTAACTACATCCTGTCAGTTTATGGCGAAGGTAGTCCGCCTCATTATCCACATATTGACGCGATGACACAGGATACAACGTCAAAAGACTTTAATCAGTTGATTTCAGGTCTGCAATTGCAGGAGCTTCAGACCTGGCCACAACAGGACATGGATATTTTTTCTGCCCCTCTGCGTTATGCAGCGATCCTGCTTGATATGAATGATCGTGATGATGCCATACATTTTCCGATGTTGTGGCAGACGTTGAATGCGCCAGCCCTTCATCTCGCGCAGAATCTTGACTGGCGTCACTATCCTTATACAGCAATCATTGTGCCTGGGGCGGGGCCGGAGGCGCAGGGCGTATCTTTGTCGGCAATGGGAAAGTTGCGACTGATGTTGGCGGTGGATGCTTTCCGTAAGAAGCAGGCGCCGTTTATTCTGGTTTCAGGTGGAGCAGTTCATCCCGCACAAACCCATTATGTTGAGGCGCAAGAAATGCGTCGTGAGTTGATTTCCCGCTTTGGTATTGCTGAACGCAATATTATTATAGAGCCCTATGCAAGGCATACGACAACCAACCTGCGTAACGCATCAAGGCTTCTTGCCACGATGAACGCACCACGACAACAGCCTGCCTTGATTGTAACGGATCAGGATCAGAGCGCATATATTGCAAGTCAGACTTTTGCACAGCGTAACCTGAGGGAGTTAGGATGCGCGCCAGGCGTGCTTGATGCACGTATATCCCTGTTTGCCATCCCGTTTCATCCTGATGTGCATTGCAATGTTACGGACCCGATGGACCCGCTTGATCCGTAAAGATCAAGCGGGGGCAGGATATTACAAACACAAGGGATACAAGTTTTTTTGATGAAAATTTAAATATATTTTTGCATGTTCTTGGACGGACACTTAGAAATATCTCGACAAGGGTGAAATTTTATTTGCTATAGCGTCCAATTGCCGGGTCTGTTGTGCTGTTGCTTCCTGTTTCAATATGTCCAGCAATATGCCATCGAATATGGTGATGATGCTTGTTGCGTAAGATCAGGTCATACCACCCGGATGTGTGCCGTGTATCAACCTCGATACAAACAGGGGCGGGGGTGGGGGCATAATCCGTCACATGGCCTGTATAACCATTTTCTATCTTCAGATGAGTGAATGGGGAATGGAATGTAAGAATGCAGATGCCACGCTTGGGGTCATTTTCTGTTGAAATCGATGTCTTTCCATAATCATGATGCATGTATCCCGAAAAGCTACGAAAGAAGCCATTAGGGCCATGGATATCGATGTCATAATGACCGTGCTTTGTTGTCCACCTGTCTGCAAGGGTGCTTCCCGGCTGGACACTATAGGATCGGGGCTGGGTATTGTCGGTAATGTCACGGACATGAAAAACTGCTGCGGCTTTTCCGGTATTGATAAAAACAAGACTTATTTCCTTATCCGAATTGTCAATCTCTGCCGTCACATGCAAATCATAGGGAAGGGGCCGGGCACGACGGATGCCGGGTTCCTGGATCGGCATGGCCTGGTGCCGTGGAAGGGTGATGTTGGAATTGGGATGTGTTTTCTGGTCCTGTGGTGCGTAGGATTTGGTGGAGGGAAGGGCCGGAAGGATCGTATTGGGATTCGTAAAATCAAATGCTGATGTCAGGTCGCCGCAGATGGCGCGCCGCCATGGGGTGATTTGAGTTTCCATAAGCGTTGGATGTTCGTCCCCGAACCGACGTTCAATGAAGCGGATGAGGGAGGTATGATCAAACACTTCTGAGTTGACCCAGCCTCCTTTACTCCATGGAGAAATGACCAGCATGGGAACGCGTGGCCCAAGGCCATATGGGCCTGCATCATGCGTGGCGTTACCTGGAAAAATCTCATGTTCTGGTGAAATGTTGGATTGTCCCTGCATTGGATGCGCCGGTGGGGTGGGGGGCATGACATGGTCAAAAAAACCATCATTTTCATCATATGTAATGAACAGCGCTGTGCGGCCCCATATATCCGGATTGGACGTCAATGTCTCGATGATCCGCGAGATGAACCAGGCCCCGTAATTTGCAGGCCAATTTGGATGTTCATCATATGCATTGGGGCACATCAACCATGAAACTTGTGGCAGTGTACCATTGGTCACATCTTTCTGTAGGTCATCAAACAGCGTGCCGGAAACGGCAATGTTCGTACCGGTTCGTGCTTTGCGCGCCAGTGGACTTTGTATCGTTGCATTCTGGTAATTGACAAAGCGCAGTAGCGTATTGTTGGCAGAGTTCCCGATATAATGGTTTGGGTCATCGCCCCAGTTGTTTGCTGCTGTCAGGCCGCTGCCAACATCCTGATAGATTTTCCATGACAGACCCGCATGCTCCAGCCGTTCTGGTAAGGTGTGCCAGTCACAGACCATGTCATTCGTGTCAAGTTGCGGTCCATATCCCTTGCCGTCATTGCCTGTCCATCCGGTGAACATATAATTGCGGTTGGGGTATGTCGGTCCCATGACCGAGCAATGATAGCTGTCACAGATGGTGAATGCATCTGCCATGGCATAATGGAACGGAATGTCGGTGCGGTTGAAGTGTATCATGGTTGACGGCGTCTTGTGTGCAACCCACTCGTCCCATCGCCCCTGGTTCCAGGCGCGATGTGTACTGTTCCAGTCATGGGGGGTATCCCCAATGAAGCTCAGGCCCAGATTGTCGCTGGCAGGGCGAAAAGGCAGCAGGACATCTTTGCCATATGGCTGTCTCCAGACGGGTTGTCCGTTGAGTAATCGCATCGCCCGTGGATCACCAAAGCCACGCACGCCCGACAAAGTCCCATAATAATGATCAAAGGAGCGGTTTTCCTGCATGAGGATGATAACGTGTTCCACATCCTTGATGGAGCGTGTGCGGGTATTGGCAGGTAGGGCAAGTGCCAGCCGAATGCTCTCCTGAAGTGCGGTGACAGTCGCGCCTGCTCCAAGAAATTTTAAAAAGGAACGGCGATCCGACCGTTGCATGGCATGCTCCTAAGGTAACATCAGGAAGGAAGATGTTATCTTAGGGTAATTTATGTTCAGGAAGTGTACGGTTTGAATGAAGATTTTATGACAGCGGACGGCGTCCAAAACCCTTTCGGAATGGTTCAATCAAATCCCGGGGCTTCTTTGACTGATGAATTTCTGGCCCCGGAATATGTGTGTTTCTTGTAAAGATATTTATTGGATGGATATTCCCTGAATGGGTTTCATGTCTTGGGTCTATGAAACCTGTGTCTGGATGTTACCTGTCCAGTTGGGCGATACTTTTCCTGATATCAGGCTGGGTGGTAATCAGCTTTTCCTTGTAGAACGCCGCTGCGATGGCCTCTTGCTGCGCAATCGCGTCGTCATCCATGGTGTTGAATCTGAAGGTCAGTTTTTCAACGGAATTCCCCACAATGTCCGGTGACAGACCAGTACTGCTGGCAAGGATATGCGTTACATCTTCCTTGTGTGTCTGTGCCCAGTTGTCGCATTCAATGATGGCATTTCTGACGATGGACAAAAGGTTGGGATTGTTTTTGTAAAATGGAAGGCTGGCAAGATAGAATGCCATCGCCCCTTTGATGTCTGCGCCCGTGGCAAGGGGGCGGACCTTCTGACCTACGGCGGAAAGGTAGGGGTCCCATATGGCCCATGCGTCAATGGTTCCTGCCTCAAACGCCGGTCTTGCCGCCGCAGGCAACAGGTAGGAAAGGTGAATGTCATGGAATGACAGGCCTTTTTGCAAAAGGGATGACAATAGCAGCCAGTTGGCGTCCGATCCCCTTGTTACGGCGACTTTCTTGCCTTTCAGGTCTTCAATGCTGCGGATTGGGCTGTCGTCATGGACGATGATTGCCTCACTCGATCCGCATTTGGGTTCATGTCCGAAATATACAATTGAATCCGGTATGTTCGCCTGTGCAAATACGGGGGGCAGATCGCCAGTCTGTCCTATATCTATTGCACCTGCGGCCATGGCTTGCAGCAATGGTGGCCCGGCAGGAAATTGTGACCATTCAACCGCAATGCCTGTATTGGCAAGTGCCGTCTCCAGAAATCCTTTTTCCTTGAGCAGGATAAGCGTACCATATTTCTGGTATCCGATCCTGATTGTCTGGGGCGCAGCAAATGCTTTCTTTCCCATCGACATGCTGGCAAGGGCAGACAGCGTGAATGTCATTAAGCTGCGTCGGTCCAGCATCATCCTGTTTTCCATAAAAACGTTCCCTTCAAAGGTGATAGGTAAATTCACCGCCAAACATGGCGGGATCACCCAGTTGCCCGTAAAACATTCCCCCGTGGGCCTGTGGGGTCATTGTAATGAAATAGCGTTTGTCCAGCATGTTATGTCCCCAGAAACTGACATCCCATTTCCCGGAACGTGGGCGTGCACCGATATGGGCGTCAAACAGGCCATACGGCGCGATCCGGGTATAGGCAGATTCTGATGGGTCTGCGTAATAGCTGCTGCGATAGGTATAGTCTCCACCGATATAGAGCAGGAGATCCGATCCCCAGTGTGACGATGTGGGCAGGAACGATTGAAACGGGATTGTATATTCCAATCCGGCGGATAGGTTCCATTTGGAATTAAGGGGAATCTGGTTTCCAGAAAGATCGCGCATGGTTTTGATATTTGAGGACTCAAGCGGCTGTGTCGCATTTCTAAACGATGCATAGAAGGCATCGGTGTAGGCAGCGGAGAGGCGTCCTTCCAGCCCCGGTGCAATCGTTCCGCGCGCATCAAGTTCGAATCCCCGTGAAACCACGTGCTTTGCGTTGGTAAGATAGGAAATAATCGTGCCTGTAGGCGTATAATAGCTGGCGCTGGTGATATAGTTATGGACGTTATTCCAAAATGCCGATGCGTTCACCAGCAGCCTTTTGTTGAAGAAGGCGTTCTTGACCCCAAATTCAAACATGTCATTCAGTTCAGGCTTCACATCGGGATTTGCCCCTTGTGAAACATTCAGGTTGGCCACATTGATTCCCCCGTTTCTGACGCCACGACTGTATGTCGCATACAGCAGGTGTGCCTCACTGGGCCGGTAAACCAGACTTAGGCTACCGCTGGGTTCCGTTTCACGGTGAAACGCACGATAAGACATGGCCGATCCAAACATGGAATTGCGCAATGTCGCGGCCGTACGGGCATCCGTTGCCGACAGACCTGCAAATGACGCGCCTGAACTTGTGCTGGACTCATACCCTCCTGATTTGGTTACGAAAGAATACCGGAAGCCGCCTTCGATCGTCAGTTGGCGGTTGATCTGGTATTTCGCCCTTACATATCCAGCAAGGGAATTCGTGACCGGATCGTCTGATGCGCTATATCCATATCCGTTCAGGGCGGCATTATAGACGGCCGGGCTGTATCCATAACCATAATATTTCGCCCCTTGTGGCGTGATAGCGTCATAGATTGAATCAGGTACGGCTTCGTACATGTAAAATACCCCGCCGCTGACCTGCCATGGTCGGTTTTCTGGTGAAGATATACGCAGCTCTTCGGTGGCATGCTGTTCATATACCTGATTGTTTCCGGCGGTCTGGGCCCATATGCCCGGAATGATACCCGTGCCACCGGTATAGGCATTGTGGGGATACCAGTACCAGGTTCGCCACGCCGCGATGTTTTCCAGCTTCCAGCCGTGCGCAAGCCGATAATTGAGGTCAAGCGACACGCCATAGGATTCCTGGTCATAGGCCTGGCTGCCTGGTCCGCTGATCAGCATGTCACGAAAGCTGTGCGCCGGGATTGCCGTCGCCCCCGCATAGGCCGCGCGTTGTGCATAGGTCCCGGCAATCGCCGCGCCGTTGGCGTAATGCGACAGCATGGTGGAGGGAACGGACACGCAGCAACTGCCGCGCATGTGGGTATAATCGGCGATCAGACGCAGACTCAATCTGTCCGTCGGGTTCGCGAGTATCTGTCCCTTGACGCCGATATCATGATAATCCTGATACATGCGACCAGTCGTCACATTTTTTATATACCCATCACGATTATTGGAAAAACCTGAGATACTGTAGGCAACCTTGTCACTGTTTCCGATCGCCCCTGTTGCGCGGAGCCGTATATTCCCCGTGTTATAGCTGCCGTAATCCCCGGTGACGCTATACTGTCGCTTGAATGACGGGGCGGCTGTGGTGATATTGATCATCCCGCCATCGTTATCGACGCCACCACGTGTCGCCTGCGGCCCCTTGAGCACTTCGAACCCACTCAGGTCACTGATATCGTAAAGGGCAGATCCCGGTCGTGTCTGGTAAACTCCGTCGATATAAACCGCCGTCCCGTTTTCCAGCCCGTCCTGCGCCGTGGAACTGAAATTCCCAAGCCCACGTATATTGATTGCCGTATTACGTGGGTTCGTGACCTGAAGGGTAACGGACGGCATCAGTTTCTGCGCCTGTTGAAGATTGGTGATCTGGTGTGACTGCAGGTCTTTTTCCGTCACGGTTGTGACGGAAACCGGGTCATTTTGGTGTGCAAGCGCCTGACGTCGGGATGTCGAGGCCGCAGCACGCACATGTATGGTTTCCATGCTGCTGCCTTTGGCATTTGCTGTGGTGTCTCTGGCGGCGCCTGGTCTGCCTTGGGCGTGGTGGGTTGCGTGTGGTGTGCCGGTCAGGTCGGCTGCATGGGCGTCAGCAGCGCTGAACAGGCAACAGGCAAAAAGGGTCGAGGTCATGACAAGGCGTTCCGGGGCGTTAAGGGCCGCACGGTTCGTCATGTGCCGGGATGTTGGATTCTGCCTGTTTGTGAAAGCCATGAAACAACACTACCGAATCGGTTGAAGGTAAAACAACATCCAATGATCGTGAAAAATTAGCAATAGTTTCGTAAATATGCATTGACATTAGTTATATGATGGATTTGCATGATCAGGGGCGTGAAAGCGCGACAGGAGCAAGGCGCGTGAGGGGCCACAGGTGCTTACGGGTCAGGAGGATTAATCAGGCGCATGAAGGAATTAACGGGAATCAGCGCGCAATGCCGACATGACGTGACAGACCGCGTGCAACAGCCCGCCGCGGATCGTGCGCGCGCGGGGCTGTGGCGCCATGGGTGGCAGCGTTATGTATCATCCGTGATCGTGCTTTGTGCATGGCAGGCCGCGTCCTGGGGGGGCATCATCCCGCCGCGCATCCTTTCATCACCCCTTCAGATCCTGCAGACGGGGTGGGGATTGGTCGGTGATGGGACTTTGCCCGCCAATCTGGAAATATCGCTCCTGCGGGCATCGGCAGGGCTGGGGCTGGCTGTGGTGGTGGGGGTGGTCCTGGCGCTTGTGGCGGGCCTGTCGCGTGTGGGGGAAAACATTGTGGACGCCCCGCTGCAGGTGGTCCGTACGTTGCCCGCGCTGGCATTGGTGCCACTGTTTATCCTTTGGTTCGGGATTGGGGAATGGCCCAAGATCCTGCTGGTCGCATTGGGGGCAATGTTTCCCGTCTATCTCAACCTGCATAAGGGAATACGCGCCGTGGACCCAAAGCTGATGGAAATGGCGTCGATCCTGGGTCTGTCGCGATGGGCAACCATCCGGTTCGTTGTGATCCCGGGTGCCATGCCTGATTTCCTGATCGGCCTGCGTTTTGCCGTCGGGATTTCATGGCTGATGCTTGTGGTGGCGGAACAGGTCAATGCGGAAAGTGGGATCGGCCATATGATGATGGATGCGCAGGACTTCTTGCGCACTGACATCATCCTTGTCGGCCTCGTGATTTATGGCGTGCTGGGATTGGTGTCCGATCAGGTCGTACGGTTTTTGGAAACACGTCTTCTGTCATGGCGACCCGCCAGCGAAAGGAATGCGTGACATGGTGCAGTCCCAACAAACCCCGCATATTGTGCAGCAGCGTGGTGAGGTGCAGGTGCGTGCGCTCATGCATCGTTTCGGTGCAGGGCGACCCGTGCTGGACAACCTTGACCTGACGATCAGGGCGGGGGAGTTCGTCGCTCTGCTTGGCAGGAGTGGTTCGGGAAAATCTACACTGTTACGCATGCTCGCCGGGTTGGGGCAGCCCACGCGTGGGGAGGTGCATGTCCCATCAAACAAGGCGGTTGTGTTCCAGGAAAGCCGCCTGTTGCCATGGATGCGTGTATGGCAGAACGTCGCGCTGGCTACCCTGCCGGAAGGAAAGGCCGATCGTACTCGTGCAGAACGCCTGCTGGGGGAGGTCGGGTTGTCGCATCGGACGGATGCATGGCCCCTGACGCTGTCGGGGGGGGAGGCGCAGCGGGTCGCCCTGTCGCGTGCGCTGGTGCGTGATCCGGATTTCATCATGCTCGATGAACCCTTTGGCGCGCTGGATGCACTGACACGCCTGCAGATGCAGCATCTGGTATTGCGGCTATGGGCGCGGCATGCCTGTTCGATCCTGCTGGTAACACATGATGTGGACGAGGCGCTTTTGCTGGCGGATCGGGTATTGGTGTTGCAAGAGGGGCATATCCATATGGATGTGTGCATCGACATACCCCGTCCACGCCACCATGCCGACCCTGATTTTGAGGCATTGCGCACGACGCTGCTCAATGCCTTGGGGGTTTTTGTGGATTAGCAGGTCATTGATCGGGGCAATGAAATCTGGTGGAAAAAGTATTTTTTGAAAATATGACCTGACTTGTGGAGATTTCTGGATACGGATTCACCAAAATATTTTCCATATCCCGTGTGATGTAGCGTGAAAATATCGTGGGTGTTCAAACGGTTTGTGCAGGGGATTTTTTTGTGACACAATCGTATCGAAACCCATGTAACCGAGATCCCGATGACCCCAGGATACCGTCCCCCGGCCTTCAGAACGCTGCTTCTGCTTTCCGCCCTCGTGCTTCCTGCGTTATTGCCACCCGGCAGTGCCCATGCGGATGCCGTGGGGGAGGCCACGACCAAAAGTGGCTATGTCGTGAAAGAAGTGATGATTGCCATGCGCGATGGCGCGCATCTGCAGACCGTGATCGTCACCCCCGCCCACCAGAACGGTCCCTTGCCGATCCTGATTACCCGTACACCATATGGTGTGCCGGATCAGGGGATCGTCGATCGGGAATCCATCAAGCCCGTCTCCAGGGAATTGCCAAGCTGGCAGGCCTTCCAGAAGGACGGCTACATCATGGTTTATCAAAATCTCAGGGGGCGGTTCAAGTCCGAAGGTGAGTTCCTCAAGACCTCGCGCTATGACAAGAACGATCCCAAGCAGGCCAATGAGGTCAATGACGCCTGGGATACCATTGACTGGTTGGTGAAAAATGTCCCGCAGAATAATGGCCGTGTCGGGATCTATGGGGTTTCCTATGCTGGTCTGACGGCCGGCCTGACGCTTTTGAACCCGCATCCCGCGCTTAAGGCGATCAGTGAGCAGGCGTCCCCCGCGGATCAGTGGATGAATGATGATGATCATCATTATGGTGCGCTCAGGGAAGCCTATACATTTGAATATACCGTATTGGAGGAGGCGAGCCGGACTGCGAACACAAACTTTGATTTCAGTAAACATGATGTCTATGACTGGTATCTTTCGCTTGGTCTGCTAACGAATATCAATGCGAAATACCTGCATGGCAAACTTGATTACTGGAACAGCGTCATGGCGCATCCAGATTATGATGCGTTCTGGAAAGAGGAAGCATGGGTTAACAAGGTTCATGCCTCCACTGTTCCAAACCTGAATGTCGCGGGTTTCTGGGATCAGGAGGACCCGTGGGGGCCGTGGAAAATATTCCGTGGGGCAGAACAGCATGACCCGGACAACACGAATTTCATTGTCGGTGGTCCATGGTATCATGGTGGCTGGCAGCGGACGGATGGGGAAAATATCGGCCTGCTGCCCATGGGCGGGCACAGGACGGCTGAGGAATTCCGCGGACAGATAGAAGCCCCCTTCTTTCGCTATTACCTGCATGAAAAAGGGGAAAAGCCGAACTGGAAGGCCAAGATGTTCGAAACCGGCTCGAACGAGTGGCGCCAGTACGCGACATGGCCGCCTGCGGGTGCAACGCTGAAGGAACTGTATTTCCATTCCGACGGCACGTTGTCCTTTACCGCGCCAAAGTCTGGCGAGGTCGCATTCAGGCAATATGTGTCGGACCCGGCCAATCCCGTTCCCTATCGTACGCGTCCGATTTCGCCCACCTATCCCACGCCGGAATGGCGGACCTGGGAAACCAATGACCAGCGCTTTGTCGATCATCGCCCTGACGTGCTGACCTTCACCAGTGCGCCGCTTGAAGAGGATCTGCGCGTTGCAGGCCCGCTGGAGGCGCACCTGTTCGCGTCTACGTCCGGTCGGGATTCGGATTTCGTGGTGAAACTTATTGATGTCTTCCCCGAAAAAGACCAGAAGGCTTTCGTCGCGCATCCTGATGCTGCGACATGGGCGGATTCCCTTGATGGATATGAACTGCCCATCGCCATGGAGGTCCGGCGCGGGCGTTACCTGCATGATTTCTCGCATCCTGCACCGCTTGTCCCAGGCAAGGTCGAGGATTGGGAGGTGCCGTTGCGTGACCACGATCATGTATTCCTCAAGGGGCATCGCGTGATGGTGCAGGTGCAATCCACCTGGTTCCCGCTGATCGACCGTAATCCGCAGACATGGATGGAGAGTATCTATCAGGCAAAGGAAGCGGATTTCCGCCCTGCCACGCAAAAGGTTTTCGCAACCCCCGCCAGCCCGTCACATATCACGCTACCCGTGCTTCCCGCAGGGGATTAAGCCCGCCGGTCCTGATATCGGGTGATGAAACCCCTTGGATGATGCCTTGTGAAAAGGCATCATCTTTTCAGGATGTTTTTGAAAAAACCGTATCCAAATGAGGCTGTTGGGAGCTGATTTGGTCAACTGGCATATGCTGTGTCGTGATGGTTTTCAGGGCATTTCATGGGTGGCTTTTTTCAGGCACGCCCATCAGGCTTCGCGCCTGCCGCAGGGGCATGTTCGCCACGATCAGCGGATGGGTATGTTTCGTGACCCCCACCCGTTGGGACAGGTAGATGCCTGAATGGCCCGAACATAGGTAGGCCACGAAGCAGCCTGTGGCGATATAGACAATATCAGTTGCCCCAAACAGTTCGACCCCCATAAAAGTACAGGCCAGCGGTGTATTGGCGGCCCCAGCGAAAACCGCGACAAAACCCACACTGGCCAGCAGGTCGGCGGGAACGCCCAGTATGCCGGACAATGTATTGCCCAGGCCCGCACCAATGAAGAACAGGGGCGTGACTTCGCCGCCCTTGTATCCCGTCGCCAGCACAACAACCGTGAACAGCAGCTTGTAAAGCCAGCTCCACGTATAATCACCCGCGTGAAAGAAGTTTACGATCGACGGCGCGTCATGTCCCATGGACACGACACCAAGGCCAAGGTAATCGCGCGACCCGACAAGATAGACCAGCAGAATGGTTGCGACGCCACCAATGGCCGGACGTAGCCATGGGACAGGGCAGGCGCGACGGACCAGCGGGGTCAGGCGATGGATGCCCTCCGCAAACAGCAGGCTGGTAAGGCCGAAGCAGATTGCGGCAAGTCCAACCTTGATCAACAGGGCAGGGTGCGTGTGAAAGACGCTGCCGCCCCAGTCAGGAATAATGCCGGATGCCACGTGGTAGGACGTATGGTGGATCCCCCAGGCGTGGCATACCCAATCGGCCAGGATGGAGGAAAAAGCAGCAGGTAGTAGGGGGCGGTAGTTGATCTGTCCGATACTTAAGACCTCCAGCGCGAAGATCGCCCCGGCAATGGGGGTTCCAAAAACCGCCCCAAAACCTGCGGCCACGCCCGATACCAGCACAATGCGCACCGCATCGTGGTCCAGTCTGAACAGACGGCCAAAGCCGGATGCAATGCTGCCCCCGATCTGTACGGCTGTCCCTTCGCGGCCGACAGATGCACCAAACAGGTGGCTGATGACGGTGGCAACAAGGACGAGGGGGGCCATGCGCAGGGGGACGCCCCCTCCGGGTTCATGGATCTGGTCAATGATCAGGTTGTTCCCGCCCTCAGCACATCGCCCGAGATGGTGATAGGTCAGTCCAACACCTACACCAGCCAGCGGCAGCAGCCATAGCAGGCCCGGATGGGCGATGCGGTCGTTTGTAACCTGGTCCAGTAGCCAAAGAAATATCGCACATAATGTACCAATACACGCAGACATCGGTGCGAGAAGCCCCCCCCATTTCAGAAGGACGCGCATGTTTACCGCCGACAGCGTGATGAGCCGGGAAAGATTCATGGGAAAATATGCCTGTGCAGGATTGGGGATGGCGTCCCGGCAGCCGGCGCATGGCCAAGGCTGACAAGTGACGGACGGAGGTCGTGGGACGGGTATTTCATGGCTCTGTACAAATTCCTCCCTCTGTTGCCGTTATGGCGAGGTAGGAATCATCAGCCCAAGGGGCGGTTCGGTTCGCCGTGAAGGCTGCACCTGGCAGAGTCCATTGCCGGGTGACAGGATGCGTTTTGCACGATGTGAAAGTCAACCCATGTGATGCCCTGATCCCTGATCCTGCGTGTGCGAAGATGCGCCTGTCTCGGGTCATGCGATCTGTATGTGATGTGGCTGTATGTGATGCGACTGGCATGCGCAACGCGGAGCGTATAATGTTGCCACTCCCGCCCTGGTTGGCGGGGGCGGGGATCGGATCGCGCGATGTTCCTTCCGGCAGGGCGGGCGTGGATGCCTTGTTTTCCTGCCGCATGGCCCATTGTTGCGGCATCCATGTGCGATGCCAGCCCGAAAAGCGGCGAAACCAGTTTTGTGCGGTGGGGAAACATGAAAAATACCGATGAAATATGGGGCGGCGTGGATGCGCTTGGGGCGGCATTTTGTGGTTTTGCCGACCGCATATGGGATACGCCCGAACTTGCATATGACGAATATCGCTCTGTCGAGACACAGCGCGACATGCTTGAACGCAATGGGTTCAGGGTTACGCGCAACCTTGCGGGAATCCCTACCTCCGTCATGGGGGAGGCAGGTGAGGGCGGCCCGGTCATCGCCTTCCTTGGTGAATTCGATGCACTTCCCGGCTTGAGCCAGCAGGCCGGGGTCGCCAGTTGCAATCCGATGGACGGGACGTCCAACGGCCATGCCTGCGGGCATAACCTGCTGGGCGGGGGCGCGATGCTGGCGGCCACGGCGCTGAAGAACTGGATGGCGGAAAAGGGGATGCCCGGACGGGTGCGCTATTACGGCTGCCCGGCGGAAGAAGGCGGCGCGGCCAAGACCTTCATGGTGCGTGATGGCGTGTTCGATGACGTGGATATCGCGCTGTCATGGCATCCGGGGTCGATCATGGGGCCGTTCTATCCGGCCTCCCTTGCCAATACGCGCATCGACTTTACATTCCTTGGGCGCGCATCGCATGCGGCGGCGGCACCGCATCTGGGTCGTTCCGCCCTTGATGCGGCGGAACTCATGAATATTGGCGCCAACTACCTGCGTGAACATATGCCATCGTCCGCGCGGGTTCATTATGCCTATATGGATGCAGGGGGGCAGGCCCCCAATGTGGTGCAATCGCGGGTCACGATCCGTTACCTTGTACGGGCCGATGACCTGCGGCAGTTGCGCGAACTGGTCGAACGGGTGCGCGCGATTGCCCAGGGCGCGACCCTGATGACCGAAACAACAGTGCAGGAACGTGTCGTAAGCGCGGTTTCCAACCTGATGGGCAATCTGCCGCTGGAAGATACGCTGTTCGCCAACCTTACCCGTCTTGGCCCGCCTGTATATGCACCTGAGGATTACGACTTTGCACGAGAGATCCAGGAAACCCTAAGTGCGCAGGATATCCGGGCGGCCTATCTGGCGGCGGGTGTTCCCCCCCGTGATGGCAGCCCTTTATGTGAAGTGATTGCACCGCGTGAGTTCGTGCCGCCGCCATTCGGGTCCACTGATGTGGGGGATGTCAGTTGGGCGGTGCCAACGGTCCAGGCCTGGGGGGCGACATGTGCCATCGGGACGCAGTTGCATTCATGGCAGATGACGGCACAGGGCAAGAGCGGTATCGCTCATAAGGGCATGGTCCATATGGCCAAGGTGCTGGCTGCGACGGGGCGGGACGTGCTGCAAGATCCGGTCCTGCTGGACCGTGTGAAGGCAGACCATGCCCAACGTCTGGCACAGGATCCCTATGTCTGCCCGCTGCCGCTGGATGTCATGCCGCCCATCGGGCAGGGATGACAATCGCGCAACAGGGATGGCAGAAAATACCATCGGGGCAGGCTGCCAGCCGCAAAGGTTTTTGGTAAATCTGTTTTCTGCTCTTCCTGAACAGGCATTGCCTGGTCAGGAATGAAGGCGATATCCTGAAATCCCCGCCAGTAGAACCCTTGCGCAGCGCTTATTCCGGCACGGCCCATTCCACATGTGACTCCGCTTGCCCATCCCCAAGGAAATGGCACAGCGATGTAAGGATGGTGCGAGCCTCTTCTTCAAAGCGGAAAGGAGGATTGGCGATGATGATGCCGCTGCCGTTCAGGCGTGACGGGTCCAGCGGTGGCCGTAACGTCAACTCAAGGGTCAGCAACTTGCGTTGTCCCGCATCCTTCAGGGTATTGACGAAGGCGCGGACGGGGGCGCGATGTTTTATGGGATACCACCCCGCGACAATGCCTGCGGGGAATCGCTGGCGTGCCGTCATGATGGCGGTGGCAAGGCGCTGGAACTCATCACCGCGTTCGAAAGGCGGGTCCATGAAGACCAGCCCGCGTTTTGCCTGCCGCGGGGGCAGCAGCGCCGTGATGGCTTCGTAACCATCGCGCCCATGTACGCTGACATGGCGATCATGGCGGAACAGATGGCGCAGTGTCTGCTGGTCTTCGGGGTGGAGTTCGCAACAGATCAGGCTGTCGCCCGGACGCAGAAGGCGTGCGACCAGAGCGGGGGAGCCGGGATAGGACAAGCGCCCTGCCTGCTCATCCCGCATGACCGTACGGATGATCCGCAGCCAGTTTTCCACGCCCGGTGCCGGGGCGGCGGCAGATGTGGGGTGGGATGGGGCGTCAAGCAGACGGCCGATGCCATCGCGCCATTCCCCTGTTGACTGTGCCTGTATGCTGGAAAGGTCATACAGGCCAGTGCCCGCATGGGTGTCGAGGACACAGAAGGGCGAAGGTTTGCGTCGCAGTACCTCGACCAACGCCATCAGCACGACATGTTTCATGACATCAGCGAAATTGCCCGCATGGTAGCTGTGTCTGTAATTCACGCTCTTTCGGCCCCACAGGTTGATCCACCCCACGCATGGGGTGGGTGAGTGTTAATGCATGGCCGTATCCTTTTCCATCGTCGCGCGGTTTTTTTGCCATCTTGCCAGTAGATGCATTCCAACGCCCGTTCCCATGATGAGGAGATAGAGGCCGAACGCCGCAGGGTTGCTGATGGCCATGCCCATAAACGACAGCACCGCGGCGACAAGGGCAAATCCGGGAATGATGGGATAACCCGGCGCGCGCCATGGGCGGTGCAGGTGCGGCTGCGTGTGGCGTAGTCGAAACAGGCTTCCCATGGCGAAGACATACATCGTCAGCGCCCCGAAGACGGACATGGTCACGATATTGGCCGTCAGCGGTTGTCCCCCGATGGTGACGTACTGGTCTGCATAAATCGCCACCAGTCCGACACTCCCCCCCACGAGTATCGCCGCCCATGGGGTTCCGAAACGTGGATGTACCCGTCCCAGCAGGGCCGGAAGATAACCTTCGCGCGCCATGGCATAGATCTGGCGTGAATATCCCATAATGATCCCGTGAAAGGAGGCGACGAGGCCGAACAGCCCCAGCCACACCAGCATGTGGACATACCCGCTGCGCGGTCCGACGACGCTCAGCATCGCCTGCGGCAACGGGTCATTCAGGTTTGCCAGTAATTTCCAGTTGCCAACACCGCCCGCCATGATCATGACACCAAACGCCAGCAGCATCAGTGTCGTGATCCCTGCGATATAGGCCATGGGGATGGTGCGTTGTGGTGCGCGTGCCTCTTCCGCCGTCATGGCCACACCTTCTATGGCAAGGAAGAACCAGATCGCGAACGGCACGGCGGCGAATATGCCGATGATGGCGTGAGGGGTGAACGTATCCGACCCCGCCCATCCGTCATGGATGAAATGCCCCCAGGAAAATCCTGGTGCGACCACGGCCATGAAGATCAGGAGTTCCACAATCGCGGCGATGGTGACGATCAGTTCGAATGTGGCGGCGATGCTGACGCCTGCGATATTGAGCGCCATGAAAATTACGTAGGCCCCGGTCGCCGCCATTTGCGCGGTGATGGATGGATATTGCACATGCAGATAGGCCCCGATCGCCAGTGCGATTGCCGGGGGGGCAAAGACAAGTTCCACGATGGAGGCGAACCCCGCGATAAAGGCCGGCACAGGCCCGTAAGCCGCCAGTACATAGGCAAATGGGCCACCGGCGCGTGGGATGGAGGTTGTCAGTTCGGTATAGGAAAAGATCAGCGCCGCATACATCAGCGCGACCATGACCGTCGTAATCAGGAATCCCAGTGTGCCCGCTGTGGCCCAGCCATAACTCCAGCCGAAATATTCGCCCGAAATGACAAGGCCGACCGCGATCCCCCACAGGTGAAAAGTCCCCAGTCGCCGTTGCAGGGAGGGCGCCCCCGTATGGGAATGGGGCGAATGCGAAGGCCGTTCGGAAGGTGATGCGGGCATTGTCCGAAATCGTGCGAGAGGTGGGATGGATGGCGGGCCATGGTGCGCGCGCCGTCATGATAGCGGGCCACGATGTCATATTATGTTATTATTATGTAATGATGTTGACGCCCCGGCAATGTGGGTGATGATGAAAAGAGATGTCCATCCCCGCCGCATGATCGGGATGGCGTACACGCATGCAGGACGGGAATGGTCATGGAGAGGAAAGTTTCGCGGCCGGATGGGAATGAACCATGGCAGTGGCCCGAAAGCCGGTGGCGCGGGATTGTCAACCGCGTCAGGGCCGGGCGCAGCCTGCGGCCGCCCTCATGGCCCGGTGGTGCCCGCTGTGCTTTTGCGGTTTCCTTGGATGCGGATCACGATACGATCCCCCTGCGCGATGGGGATGAAAGCCCCATGCGCATCAGTCAGGGTCATTATGGCAGCAGGCGTGGCATCCCGCGTATCCGCGCCCTGTTGCAGGCGGCGGGGATTCCGGCGACGTTCTTCTATCCCGCAGTATCGGCCATGCTGTATCCTGACGAAGTGCGGGCGTTGGTGGGCGACGGGCATGAAATAGGCATTCATTCATGGATACATGAACGCAATACCCTGCTCCCACCCGAGGATGAATTGCGTCTGTCATTGCGCGCGCGCGAAGTGCTTGCGGAGATTGGCGGCGTGGAACCCGTCGGCATGCGGACCGCAAGTTGGGATTTTTCCGTCCATACCATGTCCATCATCCAGCAGATGGGCTTACTGTATGACAGCAGCCTGATGGCGGATGACGACCCGTATGAACTCCTTGCCGATGGGCGGCCCACAGGAATTGTCGAACTGCCACCCGAATGGATACGTGACGATGCGATCTATTTCAATTTCGAACGGTTTTCCGCCCTGCGCCCCTACACGCCGCCTTCGGGCGTGGCGGAGGTTTTCCGGGCGGAGTTCGATGGGGCCTATGCCGAAGGCGGCCTTTTCCTGCTGACGCTGCATCCGCATGTCAGTGGACATCGCAGCCGGATTGGCATCATCTCCGACCTGATTGCCCATGCGCGTGCGCGCGGCAATGTGTGGTTTGCGACGCATGCCGATATTGCGCGATGGTGTATGGCAAACGCAACGTCGGGCGATGGCGCGGTCCCGTAATCACGTTGCGCATACGCCCGTTTTCGTATCGAAGGTCAGCATATCGTGGCATATTACGCATCCTTGGCAGGGGAGCGTTTTACGTTCCCCTCCCTCAAGCAGGTTCTGGCCCATGCCTCGCCTTATCGCAGTGGCGATGAACTGGCCGGGGTTGCCGCCCCAGATCCCGTGCGTCGCGCCGCCGCGTGCGAGGCGCTGGCCAATATCCCGCTTGCGGCATTCCTGAACGAGGTTCCGGTTGCCTATGAAGCGGACGAGGTCACGCGCCTGATTATTGATACCCATGATATGCGCGCCTTTGCCCCTGTATCGCACATGACCGTGGGGGAACTGCGTGACTGGCTTTTATGTCATGAAACCGACGGCGCGTGCCTGTCCGCCCTCGCCCCGGGACTGACGCCCGAAATGGTGGCGGGTGTCAGCAAGCTGATGCGTAATCAGGACCTTGTCGCGGTGGCGCGCAAGATCACTGTGAAAAGCGCATTTCGCAATACGCAGGGCCTGCCCGGACGCATGGGGTCGCGCCTGCAGCCCAATCATCCTGTGGACAGTCTGCCGGGAATTGCGGCGGCGATGCTTGATGGGCTGCTGCTTGGTGCGGGGGATGCGGTTGTGGGGATCAACCCGGCATCCGACAACATGGCCACCGCCCACGACGTCCTGTGCATGATCGAGGATGTACGCCTTCGTCATGCCATCCCGATGCAGCACTGCCTGCTGACGCATGTGACCAATACACTACAATTGATGGAACGTGGGACACCGGTTGACCTGGTGTTCCAGTCCATCGCCGGCACACAGGATGCGAATGCGGGTTTCGGGGTTTCGCTGTCCCTGCTGGAGGAGGCCCGCCTTGCCAGTTGTGCGCTGGGACGTGGCACGGTCGGCACGGATACCATGTATTTCGAAACGGGACAGGGGGCGGCGCTGTCGGCCGATGCCCATCATGGAATGGACCAGCAGACGGCAGAGGTCCGTGCCTATGCCGTTGCGCGTGCGTTTTCACCCTTGCTGGTCAATACCGTCGTCGGGTTCATCGGCCCGGAATATCTTTATGATGGCAAGCAGATTATCCGCGCGGGGCTGGAGGATCATTTCTGTGGCAAGCTGATGGGCCTGCCGATGGGCTGTGACGTCTGTTACACAAACCATGCGGAAGCCGATCAGGATGATATGGACAACCTGATGATGCTCCTGTGTACGGCAGGCGTGAATTTCCTTATCGCCGTCCCCGGCAGTGACGATATCATGCTTAATTACCAGAGCCTGTCCTATCATGATATCCAGACCTTACGCTCTGTCTTTGGTGTGCGTGCTGCGCCAGAGTTTGAAGACTGGCTCCGTATCCGTGGCCTGATCGACGGGCGGGGACGGATGCGTCTCAATTCCCCTGCCATGTTTGCCGATATGTTTTCCAATATGTATCCGGGCGGCGATGCCCGTTTGGGGAGGCATGGCGATGAGTAAGGCGCCTGTCGTGTCATGGGATATCCTGAGGGCGCAGACATCGGCGCGGATCGGGCTGGCACGCACGGGGGATACGATGTCAGGCGCGCATGTGCGGCAGTTCAGGCATGCGCACCTGCGTGCGCGGCATGCCGTGTCCATGGTGATGGAGGTATCACGCCTCGGGCTCGACCGGCCATGGATGGAGGTCGAAAGCGCAGCGCGTGACCGTGATGAATTTGTCCGTCGTCCCGACCTGGGGCGGCAGCTCTGCGCCGACAGCCG
Source organism: Novacetimonas hansenii JCM 7643 (assembly GCF_000964405.1). Taxonomy (GTDB): domain Bacteria; phylum Pseudomonadota; class Alphaproteobacteria; order Acetobacterales; family Acetobacteraceae; genus Novacetimonas; species Novacetimonas hansenii. The sequence continues at coordinate 33,451 of NZ_BANE01000296.1, forward strand.
GGCACGCCTTGTGCAGGCGGGACATGATCGCGCGGTCTCTGGTCCTGATGCCTATGGTCCCGGGCGCTTCTATGACATCGTGTTTGTGATTGCCGACGGATTGTCGGCCCGCGCGGCAGAACGACAGGCGGCGGGGGTGCTGTCCGGGGTTTTGCCGCTTCTGACGGGGTGGCGTATCGCACCTCTGGTGGTTGCCCATCGTGCCCGTGTGGCGTTGGGCGATGAAATTGCCACCTGCCTGAACGCGTGCAGTGTGGTCATGATGATTGGCGAACGCCCCGGCCTTGAATGTGCCGAAAGCCTGAGCCTGTACATGACATGGAACCCGCATCCCGGCATGCGTGATTCCGCACGCAACTGCATTTCCAATATCCATGGACAGGGGGGACAGTCGCCGGTGACGGCGGCAAACCGCCTGGCATGGCTGCTGAAGAATGCGCGCCAATGCGGGTATAGCGGTATCAACCTCAAGGATGAAACCTGCCTTATCGAAGGGGGCGTCTCTTACGCATTATTAGGTAAAGGCTGAGGGTGGAGGCCTGGTAAGGCGTCTTATGGAGGACTGTTTTCAAAGAGGCCATTGGGCAGTGATGTCGAAGTTTACTTAGAGAGTGTTTGAAAACAAATCATTGATAAAAAACAGGAAAAGTTTTTGG
>NZ_BANE01000295.1 GCF_000964405.1 Novacetimonas hansenii JCM 7643
ACCACCCGCATCGAGGTCAATGGCTATACCGATAACTCGGCAGCGCAGCCCGGTCCCCGTGGGCAGCAGTATAACATGGGCCTGTCCCTGCGTCGCGCCAACAGCGTGAAGGCCGAGCTGATCCGTGACGGCGTGCCTGCCAACGCCATCGACATCCAGGGCTATGGCGAAGCGCACCCGCTGGTTCCGACCGGACCCGACACGCGTGAGCCCCAGAATCGCCGCGTCGAAATCATCCTGCACTGATATCGCGACGATTATTGATAAAGGGGGAAAGGGGCGCTTCGGCGCCCCTTTTTCATGGCGATACCGATTCCTGCCGCCGCAATAGATAACCGGCGGTAAAATAAGGCAGAAACATCACATACTGTTCCTCATACATTCCCATCCAGGATCAGGATAAAATTTATAAGATTTCAGAGACATTTTGCGATATCTCCTTTTTAATAAAAGAAAAAATAAAATCATACCTCACAGTATCTTTAGGATTTTGTGCTTTTTTTGCCACACTCATCCCGATACGGTGAAACGTCCCTTCTCATCCCCCCCGAGAAAGGCTATCTCACACTCAGAAAAGATTAACGGATGATGTGTCTGTGCATCCTGCTCAGTTGGGACGCGCCTCATCCCTTTGAGACTCCATGAAGTTCTGACACTTCATTTTTTAAGGACGAGAATATGCGTCTTCGCACGGCGTTACTGGCAACGACCCTGATGGC
>NZ_BANE01000294.1 GCF_000964405.1 Novacetimonas hansenii JCM 7643
GCCTCTTCTGAAGCTTTTTAGAAAAAGCTTCACCAAAAACCTTTGTTCTTTCAGAATGTTATTGAGCCTGACTATATTACGCAGCCTCTAAAAAAGAGAGTGCATTTCAAGGCTTTATGAACAAAGTCTCGCAAAGAGATTTTGTCATTCCAGTCAGGTGCCGGCAACTATCTTTTCAACCGGGCGTGTGGGTAGGCACAGGCCATGCCTCCGCACCTTACAGGCCGGGCTTGAGCACATATCCCTTGCCACGTACGGTCTGGAGGAAGCGCGGCTCCCTTGGGTCGGGTTCGATCCGGCGGCGCAGGCGCGTGACCTGCACGTCAACGGCACGTTCGCCGATTTCATCCATTTCCAGCGTTTGTGCGATTTCATGGCGCGAGAGGACTTCGTTGGGATGGCGCGCCAGCACCGCAAGCAGCGCGGATTCGCCGCCCGTCAGGTGGACGATTCCGTCCTGTCCGCTCAGCAGGCTGCGGGCGGGATCGAACTCCAGTTCACCAAGCCGCACGATGCGCAGGTTATTGGTGGGTGGCGGCGGGGCAAAGCGACGCAGGTGCGCCTTGAGCCGTAACAGCAGTTCACGTGGTTCAAAAGGCTTGCCAAGATAATCATCGGCCCCGGCCTCCAGCCCGATGATACGGTCTTCCGGCTCCCCGCGTGCGGTCAGCAGCAGGATGGGAAAATCCAGCCCTTCGTTACGCAGTTCGCGTGTCAGTTCCAGCCCGTTTTCACCCGGCATTGTGATGTCGAGCACAAGGGCGTCAGGCTGCATGAAGCCAAGGACCTGTCGTGCTTCATGCGCGGAGGCCGCGGCACTGACGCGGAATCCCTGTTCGGTAAGGTAACGTTGCAGCAGGCGGCGCAGGCGCGGGTCGTCATCGACCACGACGATATGGGCGTCCATACCAGCCGGTTCGCGTGTCTGTGCGGTGGGGGATGCAGGGCGGGGGGACCTGTTCATTCACGGCTCCGTTGTGTCTGAGCGGGTGCTTTGTCATCGCGATGGCGCGCCATATTCTGTGATTCCTCAATCAGGCCGCGCATGACCTTGCGGAATCCTTCGACCGCCGGACCACCCGCGTCGCGATATACCCGCAACAGGACATCACGCTGCCGTTCGAACAAACGGCGTTCCATTTCGTATCCTGCGTCGGTCAGGCGCAGCAGGCGCATGCGCCGGTCACGGGTGCTGGCGCGTTGGTGAAGCAGCCCGCGACGCACAAGGTCGTTGAGGGCACGCGCCATGCTTTGCTTGGTAATCGACAGAATGTCCAGCAGGGCGCCGACGGAAATATCCGGTTCGTTTTTCACGAATTGCAGGATTCGCTGGTGCGCATGTCCGATCTGCATCTCCTCCAGCAGGGGATCAAGCAGCCCTGCGAACCCGCGACAGGCCTGCGTCATCAGCATCTGTGCCTGACGCATGTCCTCGTCGCGCAGGAACAGGAGTTCCACGCCTGCGCGCGGGCGTATCGGCCGGGCCGGTGGCAAGGGGGGGCGACGTTCTGTCAAGGGCAGGTGCTGCGGGCCAATGGGGGGATCAGAACGGACGTCCCATCAGGCGGTTCTTCAGCCGTGTGATCCGGGCGATATCGGCCAGACGACGGTCCAGGAATTCCTCCACCGTCGCCATGTTGCCGCCCCGCGCCAGCCAGAACAGCAGCGTTGAGACATAGATTCCCGTCAGCGATGCGCGCTTGGTCAGGTAGGTCACGCCCTGCGAATCGTCCCCTGCGGCGGCCCAGATGGCGTTGACGCTACGCGCAAGGCTGCGTGCAAGCAGGCGTGCGTGCCCCGGCACCATCAGCACCGACAGGGCGTGGCGCACGGCAGGGCGATAGCCACTGGCATCGTGCAGGCGAAACATGATGGCGGCACGCACCCTGCGGCTGAGCTTGCGGGAATGGAAACCGTGGGCGGCGGCCTGCATGTCACGGTCGGCCAGGTCGAAATAGGCTTCAGCCACCTCGGCGATCCCGCCGGGGAACAGCAGGTCGGCATCGTCGCCCGCGACCTGCCGTACTGTGGCCATGGACCATTCGCGTTGTCCCGCGCCCTGCATCATCCGGCGCAGGGCGGCGTCACGCGCGGGGGAGTGATCGAGGGCAGGTGGCAGCAGGCATGATGCGGCCGATGCCGTGAGGAAGGACCCGATCATGCCTGTTCTTCTCCGTAACGTGCCATTTCAGTGTCAAACCCCATCTTCGCCAGATCGTTCATCCGCATCGGATATAATATGCCGTTCAGGTGATCATATTCATGTTGCATCACATTCGCCAGAAATCCCGATGCCGTGCCTTTCACCTGCCGCCCCTGTGCATCGTATCCGTGATAGGCGACGCGGGTGTGGCGGGGAACCCATCCGCGCAGGCCCGGAATCGACAGGCATCCCTCCAGCCGCAGGACCGTTTCTTCCCCGATCGGTGTAAGATGGGGGTTGATCAGGACCTGTGGGCCGCAGGGCTGGTCATCGGGTGCGCCGCTGCTGCGGGTGTCAGGCACGCGATAGACGAACACCCTGCATGAACGGTGTACCTGTGGCGCGGCAAGGCCCACGCCACCGGCGTCTTCCATCGTTTCGATCATGTCCGCCACCAGATGTACGATGTCGGGGGCGGTGGGGTCCGTGACCGCGTCCGCACGACGCAGCAGCACGGGATGCCCCATCCGGGCGATCTTGAGCAGGGTCATGGAAGGTTTGAGTCCTTTCGCATCTGGCCATTTCTCATCCGGCCGTTTGTATCCGGTCATGTGTATCTGGCATGAAAGCGCGTCATCTGCGTTGCGTGCATGGGACGGTCGTGAAATAACCTGCCCCGGCACAGTGTAAAAGCACCGGAAAGATTTGTGTTGCCGGATCGGGCTGTGATATAGGTGCGGCCCGTTTGGGAATCGCACGCAGGGAATGACCTCGGGCGGTCATCCCCCATTACAGATACCCATCGCCGCCGGCGCAAGTGACGGCTTAAAGCAGGAGTTGACGACCCAGTGCAGGTTCTCGTTCGTGATAATAACGTCGATCAGGCTCTCAAGGCCCTCAAGAAGAAGATGCAGCGCGAAGGCATCTTCCGGGAAATGAAGCTGCGTCGGCACTATGAAAAGCCGTCTGAACGCAAGGCGCGTGAAGCTGCTGAAGCCGTGCGCCGTGCGCGCAAGATGGAGCGCAAGCGTCTGGAACGCGAAGGGTTCTGATCTGGTCTTCAGATACCGGGCATCGCCCGTGGGAAAAGCCGGCTTCCGCATGGGGTCGGCTTTTTTTATGCCGTGCCGCCAACGGATCGTGGGATGATCCATGACGCCGCCGCCTGATCCCCTGTCATCGGTCAATGGCCCGTCCATGGGCGCGCGACATCTGGACAGGCTTGTCCGGCGTGTGCTGCCGCGTTCGCTGTTGGGGCGGATGTTGCTGATCGGGTTCATTCCCCTGCTGGTGACGCAGGGGATCTCGCTCGAACTATTTTATGGCAATTACCTCAAGATCGTTTCGCGGCGGCTATCGGCTGGTGTGGTGAACAACATCGCCATGACCATCGACGTCATGGAACGCTATCCCGCGCCATCGGACCGCGCCTGGATCCTGCGGGATGTGCATGAACGCGCGCAGCTTCATATGAGCTGGCGCGAAGGGGACAGCCTGCAGCGCGTGGGATCAAACCATGTGCTGGGCCCGGTGGATGATGACCTTGTGCGTGACCTGCGCGTCGCGCTCGGGCGGCCTGCCTTCGTGGATTGGAAAAGTGATCGCCGTATCGTATCGGTCTTCATCCAGATGCCCGATGGCGTCCTGCGCGTCGATACCCCGCGCAAGCGATTGGATGTCGCACCGGTGTGGCTGTTTGTCGCCTGGGCAACGGGCAGCGCGCTTGTGCTGTTCTGTATCGCGGCGTTCTTCATGCGCAATCAGGTGCGTGCCATACGGCGTCTGGCGCGGGCGGCGGAACTGTTTGGCCTGGGGCGTGACATCGACCCGATCCACCCCGAAGGCGCGCAGGAAATCCGCAAGGCGGCGGTGGCCTTCAACCGCATGCGTGACCGCATCTTCCGTTTTGTTGAACAAAGGACATCCGTTCTGGCGGGGGTATCGCATGACCTGCGCACGCCGCTGACACGCCTGCGCCTGACATTGGCGATGATGCCGCGACAGGGGCAGGTCCGGGCTGAAGACCTGCAACCCGATATCGAGGACATGGTGGCCGATATCGGGGAGATGGAACATATGATCGAGGGATATCTCTCCTTCGCCCGGGGCGAGGGGGCGGAGGTTCCGTCGATGGTCGATGTGGGGGAACTGCTGACCGAGGTTGCGGTGGCGGCCCGTCGTGCCGGGGCGGGCGATATCAGTGTCCATGTTGCGCGCCCGTTGGGTATCGTGGTGCGGCTGGCGGCATTCCGGCGTGTGTTGTCGAACATCGTCGAAAATGCACGCCGCCACGCCAATCGCATCTGGCTCAGTGCGCGCAAGAAGCGTAACGCCACCGTCATTTATGTTGATGATGACGGATGTGGGATTGACGAATCCCGGCGTGAGAGCGTGTTTCGCCCCTTTGAAAGCGGGCGTGACGGGGGAACAGGGCTTGGCCTTGCCATCGCGCGCGATATCATCCACGCCCATGGGGGGGAAATCCGCCTTGAAAGCAGCCCGTCCGGTGGCCTGCGTGTCCGGATCATCATCCCGGACTGATCGGGGCCAAGGGGCGCGTGTTCCAGATGATCTCTTGGAGAGTGTTTGAAATCAACTCATTGATAAAAACAGGAAAAGTTTTTGGGTGCCGCCTTTTTTCAA
>NZ_BANE01000293.1 GCF_000964405.1 Novacetimonas hansenii JCM 7643
TCACGTGCAGGTCACGTGCAGGTCACGTGCAGGTCACGTGCAGGACGGGTTTGGGTTGGGATGATTATTCGGGGCTATAACTTCTTTTGCGACATGACGCCGGACATGCAGTATCTGCGCAACCATGACCCGGTGGACGGTTTCATCGAACGCAACATGATCTTTGTCCTGCCCGACCGTCTGCGCCGCTTTCGCAAGAACCTGTACCATGTCCGTCGCAACACGGGGCCAAGCCACGAATATTCCCCCCTGTTTCGCGTCCGCAGCCAGTTGCGGTCCGACCCGGTGCCCGCAGGGTATGACGGGCCGTGCGACGTGTTCCCATTTTACGCCAACGCCACCATGACCCGCACACGGCACAAGGATTATTACGTCCTGTTTATCTTTCGCGACAAGATGTCATGGGCGCGCTTTCGCCAGATCGCGGGGGCATAAGGGCGCGCATCATGCTGCATTGCGGCATCGCCCCTATGCGAAGCGGTTACGGTATGGGATATACAACGCGGCTGCATAAATCGGGCATGGTGGCAACCGGGCATGGCGGTCTGGCACCGCATGCAGGGAGACAGGAGCGTATGAAGGATCGTGTGGCATTCGCCATGGCGTCAAAAGTGATGTGGGCCACAATGATGATGGCCCCCGCGATGTCGGCCATCATGATATCGGCCGCCGGTGCGCCCGCCGCATGGGCCGCCCCGGCGATTGTGTCCCCAGTGAGCGCCACTCCAGTGATCGCCATCCCTGCGCGTGTCTCCCCTGCTGCCGTGCCCCCGGTTGTTGTCTCTGCCGCCGCCACGACCGGTGCTGCGGCCCCCGTGACCGCGCCCCCCGTGACCACGTCGCCTGCATCCGCGTCCCATGTCCCCGGCACGGACCCCGCGCCGGTGTTGCAGAAACTGCCGCCATACCAGAACAAGGTGACGGAATATATCGACCGTTCCTCCATCCGGGTACATGGCAATCATGCCTCTGCCACGTTCATGCAGGATTTCGATGACGAAATGGTCAGCCATGGCCTGCCGTTCGCGTCCGTCCGGTTTTCGGTCATGTATAACTGTGCCGCCAATACGTATCGCACCCTGTCCTATGCCACGTGGTCGGGACATATGGGCAAGGGGCGGAAGCTGGCGGATGGGCCGGTGCCGCGTGGGGAAATGACGGTCGATCCGTCGTTGGAGGACGGGCGACGCATTGCGTGTGGTCGCTGATCCGGTTTACCCACAGTTTCGGGGATAGGCATACGGGTAACCGTGTGGATAAATCCGTCAGTAATGTGGAAAACGATGTGAAAATGCGGCGATCGTGCGCCGTGAAAGTGGGGAAAACACCATGGATAGCAGAATCGTCGCCGCCCTGTCTGATGCGCTTGCCCCGCCGCCGGGTGCTGCGCCGACGGTCGTGCCCACCAATGACGCCGCCCGCCGCGTACAGGCGCGCGCGGTGCTGGAGCGGCTGGAGGCGTCGGGATTTCAGGTCATAATGGCGGACCCCACCGCAACTCAGGCGCGACAGGCGCTGGCGATGATCCGCATGGGGGTGAATGACCTGTTCTCTGGCGAGGACAGCCGACTTAAATATGCATCATTGTTCGTGCTGTTTGTGGTGCTGCTTTTGTTGTATCTGCAACCGCTGGCTGTGCTGTTCGGGTTGCTGGCCATTGGTGTGGTCTTTTTCGTTATGTCATTAACAAGTAAGAAATAAGTATTATTTCGATATGCGTTGGACCTGTTACCTGAACATTTTCAACGAATTCAGTGGGGTATATTCTAAACCCTGGGTTGTTGTTTTTTAAATTCAGGTTTGATACAGATCAACGTAAGAAACCACCCGTAACATACACTTGGCGCTGCATAATGGATGCAATGCCGCGTCCTCATGGCGGGGGCGGTTTTCTTGCGGGGGGTCCTTTGCCGGGTGCTGGTCATGGACGGCCAGGGGCGGAATCGGATTGATGCTGATGATCGAACGTGCCAAAGGCCGTGAACAGCCAAAGCCGGCACCAGATGCGGCCCTGTTTGATGATCCCGTGCAGTTTGCATCCGATATGCTGAAGACGCTTGGCCCGCAGGCCGTGCAGGTGGCCACCACGCGGGCGGGCTATTTCCTGAGTACAGGTGATTTCCGCCGCGCCATCGCATGGGTGCGCGTGCGGCGTATCCTGCGCGGGTGGCTGGATACCACCCCACGCGCCAGCGGCCTGCATTAAGGGCATGTCTGAAAAGTCAGGCCCGATAACATTCCGAAATCATAAAGGTTTCTGGTGAAGCTTTTTCTAAAAAGCTTCAGAAGAC
>NZ_BANE01000292.1 GCF_000964405.1 Novacetimonas hansenii JCM 7643
GAAAAAGCTTCACCAAAAACCTTTATAATTTCAGGATGTTATTGCGCCTGACGATTTCAAATAGGCTTTTTTGGAAAATATATTATATTTTTGATGACATCAAAATATAGGCGTAATTTCCGACGAATATTAATAAAATATAATGAAGTTCAATGAGTGTTTAATTTTTCATAAATGTCACCATTACACCTTTATGATGTCATGTCACTTGACGACAGTAACAGGTTGTCTGGAAAGGGAGGGGCATTGATCCACTGAATAATAAAAGTCCTTGGCAGGGATTTTTCAAAAACTTTTATTATTCAGTGGAGTATGGGTACAAAATTTTAATCGGCGGAATGGTCGGCCTGTGCGCGCAACTGTTGCGCCGCGTGTTGAAATATGTTGCCTCGTTCGGCGAAATCGATGCGCGCTCATGGGGTATAGGTGGCCTGTGTGTGCGTGACAGCATGTTCAAGCTCGTCGGTGCGCAGGGCGGCACAAGTTGCGACCAGTTCGTTGATATAGGGGTTTATCGTTTTGTAAGCCATGGTGTGCCTCCCTTGATAAAGGGGAGCGAGCATCCATCTGCGTGACATCGACGCGGTTATGGCAACCGCATGACGCCCGTTGCGGAACTTGCGTGCCCCTATCCAACATATGGGGTGGCCAATGTTCGGTCGGGGAGGTTTTTTATAGGGCCATGATGGGGGCACCATTCTGATGCCCCCGATATTGCATCAGGGATCAGGCGGTTGCCGGCATGCTGGCCATATCAATGACAAAACGGTATTTCACGTCGGAACGTAACATACGGGTATAGGCGTCCTCGATCTGGTCCATGCGGATCATCTCAATTTCGGCGGTGATGTTGTGTTCACCACAGAAATCCAGCATTTCCTGCGTTTCGGGAATGCCACCAATCAGCGACCCACTGAAACTGCGCCGCTTCATCAGCAGGCTGAACACCGAAACCGGTAACGGCGTTTCCGGCGCGCCAACCTGCACCAGCGTGCCGTCACGCCTGAGCAGTTCAAGATAGGCATTGATGTCATGATTGGCGGCGACGGCATCAAGGATGAAATCAAACCGCCCATGTTCGCGGGCCATGGCGTCGGGGTCCTTTGACAGCACGACTTCATGCGCGCCAAGGCGCAGGCCATCGGCAACCTTGTCGGCGGAAGTGGTGAACAGGACCACTTCCGCGCCAAAGGCACGGGCGAATTTCACCCCCATATGACCCAGCCCGCCCAACCCGACGATGCCAACCCGCTGTCCCGGTCCCACCTTCCAGTGGCGCAGCGGGGAATAGGTCGTGATCCCCGCGCACAGCAGGGGGGCGACGGCCGCGGGATCAAGTTTTTCAGGGACTTTCAGGACGAAGGCCTGGTCCACCACAATGGCGCGTGAATACCCGCCAAAGGTGATGCCGCGTCCCTGCCGGTCTTCGCCATTATATGTGGGAACAAAGCCCTGTTCGCAATATTGTTCGAACCCGTCACGACAGCTTTTGCAGTCACGGCAGGAATCGACCATGCAGCCCACCCCCACGAGGTCACCGGTGTGAAAGCGTGTGACCGATGCCCCCACCCGTGCCACGCGCCCCACGATTTCGTGTCCGGGGACGCAGGGAAAGATGGTGTTGTGCCATTCGTCACGTGCCTGGTGCAGGTCGGAATGACAGACGCCGCAATACAGGATGTCGATCTGTACATCATCGGGGCCGGGATCGCGGCGGTCCAGCGTGATGGGGCCAAGGCGCGCGTCGGCGGCTGTGGCGGCGTATCCGGTGCATGAAAACATGAAATGCCCTTTGTGCCTGATGGGGGGATGAATACCTGGTGACAGCATATCGTGGGGTGGAAGTGTGCGCGACCCCGTAACGTGATTGCACGAAAGCGTGAAAACAGCCTCGGGGCCGCGATGGGTGGGCACGCGACGGGTGGCACGCGGCAGGTGGCATGTGGCGGATGTCGTGGGGCAGGGATTTTCCCACCCCACGATATGATGGCACGGCAGGCCCTGTGCAGGGGGCGTTATTTTTTCTTGTAATCCTTTGCATGAATGCTTGGGATAATTGAAAAATGCAGCGACGATTGTTCCTCTGCCGTCCAGTCCGTCAGGTGTGATTCCGGCATGTTCAGGCCCGTACTCTGTGGCACGTCCTTTATCTTCGGGTTTTTGTTCAGGACGACGTTTTTCTTGATAATGCCATCTTCTGGTTTAAGCTCAATTGCAGCCCACGTGCTGTATATATCGGAAATATTTGTGCTTCCGGCATAATGATTGTTGATGAACAATGGTGAGGACGCGATATGATGCTGCATGGCCATGAAAATAAGCCATTTACCCGCAGGCAGGTCGGGAAAGGTGAACACACATCCTTGCTGATAAGGTGCTATCCTGCCGAATTCCTGTGAGTGTTTGTCAACGCTGGACTTAAACCGCCAGGGGGAATCAATGACCCTGATCCATTCGCGATAATATGGTGTATCTGGTGCCAGGACTGCATTTCTGGCCAATGCATCGCAGCTTATTTCCTTATGGTGCGCATCCAGCATGTAACCATGCAGGACCAGTGTCGTGTCACCGGTTTTGTTCGTCCATGCCGCATCTTGCGGGTTGAATTTCACCTTGAAGCTTTCACATCCCTGAAGAGAAAAAACAGCCGCCATGCATGCGAGCAGCAGTGAAGTATTTTTAAGCATTCTGAATTTTTATCCCTGAAATAACTTTATTCAGGGGGTATTTATCACTTCGTTTCAATATATCACGTCTTCTTTGCCTGCCTGTGCATCAGTCCGGCATGGTATCTTTGGGATGTGCGTGTGATTGCCGGCCCTATCGTATATGTTTGTGCCCTGCCTTTGTCAGGCATCGTTCCATCATGGGGATGGGGCGAGGTTTGTTTTTAAAGATTGATATAAAATTCTTTTTTCGAAAAATATTTATAATAATATGTATTTATCAAATTTACCGGATGCAGGTTCTATATCCTTGGTGAATATTGAACTCGTTATTGGTGCGGGGCGAAGCCGATCCCTGTCGTGCGCATATGTTCTGGGTTTCTGATGTCATACCTGAACGAAATTTTGGAAATAATTGGTGGGAGCAGGTCAAAAATATGTCGATAGGAATATTTGTTGTATATTTTAGGAATGTTTTATGCCGCCATATCGTCATGTCATGTGGCGTATCAACGTAAATCAGGGGCGTCCGGGATCAAGCATTGCTAATGAGGATGTTTGAAAGAATAAATCTGATAAAATCATGAAATAATAAAAGTTTTTGGTGAAGATTTTTTCAAAAAGCTTCGAAAGCCGTCGCCTTTTCGATTGAAAGGTAACAAAAAATATTTTTCCATTGTTTATCAAAGGTTTATTTTCAAACGATCCCTAATATGATGTTTAAAAAGACAGGATAAATAACATCCTGAAATTATAAAGATTTTTGGTGATTATTTTCCTGAAAAACTTCAGAAGATACCGAATTTATGAAAAACGTCGGCACCAAAATTTTTCGTAATTTTTATCAAAACTTGATTTGAAATAATCTCTAACAGGGTCGTTTTCTGAAAACGAGACGTTTTTTCAATATTTCTGGCGAAAGCATCTCCCAAAAACGATATTTTCAGGATCTGGGGTGAGTTCTTTTGCGGGCATCACGTTCTTTCAAAAATGAATGCCTGATATCCTTTCAAGAAATATGTGAGGTATGTCCATTCATGAGGGATATGCCCGGCCTGTCGGGATGTTGCCACACGATGGCCGCGCCGTCGGCGCTGGTGGCGTATCCCGTGCATTTTACGATATGATCGGGGATTCCTGCCACGACATTGTGGTGTGGGACGACGTTGGGATGCGGGCGGCTGGATTGCGGGCGATGGTGGTATCATGGATGTAAAAACAGGCCCCTTGGGGGGGATGCCGCCCCGACCGGGATGGCATGCGCGCCTGCGTGACGTTATCGCGGGAATATCGCTTGCGTCGATGAACATCCCGCAGGTCCTTGGCTATACCCGTATTGCCGCCATGCCGGCGGTGACAGGGCTGTATACGGTGTTGCTGCCGCTGGTGGCGTTTGCGTGTTTTGGTTCGTCACGACATCTGGTGGTCGCCGCAGATTCCGCCACCGCTGCCATCTTCTCCAGTGCGCTGGGCCGCATGGCCCCACCGGGCAGCCCGCATTACATGGCGCTTGTCAGCATGGTCGCGTTGCTCAGCGCGGGATTCTTGCTGGTTGCGCGTCTGTTCCGCCTTGGCTTCCTGGCTGATTTCCTGTCACGCACCGTGCTGGTGGGATTTATGGCCGGGGTGGGGATCCAGGTTGCACTTGCGATGACGCGCGACATGCTGGGCATTGTAACCACCGCGCATAATCCGCTTTTGCAAATATTCCAGACATTGATGCATGTGCCCCGGGCCAGTCTGCCGACGATGGCGTTATCGGGCTGTGTCGTGGGGCTTATCATGGCGGGCGACAGGCTGGCGCCGCGTGCGCCGCTGGCGCTTGTGACGGTGGTGGGGTCGATCATCGCCAGCATGATGTTCGACCTGTCGCATCATGGGATAGAGACGCTTGGCCCGATCGAACGTGGCCTGCCACGCTTGCGCCTGCCCGATGTGTCATGGAACGACATGCTGGCGCTGTTGCCTGTCGCCACATCGTGCGTGTTTGTCATCATTGCGCAAAGTGCGGCGACATCGCGTGCTTTTGCCATGCGTTTTCACGATCCGGTTGACGATAACGCGGATATCCTTGGCCTGTGTGCGGCCAATGCCGTGGCGGGGCTAAGTGGTACATTCACCGTCAATGGCAGCCCGACCCAGACCGCGATGGCCGCGCGCGCGGGGGCACGTACACAGCTTGCGCAACTGACATTCGCCGCCGTGACGGCGGTGGTGCTGGTGTTCCTGACGGGGCCGCTGCGGTACCTGCCGCGTTGCGTGCTGGGTTCCATCGTCTTTACGGTGGCGGTGGGGATGATTGACCTGCGCGCCATCCGTGCCATCCGGCGTGAAAGTCCGGGCGAATGTGGGCTTGCGCTGATGACGGCGGCGGCGGTGGTCGGGATCGGGGTGGAACAGGGGATCTTCCTTGCCATTGCGCTGTCACTGTTTCGCCATGTGCGTCACAGTTATGAACCCCACACCATGATCCTGTGCCATGATCCGCATTCGGGTCTTTTGGAACCGCGCGCTGTTGCCGCCGGGGTGCGGACATCGCCGGGGCTGGTGGTCTATCGGTTCTGTGCGGACCTGTTTTATGCCAATTCCGCGCGATTTGTCGGGGATGTGCGGATGATGGTGGAGGGGACGCCGGTGCCGCTGTCATGTCTGGTGGTGGATGCCAGCGCCATTACGGATATCGACTTTTCCGCTGCCAGTGACCTGCGTGACCTGTTCACTGCCCTGCGCACGCGTGGTGTAAGCGTGATCTTTGGCAGGGTCAGTCCCTATCTGCGGGCCGATATGGATCGCCACCGGATAACCCCGGTGGTGGGCCTTTCCAATATCCATATGCAACTGCATACCGCCGTCGCCGCAGCCGAAGCGATCATCAAACAGGAAAAGTAATGGTTCCCAAAGGGCGTCGCCCTTTGGTGGGGGATCGGGGGCAAAGCCCCTGAAAGTCCGGCATCCGCCCCCACCGCAGGTTACATCGGGACAAACCCCTGTCTTGTCATCAGCCGGGGCTGATGCTTACCCCAAGTGCCCTTAGCGTATCCCAGTAAGCGGGGAACGTCTTGCCCACGCAGCCGGGATTGAGGATCGAAAGCCCCGGGATTTTCAGTGCCGCCAGGGCGAAGGACATGGCAATGCGATGATCGTCATATGTTTCGATCCGCACGTCCTTTGCGGTGTTGGCGGGGTCGGGATGCGGAAAGACCAGAAGGTCGTCGCCTGCCTCACGCGCATAGGCGGGATTGATGCGCTGCATCTGGGTGGCGAGCGCATGCGTGCGGTCGCATTCCTTGACGCGCAGGTTCTCGATCCCGACAAAGCGCACCGGCGTTTCATTGAACATGGCCATGACCGCAAGGGTGGGGATCGCATCTTGCATCTGCGATCCGTCGATTACGGCGGGCATGTGGGGAAAGGATTGGATCACGTGCCACGCGGCGGCATCGGGCTGTGTGAAATCGCCAATGGGGAAACCGATGTCGATTTCCCCGCCCGACAGGGCCTGCGCCGCCCACAGGTAGGTTGCGGCGGAGGCATCGGGTTCGATGCGCAAATCGGTTGCGGTATATCCGCCCGGTGCGACCGTCCATGACGCGTCGTCGCCGGATGTGACGCTGGCGCCAAAGGCGCGCATCGCCGCGATGGTCAGCCCGATATAGCCATGTGCCCCGATATGCGGTCCGGACAGGCTGATGCGCACGGGGGTGCGGCTGCATGCCGCCATCATCAGCAGCGCGGAGACATACTGGCTCGACAGGCTGGCGTCGATTTCCACTTCCCCCCCCGACAGCAGACCGGTGCCGTGGATGGTGACGGGGGGGCAACCGCTTGGCGCGCTGGCGTCAATGCCCAGCGCACGCAGCGCAGTCACCAGCGGGGCGATGGGGCGGCGCGCCATGTTGGCGTCGCCCCCCACGACCACCGTACCGCGCACCAGCGCGCTTGCCGCCGTAAGGAAGCGTACCGCCGTGCCCGCATTGCCCAGGAACAGCGGGGCCTGTGGCGCGTGCAGCGTTCCGTCTGAACGCACGACAAAGCTGGTTGCGTCGGGTTGTTCCACGCTGATGCCCATCTGTTGCAGGGCCTGCGCCATGTACAGGGTGTCGTCGCTTTTCAGGGCACCGGTCAATTGCGACGTGCCGCGCGCCAGTCCCGCCAGCAGCAGGACGCGATTGGTCACGGATTTCGACCCCGGCAGGACCACGCGCCCCTTCAGCGGTGCGGTGATGGGCTCGATGCTCAGGCAGGGAGGGGGCGCGTTCATGAAAAGTCCGTTTTCCGTCATGATGGGGCGGGCCATGCCAGCGCCCTCCCCGCCGTCGCGGCGGCAGGGGATGGGGAGGGATGGTCCTTTTTCGTCTGGATCTGGCGATATCCGTGCTGCGGTCATATCACCGCGTGGCGCGTTTTACCAAGGCCCGTCGCCACGTACGGGCGTGATACGGATCGCCGCGTTCCCGCACGGTGGCATGGCCGGGGGACATCCGCGCAGGGATCGTGGCGCATGCGAAAGAAAGCGGTGCATCCCGGTCGATAGGCCCCCCGCAGCGTCCGTCATGCAGCGTCCGTCACGTGGATATTACAAAATGCGCGAAGCCGGACGGACGGGCATGAGGATGTGTGTGTCCCTGCCCGAATCCTGCCAGGTTATGGCGGTAAAGTCCTGTTCTGTGGATCTGGCGGCAGGGACGCGGATGGATCGGCGCGGTTATAAGAGACTGGTCTAATGTGTTGTCTGTTGGCGGATTTTATATAAATAGTGCCCTTGCGACATGGCGTCGCAGGCTCAGTCATTGCGTGCGAGATGCAAAATTAGATGCAGCTTTCCTTACACACAGACCATGCAGTGAAATTCCTGATCTGCATGACGCAATCCGGCATGCCTGCATGTGTTCAGGAGATATCGGGCAGGTGCGGCCTGTCCACGCGTGAGGTCGCAGGCGTCCTGCAGGACCTGCACCATTGTGGCCTGATTGAACATGCCACCACAGGCGAAGGTTTCCTGCGCCTGCGCAAGGATCCCGCGCGTGTCCGTATCGGGGACGTCATCCGCAGTATCGAGGCCGTACGCCCCATGACCCCGAAAGAGGGCGCGTTTGCGCCGATGTTCGATATGGCGCATGCGGCCTTCGTCGATGCGCTGAACGATTATTCCCTGTCGGATCTTGCCACCCTGTCCGGGGGGGAGGCCACGGGCGCCGGTTTTGTCACTGGCCTGCATGGCGTTTCCGTTCTGGTGCCGGGATAAAGCACCATATTCCTGACCCGTGGGTGACGCCCGGACGCGTTTATGGGGTGGTGATATCCCGCCGGCCCTATCGCACGGGACGGAGGTGCAGGTCCATGCGATAGATCGTGACAGGCAGTTCCAGATGCGACCGGCCATCGCGTTCGAACGTGGCCGTCCGGTTCAGTTGCACGGCAGGAATCCACAACGCGCCGTCATGGGCGATCCACATGGCATCAGCCCAGACCAGCCGCCTGTCCGCCACCAGCGTCGAAACCTGCCCCGTGGGCGTGATGCGCAGGACCCGCAACAGGTTGGTGTCCGAAACATACAGGTTGCCATCCCCGTCAATGGCTGTCCCCCCGGTGGTGGGGGTGTCATGGAACAGGCGTACCTGCTTTTCCAGCGCGGCGGGCGACAGATGTGCATCCTCCAGCGCGGCGGTGGGGACGACCCACATCGGGCCTGAACTCGGCTGGAAATAAAGCCTGGTCCCATCGGGGGAGACCTCAAGCTGGTCCGCATGGACGCGCGCGGGCCTGCCGTTGCTGATCAGAAGCTGTCCTTCGGCATACATCGGGCGTTCGTCGGTGGTGGAACGTGCATGTTCCAGCACCCGCCGTTGTTGCCCGGTCTTCATGTCCACCACCACAAGCCCCGGATCGCCCGCATCCGTCAGGAACAGGGTTGTACCGTGGAAGCGCAGGTCGTCGATATAGGTATGGGGCGTACTGGCGGCGGCAAGGCTGATGGTGCGGACGACCTGCCCGGTGGTGATGTCGATCACCACCAGCTTGGCCTTTGCCCCGGTGGGGGGATTGGGGGCGCCGCCGACATTGGCCTCCCCTGAATCCACGACCCATAATTTCCCGTCGGGACCAAAGCGGATCGCATTGACGCGCACGAACGCATGGTCATTGTCATGCGACGTGGCCCAGTCGTTCCATTTCGCATCGGGATAGGGGTGGGCCGTGCCGTCGGGGGAAAGTTCGGCCACCGTCGGCCCGGGCGTATCGCCCCCGCCCCAGTAAGGGAAGGAGACAAATACCCGCCCGTCATCGGATACGGCCACCGCGTTCATGACCCGTTGGGATGTATAGGCGACCTTCAGTGCGGGGGATTCGGTGCGTGTCGGGGTGGCGGCCCCGCCCTGCGTGACGCCCGCGCCAAGACAGAGCGCAAGGCCAAGCAGCAGGGGCGGCAGGACGCCGCGATGGCCGGTGGTGCGGGGACGGAACGGGCGCATGCGGTTTCCTCGGGCAATGACGGGAGGGGATGTGAAATCATCCTATCATTCCGTACCGGATGTGCGCATCACGCCATGGTGAGGGGGGATACCAGACGGCTGTTGCAACAGCCTGCCCGGTCTATGCCGCCAACAAGACGGCAAAGCCTTGGCCAGGGCTTTGGGGGCAACTGCGCCCGTCAGGAACCTGGCTGTGTTTAATCAGGATCTTTAAGAGAGTGTTTGAAAACAACGCATTGATAGAAAACAAGAAAAGTCTTTGGGTGCGGCCTTTCGATCGAAAAAGGCGGCGTCTTCTGAAGCTTTTTGGAA
>NZ_BANE01000291.1 GCF_000964405.1 Novacetimonas hansenii JCM 7643
GGGGGGGGGGGGGGTGCTTCAGGGGGGCTTGCTTTACTCAGGGGCTTTGCCCCCGAACCCCCACCAAAGGGCATTGCCCTTTGGAAACCGTGACTTTCACAGGATGTTTGAAATGTGGGGATTTATAACATGCTGAAATCATAAGGGTTTTTTGACGCTTTTCTTGTTTTTTATTGCTGGTCTGTTTTCAGGCAATCTTCTGGTGGGGCCGGGGGTGTTTTCGTCCCCCAAGGGATATTGGAATGTTGGGGGTGTCAGCGCAGGCCAGTGATCGGAATCATGAAAATTTCGGCGGCAATCTTTACAAAACAGCGCCTTTGCAAAAGGCAGGGTCCGAAGCATTTTCTGTCTCCTGTCCATGCGTTGTGTTCAGGCCGTCCTGTATTTTCCAACCGGCGGAGATCAGCTGCTTGCCCTGCGCCAGAATATGTCCAGCGCATCCAGTCCCGCGCGCAGCGTGCGCGTGCGCAGGCCGGTGGGTTCATCCATGCCGCATGTGGCGATGACGGCGCGGCGTTGCGCGGCGCTCAGGCAGGACAGGGCTTCGTTCAGCTCCAGCACCGCCCACGTGACCGGGTCATGCCCGCCCGCCGGGCCGCGGGCGTCGCCCGTTGTGGGGCGATAGGACTGTGTTAACGGTGTCTGCCGCGCCGCACGCGTCCACAGGCCGCGAAAGCGCAGGCCCGCGCGATACTGTGCGGGATCTATGGCGCTGTTGGCGCGGTAAAACAGCCGGTCGAGCATACATTCACACCGCACTCGCCGCACGGCCTGCGCCGGGGTGCGGGGGGTGGTGACGACCATGTCGGACACAACCTCGCGCGCACGCGCGGCTGGACCGGGGGCGCCCATGTCGGGACGCGCGGTGGTGGCGGTGTAAAGACGGGGCATATGAAGACTCCTGAAAAAACGCGATGGCATAAGGCAGCAGGGACATCGGCCGAAAAGTCATGGTTTCCAAAGGGGAATACCCTTTGGTGGGGGTGTGGGGGCAAAGCCCCTGAATGTCGCATTTAGAGAGTGTTTGAAAACAACCCATTGATAAACAACAGGAAAAATCTTTGGGTGCCGCCTTTTTCCAAAAAAGCGGCGTCTTTCGAAGCTTTTTGGAAAAAGCTTCACCAAAAACCTTTATGATTTCAGGATGTTGTCACGCCTGACTTTTCAAACAGTCGCCCTCTCCGCGGCTCCGCCCGGCCTCGGCGGGACGCATGTTCCCCGCACCCTGATCTGTTGACGAAGTCACGGTTTCCAATGGGTCATTCCCGTTCCCGCAATGTCAGCAGCCGCCGCAAATTATGTTGTTCCGTGCGGATGCGCTGTGCTGTTGGGTACAGCAGGGCATGCAGTTCGCCGGGCGCGGGCCAGCGTGCGCCCACGGGATATCCGTTGCGCGGCGGCTGTCGGCACCAGGCCATGCGGGTGGCGGGTGTCCATGCCCCGAACGGGATATCGGCGCAGACTTCGGCAATGGCGGCGGTCTGTCCCACGACCTGCGCCGTGGGTGGGGGATTGCTGACCAGCGGGGCAAGTTTCTTCAGCCACGCGGCAATGACGACCGGCGGCGCGGGGCGGGCGGCGTTATCGGCATGGGCCATCTGCGTGCGCAGGGCGTGCAGGCGTGCGGGCGTCAGGTCGCGTGGCAGGATGGTCATCCCCGCGCGCATGGCCGCCAGCAGGCCCGCGACATCCCCCGCCGCCGGACGCCATGCGCATCCGTCCGGCACGGCGGGAATGGGGGTGGCGTGTGGGTCGGTCATGTCATGCATCGTCATATCCCGTGCAGGTCCGGTATGGCGTCCCATGCCGCCAGCCGCGTGTCGCGTGCGTGCGCGGGGCCGTCGCCGGTGCGCTGGCGCAGGGACGCGACCACCCATGCCACCGGGTCCGCCGGGCGCAGCACACAGGCGTCATGCAGCACCCCGCCGAGCGTCGCGGCATCGTCACCGGCCATCTTCATCCATTGCCCCACCAGCGCCCGTGCCTGTCGCGGGCCGCGTCCCGTCAGGTCCCCCGCTTGCGCCACCATCGCCGCCATATTCCGGGTTCGCGTTGCATCGGGGGGCATCATGTCAGCCGTCGCCGCGCCGGGGACCGGCGGACGCGCCGCGTACGGCGCGGCGGGGGGCTCACTCTCACTCTCACTCTCACTCTTACTCTCACTCTCGCTGTTCCTGTCCACGCCGGATGAAACGCGTTTCGCGGGTGTGGGGTCGGGGTGGGTATCGGGCGGGTCAGACCGTGTCCCCCGCCACCGGCGCAGGCGTTCGGCATCATCATTGCGACGCCGTTGCGCCCGGACCCGCCCCACATGGGCGCGTGTGGCCTCGCGCGCCAGTAACGGATGGTACAGGCGTCCGTCCGAACAGGCGACAAACCCGTCAAGCGCCCGTGCGCGCACCCGCCGCCATGCCCGCACATCGCGCCCGAAATCAGCCAGCGTCGCCAGTGCGCGATCCTCCATCGGCAGGCTGCCTGCGGGCACCTGATTCCATGCCGACCACCACAGGCGCAGCGCGGCGCGGAATTCCGCATCGGTGCATTGGGTATATAACGGCCCGCAAAACAGCCGATGCCCGAACAGGGGCATGAACTCATACCCGCGCAGGTCACAATCCGGCGGTGATAACGGGGCCGGGGCGGTCATGTCGGGGGGCGCGTTCATCCGAACATCGTCCGGCAGGTGGGGCACAGCCGCAGGAAACGCCCATCCGCAATAAACGCCGCGTCACAGTTCAGGCAGGCGCGCCGTACTTCGTCCCCGCGCAAGGCCATATGCGTCGCCGCCTGATGCAGCCGCAGGTGCCGCAGGCGGGTTTCCATCGTCTTGACATTCAGGTTCAGCCGACGCGCCGTTTCCCGATTGCTCAGCCCGCTGTCCCGCAGGTGCGCAACCTGTGGGTCCAGCCGGGACCAGTCAATGCGCGGTGGCCGCGTGCGGTGCGATAGGCCCGGGCGCAAGGGCGCGCGCCGGGTGTGGGGGGCCGGAACAGGGGCCGGCTGTATGTGCATTTTTTTCATACAAAATGGTGTGCGACAAAGACACACAAAATGCAAGCGAAAATTCTGCACATCGCCAGAAGGCCGGATGCGCGCCCCAAACGCCCTTGCATCCCGCCCTGAAAAAGGACGAAACCCTTTGATTACAACGTATTGAACGGGTCCGGCGCACGCGGGGAGGGGGCGTGTGTGACGGTATGGGGGGGAGTTTGGTCTTGTGCATTTGTATATAAAAAATGCACATTATGCCCCTGTAACAGGATGTCAGGGACGATACGCATGCATGGTGGGGGAGAGATGGACACTATATGTGCGGACCATCCGCGCTGGGCGGTGCGGTATGTGGCGCAGTTGCGGGCACGGCTGTTGCGCCTGTCACAGATCCGGTCCGAACTGTCGGCCACCCGGTTTGAGGGGGCGTATGATGGGGCCGACCTTCTGGGGTATCTGGATGATGAATGTGACACCGTGCGCACGGCGTTGGCGCGGGTGGATCAGGAGGTGGAGGCATGGGCCAGCGACATGGGCGAAAGCCGCGCCGCCGATGCCGCCGATGCCGCACGCGACCTGCAGGGGGACGGGGGCGCATGACCCCCTGTCGCCCCCCATGATTCAGGGGGCGCACACGTGTTATCCACAGGATTGTGCGTAAATCCTTCCCCAGAATCTGTGGATAAGGCGCATTTATGCCGCCTTACTCTGGCATGCGGCGTGACGCGGGATGAGTGTCAGGACGTGTTTGAAAACAAATCATTGATAAAAAAGAAAAGTTTTTGGGT
>NZ_BANE01000290.1 GCF_000964405.1 Novacetimonas hansenii JCM 7643
CGCGACTGGGCTCATGGGTCATAGCAAAAACAAATTGGTATTATGCCCTCGGTGCTCGATAATTGTGTTGAATAACTGGCGCTGATGCCCATGCACCCAAAACCCAAAGCCGAAACTTTTGGCCCACTTATCCCAAGTTTACGTTGATCCATTTGAGTTTCCTTGCGAATATTAGTAATAATAATTAATACGTGTATATTAATATTATTACATAATGAGTTTATTGATTTGTGGCGTATATTTCCGTCTAATATATATAGTATTATTTTATACGTTTAGCCGTCAGAGTTCGAATGGGCCTGTGAGAAAAATTCAAAAATTGTGAGCGAGTTTAAATTTGAGAGACGAAAATTTTTATTCGATGCCGTTCACGGCTGATCTCGGACTTCAACCAATTCTGTTGGGAAAGCAGATCTGTTTTTTTAGGTGAAGCCGTCAGAGTCAGAGGGCTGCGCGGATTTTCGTGACGGGTTGAGAGGGTAGGAGAGAGTCTTCTGTCCGCCCGTCATGGAGTTTTTCGCCATGGCGACCGCTATTC
>NZ_BANE01000289.1 GCF_000964405.1 Novacetimonas hansenii JCM 7643
CAAAAACTCAGGATATGCATCAATCTAATCACAGAACGCTCTAGAAACAGGCCGTTGATAAAAAAAGAAAAGTTCTTTGGGCACTGATTTTTTCAAAAAGGCAGTATCTTTCGAAGATTTTTGAAAAAATCTTCACCAAAAACTTTTATAATTTCAGGATGTTACCGCGCATGGACTTTCAAACAGTCTCTTATAAAATCATACGATATTCAAAAATATCTCTGCATAAGACAACAGACAGACCATACGCAGCCACAGGCCATCTTAACGCACATCCCATGAAAAAAGCGCCTGTTTTATTAACAGGCGCTTTTTCAATAACGGATGGGATCATTGACTGGCGATGATCCCACCTGAAACAGTTCAGATCGCCGCTTCGTCAAAAATACGGGTTACATCCCTACCCCAGCGACCATGATAGGCCTGCAACCATGCTTCGGCCTGTGTCGGGCCGCCTGAAGTAATTTCATGCAAGGGGTCGAGGTAATGCGCCTCATCACGTCCGGTGGCGTCCTTTTGCGCCCTGGCATGCAGGCCATCCGTGGCGATATCGACCATACGCTTTGCCAGATCACGCACACTTCCGCCCGCCCATGGCGCGTGCAGACCCAGACGCGGCACCTCGGCGCGCAGGGTGACATAACTCTCCCACGGCTGTTCATGCACAAGGGCATCAGCCGCCGCCAGCGCGGCATCATCATACAGCAGACCAACCCACAATGCCGACTGCGCCAGCATCATTTCGGGCGACCCGGCATCCGCACCACGCATTTCAAGAAACTGCTTCAGCCGGACATCAGTAAAGGCGGTGGTCATGTGATCTTCGAAATCACCCATGGTCGGGGTCAGGCCCTCCAGCCCCTTTTGGGATTCACCGTTCATCCATGCGCGGAAGGACCGGCCCGCCACATCATGAATCCTGCCATCGCGCATGATGAAATACATCGGCACATCCAGCAGCCATTCGACATATGCCTCGAACCCGAAATGAGGGGCAAAGAATTCGACGGGCATTCCCGAACGCCGGTTATCCGTGTCGGTCCAGACATGAGCACGGTTCGACAGAAGGCCATTGGGGTGGCCCTCGTAAAATGGTGAATTCGCAAAAAGTGCTGTCGCCACTGGCTGCAACGCAAGGGAGACACGCAGCTTGCGTGCCATATCCTGTTCGGATGCGAAATCAAGATTGACCTGCACCGTGCAGGTCCTCAGCATCATGTCCAGCCCCAGCGTGCCGACCTTTGGCATGTAGTCACGCATAATGGCATAGCGGCTCTTGGGCATGGTGGGCATGTCCCCGCGCCGGGCGAAGGGATGAAACCCCAGCGGCGCAAACCCAATGCCAAGCCGCTCACAGATGGGATGCAGGCTGTTGAAATGCCCGTCCATCTCCGTCCGGGTTTCATGCAGTGTCGCCAGCGGTTTACCCGACAGCTCGAACTGTCCCGCGGGCTCAAGGGAGATTGAGGCCCCCTTGTGCGCCTCAGCCCCCTTCAGGCCGATCAGCGCCCCTTTGTCGCGGATATCGTGCCACGCCCTGCCTTCGCCCTGTTGCAGGGCCGACAGGACGGCATGGATGCCATCGGGCTCATATGGTGGTGGCAGCCATGGGCTGCGCCCCGCTGGCGTGGCCTGGGGGCGGATGAAACCGAATTTTTCATGTTCCGTGCCGATCCGCCACGCATCTTGTGGTTTTGACCCCTGCGCCAGCAGGCTGGCCAGTTGGGTAACCGATTCGATCGGAGTTATATCTTGATCGCCAGGATTGGACATGACGTGGCGGGAATCCTCGTTACAGAAAGAATGCAAAACCATTGTGGACCGGATTTGGTCCCTATGCCAGAGAACGGTCGGACCTCTCCCTATCCGGCCATTCCCATACGGATACCAGCCCCCATCAGGGCCAGCCCCGCCGCCGCCGCCGTATCGGCCCGCAGGACAAGCGGCCCCAGCGACAACAGACGCGTTGCGGGCCGCCCACGCAGGAAGTCCTGTTCACGCGGTGAAAAACCGCCTTCTGGACCAATCAGCAGGGCATCGCCGGGACACGCACGGGGAACTTCGCTTTCCTGCGCCGTGGGGTCCAGACGTTCCAGTGCGACAAACAGTTGCATATCAGTGGGGGCATGCGCAATCGCCTCCATCATCGGCCGGATCGGGGCGATGGCGGGAACATCAAGGCGTTCGCACTGCTCGCTGGCTTCGCGCGCAATAGCAGACAGGCGCCCCTCGTTCAGGCGATGGGTATTCGTGCGTTCCGTAATGACCGGATAAAAGCATTCCACACCCAGTTCCGTTCCCATACGGATGATCATTTCGGTCGCATCGCGTTTCAACGGCGCGAACATGATCCCAGGCCCCTGCGTCACCCTTGGCGGGCGGTCCATATGCACCAGACGGATTTCCCCACGATCACGGCGCAGCACCTCTATGGTCGCGGACCATTCACCATCGCGGGCATTGAACACAACCACGCGCCCGCCCGCGGACAGGCGCAGCACATTACCCAGGTAATGTGCCCGGTCCGGTTCCAACCGGATCACCGCATCAGGGCACATGGGTGGAAATGCCTGTGGGTCCATGAACAGGCGGGGGCTGTCCCTCATGATGTTTCCTTTGGTCTATGGCGCATCTGTGGCCCGTTTCGGGGCCGCCATCATATCGGCCATCGTATCAGCTATCGTCTCGGCTATCGTCTCGGCCCGGACTTGACCACGCACGATCATCCGGCCCATCTGTGTCCGCATTAGCAGTCAGGTCGCCCGGCGTCATCGTCATGTCGGGCCTTATCGCCGGGAGAATACATGCAGTGACCCAGCCTGCGTCGCATACCGACATCCGTACTGACGGCTGGATCGGCCGCCTTCCGGCCCCACTGCGCCCTTATGCCCTGCTGGCGCGGCTTGACCGTCCCATCGGGACATGGCTGCTGTTCCTGCCGGGGGTTTGGGGCATCCTGCTGCCCGCTGATGTGGCCCCGCGCGAACGTCTTCGCCTGATCGTGCTTTTTGGTATCGGCAGCATCGTCATGCGTGCAGCCGGGTGCGTGGTCAATGACATGTGGGATCGTGATATCGACCGCATGGTTGCACGCACTGCCGGACGGCCACTGGCCAGCGGTGCGCTGCGCATGCGCGAAGCCGGGCTGTTCCTGCTCGCACTGCTGCTGATCGGGTTTAACATCCTGATGTGCCTCAATCCCCTGTCGCGGGCACTGGGTGCATCGTCGCTGCTGTTGGTGGCGCTTTACCCGCTGGCCAAGCGGGTGACATGGTGGCCGCAACTGGTGATGGGATTTACATTCGGGTTTGGCGCGCCACTGGGATACGCGGCGGCAGCGGACCGGATCGACCTTGCGCAAGGCGCGCTCTATGCCGCGACCATCGTGTGGCAACTGGGGTTCGATACGATCTATGGCTTTCAGGATATGGAAGACGACGCCCGCATTGGCGTCAAATCCACGTCGCGCCTGATGGCACGCAGGGCACGTGGGTTTGTCGGGACATGTTACGCCCTCGCACTGGCGGGGATTGCGGCGGCGGCTGTCCTGTCACATCAGGGATGGGGATTCTGGGCCGGCCTGCCGGTGCCCGCCGCGCTGCTGACCTGGCAGGTCATGCGTCTTGATGAACACGATGCACCGCAATGCCTGCGCCTGTTCCGTTTTAACCGCGAAACCGGCCTTGCCGTGGCGCTGGTGTTGCTCGCAGGGTTGCTGACGCGCGGCATGTCCTGACGCAGGCACGCAGCCCTTGATGCACATGGGGGCGTACTGCCCCCGCACTCATGTCAGGTTACGGTGGAACAAGGCCCCGGCCATATCCATACATTGTAAAAAGAGCGCCGCGTCGTACCGTGGCCCCTCGTCACGCAGGAAGGCATGCTGCGCATTGAATTCATGCCATTCATAACGCGTGCCCGCCTGTTCCATCCGTTCGCGGATCAACTGCCGCCCTGCGAATGGCACATGCGGGTCCTGACGTCCCCACACCATCATCACCTCACCGCGGAGCTCAGGCAGGCGCGCCAACGTATCATCATGCTTTCCCTCCCCAAGGGAAGCACTATGGATATCGGTGGCATAAAAACATGCCGCCGCGCGCACGCGCGGATCGAACGCCGCCCGGAATGCAAGATGCCCGCCAAGACATACGCCAAGTGTGCCCACACGCCCTGAACAGGCCGCGCATTCTTCCATCAGCCATGAGACCGCCGCGCATGCATCATCGTCATATGCCGCAAGGGGCTTGGCATATTTCAGGGTATTGCCCCGATCCGTGCCGACCTTGTCATAGGCCAGGACCGTGCCCGCGGGTTCGTACTCGTGATATACCTCGGGCACAGCGACGACATATCCCTGTCCCGCCACCATGGCCGCGAGCCTGCGTATGGGGGCTGTGACCTGATAAATCTCGGAAAATAGCACGATGCCCGGAAAACGCCCTTCCGCCATGGGACGAAAGACATGCAGGCGCATCCGGCCAGAGGGCGTGTCGATATCGAATGTTTCGTCAGTCCGGATAATCATGTTTCTTCCATCAAAGGTGCACAACGCCCCGATCATGCCATATCAGCGGCCAAGGTCACGCAGCCTGCGTCCCTGCATCAGGTGATCTTCGATCGCTTCGAGGGAGACGCCCTTGGTTTCTGGCACGAAGCCCAGGGTAATGACGATGAATATCGCGTTCATCAGCGCAAAAAGCCAGAAGGTCCGTGCCTCTCCCAACCCTTCGAGCACCGAAAGGAACGTATTGCTGATCAGCCAGTTGGCGGCCCAGTTCGTAAATGTCGAACATGCAATCCCGAAATCACGTCCCCGCAATGGCTGTATTTCAGAACACAGCGTCCATACCAGCGGCCCCGCCCCCATGGCGAACCCCGCGACAAACAGCAACAATGCCGCCACCATTCCGATTTCCTGCGGCAGGGTCGAGGCCCCCATCGCGACCAGCCCCCCCGCGACCGCCATGCTCAGCGTCATGACAACGCAACTCAGCAACAGCAGAGGCCGCCGCCCCCAACGGTCAATGAACATGATCGCAAGCCCCGTGGCCGCCATGTTGACCAGCCCGATGATCGCCGTGGACCAGGTGGAGGCGGCAACCCCGAAATGCGCGGCCTGAAACACCTTGGGCGCATAATACATCAGCACATTGATGCCCGTCAGTTGCTGCATCACCTGCAACAGCATGCCCAGCCCGACGGAGCGGCGGAAATTTGGGTTGGTGCGAAAAAAGGTCCACACGTTTGTGTGTTCTTTCTTCAGCTCGCTGGCGATATCGTCAATTTCACGATCCGCCTCCTGCGGGCTGGAGCGGAGATAGCGCATGACAAGCCGTGCATGGCGCGTATCCCCACGCATCATCAGCCAGCGCGGACTGTCGGGCAGGAACAGGCATCCGATGCAAAACACCACCGCCGGCAACGTCATCAGCCCCAGCATCCATCGCCAGTGCCCGCCATAGGACAGGAAACTGTCCACCACATAGGCAAGGAAAATACCCAGTGTCATCATAAGCTGGTAGCATGAGATCAGCGACCCGCGCGCTGATTCCATCGCCACCTCGGAAATATAGAGCGGTGCGGTGAAAGCCGCGATCCCGACCGCAAGGCCGAGGAAGATGCGACCGATGACAAGCACCACGACAGACGGCGCAAGCGCACAGGTGATCGACCCGAGCAAGAACAGGATCGCCGCCCCCATCAGCGCCTTGCGCCGGCCGAAACGGAACGACAGGTTCCCCGCGATGATCGATCCCACGGCTGCGGCAGCCATCATGGAGGAGACGATCCATTCCTGCATCTGTGCGGAGGCATGGAATTCATCGCCAATAAATGTCAGCGCCCCGGCGATCACCCCGGTATCAAGGCCGAACATCAACCCGGCAAGGGCCGCCAGCAGACTGACCCCCACGGAACGGGCCAGGAATTCCGATGATCCCGCCCCATCGTCGCGTGTTGCTGGTGCCGGGGGCTGAAGTGACGACATGACAGTTTCCTTATCCGGTTTTTATGCTGAAAGCGCCGGTGGCTTTCATTCTGTCTTGTTATTTGCAACTGTTGTCGTTGCTCGAATAATGCCGCGACGCGGGTATCCCCTGGCGGGCATGTCCCGACAGCTTATGGCAAAGGATTAATTTTTCCAGTCACCATCCCGACACGGATGCACACGAACACGCATCCCCCCGGACATTCCCCACGTTATGCATGCACCACGCATGCAATCCCGCACACCCTGCCATATTGTGATACAAACCGCGTCAAGCCACTCACGATAATAATAATTTTCAGATGTGATAATGTCTCCTTTTCTTGCCGTTACCATTGCCGTCATGGCCATACTCGCCGTGATCGTGCTGATCGGGCGTTGCCGGATCAACCCGTTCATCGTGCTGTTCAGCGTATCGGTGCTGTTGGCGCTGTGCGCGGGCATGCCGCCGCAAAAGGCCATTTCCTCGTTCGAAGAAGGCGCGGGCAAGGTCCTGGGCCATGTCGCCACCGTCATCGCGCTGGGTACGATGCTGGGCAAGATGCTGGCGGAATCAGGCGGTGCGGATCAGATCGCGCTGACCATCACCCGCATTGCAGGCGAACGCCGCGTCAGTTGGGCCATGATGGTCATTGGCCTTCTGGTTGGACTGCCGGTCTTTTTCGAAGTCGGGTTCGTCCTGCTTATCCCGCTGGCCTTCACACTTGCGCGGCGAACACGCACGCCGCTGCTGATGGTGGCGCTGCCGATGGGGGCGGCACTTTCGGTCACGCATGCAATGGTACCGCCCCATCCGGCAACCCTGCTGGCACTGGCGGCCTATCATGCCGATACGGGCCGCACGATCCTGTGGGGTGCCGTGATTGGCACGCCCATCGCGGCACTTGCCGGGCCTGTCTATGCCCGGTTCATCACCCCCCGAATCGGCACAACGAACGAGGCCGCGCTTGCCAGCCAGTTCGTCAATAATGAAGCACCCGCCAACCTGCCGCCCTTCATGACCACGGTCTTTTCGATTCTGTGCCCGGTTATACTGATGCTGGCGGGATCCGTAGCCGATCTCGTGTCGCGGCCGGGTGGCGGCACCAATACGTTCCTGCATTTCATCGGCAATACCGATATCGCGCTGTTGATCGCGACGCTGCTGTCATTTTACGTGCTGGGGGTGGCGCGCGGGTTTTCACGTGCGACAATCCTGAAATTCACCAATGACTGCCTTGCCCCCACCGCCCTGATCATGCTGCTGGTCGGTGCAGGGGGCGGTTTCGGCCGTGAACTGGTCGATAGCGGGATTTCATCGGCCATCACCACACTGGCACTTGGCGCGCATGTGCCGTTGCTGGTGCTGGCATGGCTGTTGGCGGTCGTGGTGCGCGTGGCCACGGGGTCCGCCACCGTGGCCATGAGTACGGCCTCGGGAATCGTGGGGCCGATCCTGTTGCATTCCCATGGCGTGTCACCTGAACTGATGGTGATTGTCACGGGGGCTGGCTCGGTGGCGCTTGGTCCGCTCAACGATGCGGGTTTCTGGCAGATCAAGGAATATCTGGGTCTTACAGTGGGACAGACCATCCGAACATGGTCGGTCGTGGAAACCCTGATCGCTGTACTGGGCCTGCTTTTCACGCTGCTGGCATCGCTGTTCATCTGAAGGGCGCCAACATATCAAATATAAATAATTTTTCAGGCCTGTCGGGAATTATCGTGCATTGGGGGCTGCGCATGATCTGCCCCCCATTCCACCACATTGCGGTGTTCCTGGACGCCGAACCATGCACAAGAGATCCCGATACGCTGTGGCCTGCCCCAACAAACAGGCCATTGCCGGGGGAAGTTCCCGCGATGGGGCATGACCAGACAGGCCCGGACCAAGAGAGTGTTTGAAAACAAATCATTGATAAAAAACAGGGAAATTTTTTTGGGTGCCGCCTTTTGAGCGAAAAAGGCGGCGTCTTCTGAAGCTTTTTAGAAAAAGCTTCAC
>NZ_BANE01000288.1 GCF_000964405.1 Novacetimonas hansenii JCM 7643
AGTTTTTGGTGAAGCTTTTTTCAAAAAGCTTCAGAAGACGCCGCCTTTTAAAAAAAGGCGGCACCCAAACACTTCTCTTGTTTTTTATCAATGAGTTGTTTTCAAACACTCTTTTAGTTGTTTCGGAACGCCGTCAGGTCAGACCGTTCAGGCCGGTCGTGCGCTGCGCTTGCGTGACGATCCGGGTGCGCCCCCACGCGGGCCACCATGCCCACCCCCGCCACCAAAGGGACGCGGACGACGGGCACCGGCGGGCGGGCGTCCACCAGGGCCACGCGGCCCCATGGAACGGCGCGGGCCCATGCCGCCACCGGGGGGGGCGGATGCCGGGGCGATCTGCACCTCGTCATTGTCGATCGCGGCGATGCAGGAACTGAACTTTTCCGCCGTATCAGGCGTGATTTCGAACAGGGTCTGCGTATCGGCGATGCGAATCGCGCCGATATCGGACTTGCGCACCCCGCCAAGGCGGCAGATCAGCGGCACCAGCCATTTCGGGTCTGCCTTGTCCTGCCGTCCGACGCTCATGGAAAACCATGATCCCGGCTCACGCGGGGCATGATCGCGGCCTTCGCGCGGCGCACGGGGGCCTTCGGCGCGCGGTGCGCGGGTGTCAGGCGTGATCTGGCGCACGTTTTCCGGCTGCGGCAGGTGTGCGCGATAACTGCGCAACAGGGCGGCCGCCAACTGTTCGGGGGAATGGCCTTCCGTCAGGCGGGCAATCAGTTCATGATCCGCCTCGGGCACGGCGGCGGACAGGGCCGGGTCCGCCAGCAGGCGCTGTGTATCAAGCACACGGATTTCTTCCGCGCTGGGCACGGCGGACCATGTGGCCGAAATCTTGGCCCCCATCATCAGACGTTCTGCGCGGCGGCGCTGCGATACCGGCACCATCAGGACGCAGACGCCCTTGCGTCCCGCGCGGCCCGTGCGGCCCGAACGGTGCAGCAGGGTGGCCGGGTCGGTCGGCAGGGAGGCATGCACCACCAGCGCCAGCGCGGGAATGTCGATGCCGCGCGCCGCCACGTCGGTTGCGACGCAGACGCTGGCCTGGCCCTTGCGCAGGCTGTCGATCGCGCGGGTGCGTTCGGCCTGCCCCAGTTCGCCAGACAGCGCAACGGAGGAGAAGCCGCGTTCCACCAGCGCGGATTGCAGGTGGCGCACCAGTTCACGCGTGGCGCAGAACACCATCGTCGTCGGGCTGTCGGTTTCGCGCAGGACATTGACAACGGACGGAATGATTTCCCGTGCATCCGTCAGCAGTGCGCGATATTCGATATCCGCATGTTGCTTGGTGCCCGACAGGGTGTCGATACGCAGGGCATCATGCTGGTAACGCTTGGCAAGCGAGGCGATCTCGCGCGCGATCGTGGCGGAAAACAGCAGTGTGCGCCGCGTTTTCGGCATCGCGTCAAGCAACTGTTCAAGCTCGTCACGAAAGCCGAGGTCAAGCATCTCGTCCGCTTCGTCCAGCACGACCACCCGCAGGTCTGTCATGACCAGACGCCCGCGTGACAGATGGTCACACAGGCGGCCGGGCGTGCCGACGACGATATGCGCGCCGATCTGCAGGGCGCGTGCCTCGCGTCGGGCGTCCATCCCCCCGATGCACGAGACGATGCGCGCGCCTGCCGCCGCGTACAGCCATGTCAGTTCACGCGTGACCTGCATGGCCAGTTCGCGCGTGGGGGCGATGATAACCGCAAGCGGTGCGCCGGCGGGACCCAGGCGTTCGTCACCGCCCAGCAGCGTATCGGCCATCGCCAGGCCAAAGGCGACCGTCTTGCCCGACCCGGTCTGGGCCGACACGAGGAGGTCACGCCCGTCGGCGGCGACGTCGAGAACGGCGGTCTGTACGGGCGTGGGGTTTTCATACCCCTGTTCGTCCAGCGCGCGCTGAAGTGCGGGATGGGTTTCAGGAAACGGCATATTATGAAGCAATCCGGGCAGAGTAAATTCAGGGCGACGCAGGAGGAGAGGCCGCCGGCCCTTCATGCGTCATGGGGGAAGGGGGTGCATAAAGAAAGATGGCCCGAAATGCCAGCAATAATGACGGGCCATGCCCAACGTCGCTTTGCGCGGGATGCTCACGCACGGCTTGTCACGCATGATCGGGGGCCCTCATGACAGGCTCGCCCGCGCCCGTTCCCGACCGTGACGCACCTTCGACCCATCTCAGTGACCAGCCGTGGAGCGTCGTGAAAAAACGGTCAGGGCTGCTTTTGGCGCCCTGATTTCCCGGACATGTTCCAAGGCGCGCCGCCTGATTTGGGCCGGGAGGCTTTTTGGACAACTCGCTTCGGGAGAAGGTGGGGCATCGAAGAAATT
This sequence comes from Novacetimonas hansenii JCM 7643, assembly GCF_000964405.1. Taxonomy (GTDB): domain Bacteria; phylum Pseudomonadota; class Alphaproteobacteria; order Acetobacterales; family Acetobacteraceae; genus Novacetimonas; species Novacetimonas hansenii. The sequence continues at coordinate 2,329 of NZ_BANE01000288.1, forward strand.
TTGCATTTTCATCAATGCCGCGAAAATTCCTTGCGATCCGCATGTATCAGGGAACGAGGACGGCTGCCCCTTCGAAACGGCCATGGCGCAGGTCATCAAGCGCACGGTTGGCATCACGCAGGGGATAGGGCGTGGTTTTCGTGCGAACCCCCACGCGCGGGGCAAGTTCGAGGAAGTCTATCCCGTCCTGTCGCGTCAGGTTCGCGACCGAGACAAGCTGCCGTTCCTCCCACAGCAGGTCATATGAGAATGCCGGGATCTCGCTCATATGGATGCCCGCGCATACGACGCGGCCGGCCTTGTGTACGGCCTTCAGCGCAGCAGGCACGAGTGCGCCTACCGGGGCGAAGATGATCGCCGCGTCAAGCTGTTCAGGTGGGGCCTCATCAGATCCGCCCGCCCATGTCGCGCCAAGGTCGCGGGCGAAATCCTGTGTCTTCGTATCGCCAGGCCGGGTAAAGGCATAGACCCGGCGTCCCTGCCACAGTGCAACCTGTGCGATGATGTGGGCGGCGGCGCCGAACCCGTACAGGCCGATACTCTGCGCGTCCTTGCCTGCGATCACCAGTGAGCGCCATCCGATCAGGCCCGCGCACAGCAGGGGGGCCATGGCCACGTCATCTGTGCCATCGGGCAGGTCGGCATCCACAACATGCAGGTCGGTGCGACAGACGCCACAGGCCCCGACCTTGACACGGATCTGTCCCGGTCCCGGGGCAGGGTCCGGCAGGGCCGTCCATTGCAGCGCTGTGTGCGGGGCGTTCAGTCTCATGGCATGCATGGCGTTATTCCTCCCTCGTCATCAGGCCCGTATGTGCGGGGCGCTGGAGCGGGGGCATCCTACCATCATGATGCGCGCGTGCGCATGACATGCGTCACACCGCCCTACAACACCGACGCATGCGGCACATGCAGGCCACGGACAGGTCTCTGTCGGGAGCGCGCGCATATGATTGACAATGTGCTGGGGCAGTCGTTCTGGAGCCGTCGTTGCTACATGACGCCGGAAGGCGATGTCCGGGTTGGACGATACCTGCTGTAAAAAAGGAATACCGGCCGCGCCGTCAGGCTGTTTCCGGCAGGGGTCAGTCAGATGTGCGGTAAGGGGTCATGGCATCAAGGGCCTGCATCTCGCCAAGGATGGCGGTACGTTCATGGCCCAGGAATTCCGCCACCGCATGGCGCAGGCCCGGATGTTCGATCCAGTGCGCGGAATGGGTCAGGCATGGGCGATAGCCACGTTGCAACTTGTGTTCGCCCTGTGCGCCCGCCTCCACCCGGCGCAGGCCGTGGCTGATGGCGAAATCCATGGCGCGGTAATAACAGAGTTCGAAATGCAGGAAGGGCCAGTCGCCACGTTCACAACCCCAGTTGCGGCCATAGAGCGTATCGCGGCCCATCAGGTTCAGCGCCCCGGCAACCGGCGTCCCGTCCTGTTGTCGCGCGATCATCAGGACGACCCGTGCGCCCAGACGTTGCGACAGAAGGGAGAAGAACGGGCGACGCAGGTAGGCGCTGCCCCATTTGCGGTCCACGGTGGAAAGGTAGAAGCGATAGAAATGATCCCACAGTTCCTCGGTAATGTCGGGGCCACGTAGGGTTTCGAACACCAGGCCACAATTGTTGGCGTCGCGGCGTTCGCGTCGGAGTGTCTTGCGCTTGCGCGAGGCAAGGGTGCCAAGAAAATCGTCAAATCCGCCATAACCGGGATTGTCCCAGTGATACTGCACCCCCAGCCGCTGAAGCCATCCTTCGTCCCCCATCAGGTCATATTCGCCCGGTTCGCAGAATGTCACATGGGTGGAAGACAGGCCCAGTTCGCCACAGACCTGCCGCAGGGCCGCAATCAGCGTACGCGCCATGTGTGCATCCCCGCGCAGGTCCGCGCGCACCAGCAGGCGCGGCCCTGGCACCGGGGAGAACGGCACGGCGACCTGTAGTTTGGGGTAATAGGCGCCACCCGCATCCTCGAATGCGCGGGCCCATTGCTGATCGAACACATATTCGCCGAATGAATGCGATTTGACATACATCGGGGCCACCGCGGCGATGGACCCGTCGGCCATGCGCAGGACCATATGCTGTGGCAACCATCCGGTGCGTGCATCGACCGACCCGCTATCTTCAAGCGCGCAGAGGAAGGCATGGCTGACGAACGGATTGTCGTCGCCTGCGCACAGATCCCACTGCGTGGCTGCAATCTCCGCGATGCGACGGTGAAGGGTCAGGCCGGGCCGGGCCGGGGGGCGGGTGGAAGACATCGCGTTATCCCCGCATGTCGTGCGGCGGGCCTTCGCATCTAGACAGGAAGGCCCGCAATCGTGGATCAGGCGATTTCGAACAGGCCTTCGACCTCCACCGCCGAATCCAGCGGCAGGGAGGGCACGCCCACGGTCGAACGCGCATGACGGCCGGCATCGCCAAACACGGCAACGGCCAGGTCGGATGCGCCGTTCATGACAGTCGCATGCTGTGTGAAGTCAGGCGTGCAGGCAATGAAACCACCAAGGCGCACGACCCGCTTTACGCGCGACAGGTCGCCAATGGCGGCCTTTACCTGCGCGATGACGTTGATCATGCTATATCGTGCGGCCTCCACCGCCAGTTCCACTGCGACATTGTCGCCCAGCTTTCCGGTGGCATACAGCTTGCCATCCACCAGCGGTAACTGCCCCGATACAATCAGGGAGGAGCCGTTGATGACGGCGGCGACGTAATTGGCAACCGGGGCGGCAGGCGTCGGCAGGACAATGCCATGCTGCTTGAGGCGCTCTTCGGGGGTGTGTGCGGACATCGGATCAATCCCTGTTTTTCACTGGCGCACGTGCGCCGTCATACAACCAGCCGCAGCCTGCCGCGTCGCGGTGGCGGCGTTTCGTCATTGTCACCGCTCGAATGCCCATTGGCCGGGTGTCCCTTGGCCATGTGCCCCTGTGCGGCATGTTCACGCGCAGGAAGGTCCAGCGGCAGCATGGGCGATGGCGTCGGCATCATGCTGTCCTCATGCGGGGCATCAGGCAGCCTGCGGCCAAGATAGGCATCGGACAATGCCCTGAAGGCGTAGTCCAGCATGGATGTCGCATAGGATGCAACCGCATCACCTTCGACCGTCCCGGCTGGGCCGAAATGGCTGTAGGCAAAGGCCTCGATATAGGTTTCCAGCGGCGCGCCATATTGCAGGCCGATGCTGACGGCCTGTCCCAGACTGTCCATCAGGCCACGTGTCATCGGGCTTTCGCGCGTGGGCGTGATCGAGATTTCGCCCAGCGTCCCGTCTTCGTATTCGCCAGTGCGCAGGTACAGGCGGTGACCGCCTACACTGGCCTTTTGGGTAAAGCCGCCGTGGCGGGGGGGCAGCGGGCGGCGCACGCCACGTTCCAGCAGTGCGCGGGTCTGCAACGTGTCACGCACGCAATCGGGGCGTGGTGGCATGCGGTCGATAAACCCGGCAAGCGCGCGATACATCGACTGGTGGGAGGACGCATCGGGCAGGGGCAGCACGACATCGCCCGCCAGTGTGGCGGCAAAAGCAGCCTCCAGCGTCAGGCCACGGCATGCCAGTCGCGCCAGCGTGCTTGTCGCCAGGCGTCCGTCCGGACGCAGGGGGGAAAATGCCGGGGCCAGCCCGCATGCTTCGACCCCAAGCAGTGCGTCGATCGGGCCGGGGGCGGAAAAGCCGGTTTCCACCCGCGCCATGGGGCGTTCGGTTTCCACCGCCGCATCCTGCCATACGGTGCGTGCGATCTGGTTCACGCCGGGGACGACGCTGCGCACGGGCGGCAGGGGCAGGGCGTCCGCGCCTTCGCCGGCGTGGGCCACCAGCGTCGCCAGCGCGACAAGGCTGCATGCCGCGTCGCGTCCGCCCTCGCTATTGTAATCAAGGCCAAGGCCCGCAAGGCAGGCATCAAGGTTGGTCAGCAGGATTTCCCCCGCGACCATCGTGCGTGTTCCCGCCAGGTCATCGGGCATCGTGGCCGGGGTCGGTGCGGGATCACCAAGCGGCAGTTCCCCGTTGCGCAGCGCCGCCTTCTGTTGCGCGATGGCGCGCAGCACGCGGGCCAGCAGGCGCAGCGCGGCCACAAAATCATCGGCACGGAAGCCGATGTCGGGATGCACGAATGCGGCAAGGTTGACGATAAATCCCGGCCTGCGGTCGAAATGCCCGTGCCACAGCGCCTCTGTCGGGGCGGCCTGGCGCAGCAGCAGCAGGCACGAGAGCGAGCGCGCGACCGGTTCGATGGCCGGCCCGGCGGTATCGCCCGCGCACAGGTCATCAATCCATCGCGCCGCCTCGTGCGTCAGGTCGATGGGACGGTGGCCCGGCGTCAGCCGCGCAAGCGCTTCCGCCGCCGTATCGTCCCAATCGGCGGGAAGTGTGACGGTGCGGGGGGTATCGTCGGGGTCCGCGGCGGCCTGCACGGTACGCATGCGAACGCCGTTCCAGTGGCTTCGTGCTGTCATGGGGGCAGTTTATCCCCGCCTGCCATCCGGCCGGAACCCGGTGGAAGGGGAGTCGCAACTATACATTCCACTGTATATTGTGGATATGGGGGATAACTTTGTGTGAATGACGCATGGGGCCATTGGCGGCGGCACGGTCGCGGCGTGATGCGTGCGATATGGGCACGATATGTGCGCGATCCCGCAGATGTGACGCCGTGTTCGCGGAAAATGCCGCTAGGTTGCGGGTCATGGCAAATCTCGGCACCCGTATCTATACCAGATTCAAGGGCCGGCTGGTTGGCAAGGATGCCGATGGCCGGTGCTATTATGAGGCCCGCACGGCCAACCGGACCGGTGGAGGTCTGAAGCGGCACGAACGCTGGGTCATCTATCACAAGGGGGAGGATGCGTCCGCCGTCCCGCCGGAATGGTGGGGATGGCTGCATCATGTCGATGACGCCCCCTTGCCCGAAAGCGCGCGCAAGGCGTGGCAGGCCCCGTACCAGCCCAACCAGACCGGCACGCCCGATGCCTATCGCCCGCCCGGCAGCGATTATCGCGGCGGGCAGCGGGCTTCAACCACCAGCGATTATGATGCATGGTTCCCCGAAGGGTGAAACGCACGGCATAACCTGTTATGGGTGATGCTGATCGATTTTGGGAAAGCATCGCGTCATGGTTGCTGCGGTTTCAGCACGTCCGGAACGGAAGCCGGCTGATCTTCTGGCCGGGTTCGCGGTCCTTGCATTGCTGGGCGGGTTTCTGGCCTATGCCGTGATTGACAAGGGCCGGCCCGCCGAAAGTGGATACCGCCTGAATGCATCGTTCGCGCATATCGACGGGCTTGCCGTCGGGTCGGACGTGCGCCTTGCCGGGATTACGGTGGGACAGGTCGTTGAGGAACGGGTTGACCCCAAAACATTCGCCGCGGGCGTGACCTTTACGGTGCGCCCCGATATCAGGCTGCCCGATGATACGGCGGCCATCATCACCAGTGACAGCCTGTTGGGCGGGAAATATATCGCGTTGTCCCCCGGCGGGGATGACAGGATGCTGCGCCCCGGCGCCACGATCGGGGAAACGCAGGGGTCCATCAGCCTCGAACAACTGCTGAGCAAGTTCATCTTCTCCGTCACCGACACATTGACGCAGGCCAACCAGGCGCGCGCCCATGCGCAGCAGTCCGGCGCGGCCCCTGTAGTAACTTCCCCTGTTGCACCTTCCCCCGTTGCACCTGCCTCTGTCGCACCTTCCCCTGCCACGTCTGGCACTCCCACATCTGCCCCACCCCCTCTTGCGCCACTTGATGCGCCTGCCGTGGGCACGGTGCCGTGACGATGGGACACGGTGAGAGTGAAGATGATGCGATTCCCGCGATCTGGCCCCAACCCGATGGACAGCCGGTGTCATGTCGGGAAAAACTGGTGGTGCTGCGTGAAAATTATGTCGAACTGCATGATGTCATGCGCGACGCGTTCGAGGATGCGATCCTGATGGGTGTGGATGAGGCGCAGATGCGGCGTATCCTGACTGAACTGGTCAACAGGATGCGGAGCCCGCACGCATGATCCGGCAGATGCGTGTTGCTGCCTTCGCCAGCTTGCTGCTGTGCGGGGGCATGGTCCTTCCTGTTGTGGCCCATGCCGATGCGCCGCAGTGGCTGGCGCCCCCCGTGATGTATCCGCCTGATACGTGGAAGGGGCGTGGCGTCGCGATCGTGCGTATCCTCGACAAGCTTGATGCCCATGTGCAGATCCTCAATATTCCCGCCGGGCAGGATGCGACCTACAAAAGCCTGACGCTGCATGCGCGGGCCTGTCTTGAACGGCCGCCGACGCTGCCTGCTGACACGGCGGCGTGGCTTGCCGTGCGTGACGCGCATGAGGGCATGACCCCCTTTGATGGCTGGATGCTGACGCAGGAACCCGCGCTCGGCCTTTTCCAGAATCCGCTTTATGACGTGCAGGTCGTCGGGTGTGCCGGGGCGGATGTCGCCCCGATTCCCCCGCCGCTTGCGGTGGTGCAGCAGCAGGCCACCCCTGCCGACGTTCCTGCCGCCCCCTCTACCGCGGCATTGGGGACAGCCGCCATGACACCCGATGGTGCGGCGTCCCCGGCCACACCGCAGACGGCCACACCGCAGCAGGCGACGGCCCTGCCGCCGTTGCCGCCCCTTCCGCCTCAGCCGTCATCGCCGCCCCCGGCGCGCCCGGCAGCCCCTTCGCTGTCGTCCCCCGTGGCGCCCATGGCCGCCCCGCCACCGGCAGCGGAAGATAATTCGGCGGCTGCCCCACTCTTGCTGCATTGATATGCAAGCATGGTTCGACGCCACGTAAACGGGGGGCGGGCAGTGCCGTTCCCTTCGTTTGCGTCGATATTTTCGCCTGTTCGGTTTCCCGGAGGTCATGAAACATGATGAGCCTGATGTCTTTCCTGCCTGGCCATGGCGACATGCCCCCCCCGGACAAGACCGCGTTCTTGCTGGATTTTGACGGGACTCTGGTGGAAATCGCGCCGACACCCGAATCGGTGAAGGTGCAGGCCGGGCTGCTGGCGACATTGCGGCGGTTGCGGGCGAAATGCGGGAATGCGGTGGCGGTCATTTCGGGCCGCCCGATTGACCAGATCGACTTCTTCCTGGGCGATGTGCCCTATGCCGTGGCGGGGGAACATGGCATCGCCGTGCGCCGCAGCCCCGGCGGTTCCATCGTGCGCGCCAACCTGCCAGCCGTGCCGTCCGCATGGCTG
>NZ_BANE01000287.1 GCF_000964405.1 Novacetimonas hansenii JCM 7643
GCTGCGTCTGTTATAAGTGTGGCATTCAGGGGCTTTGCCCCCGACCCCCCACCAAAGGGTATTACCCTTTGGAAACCATGACTCCTTAAACAGATCAGGGTGCAGGGAGCGTGCTCCCTGCCGGGTCCGGGC
>NZ_BANE01000286.1 GCF_000964405.1 Novacetimonas hansenii JCM 7643
TGCACGTGACCTGCACGTGACCTGCACGTGACCTGCACGTGACCGCGCGCCCATGCCGTGGCCCTTCATACCATATCCGCCACCGCATATCCGTCATACCATACCCACCGCACAGAGGGGAAAGCCATGGGTGGGGAAAGCCATGGACGGCCAACGCCATGGGGCATGAAAACCATGGGGGGTTGAAAGCCATGGGGGCGTGGTTTAATTCCATCCATATGGATTGAAACCACGCCCCTTGAAACCACACCCCGAACGGCAGGGGATGACAGCAGATGGCGACAGCAGGCAGGGAACATCATGGCGCGACCCAAGACCATCGACCGTGAAAATGTGCTGCACTGCGCCGAACAGGTGGTACAGCGTTCGGGGGCGGCGGCCCTGACACTGGATGCCGTGGCGCGGCAGGCAGGGATTACCAAGGGCGGGCTGCAATATTGTTTCGGCAATAAGGATGACCTGATCGCCGCCCTTGTGGAACGCTGGATCGCGGCGTTCGATATGCAGGCCGCGCAATATGGTGGTCCCGATGCCTCCCCCATGGCGCGTGTGCGCGCATATGTGCGGGTATGCAGCCAGATTGACGACGCCACGCGCGCGCGCATGGCCGGGATGCTGGTCACGCTGTTGCAATCGCCCCGCCACCTGCACCGTATCCGGCAATGGTATGCCGGATGGTTCAGCCCCGCCGCCACATCCACCACGCACGAGGTGCAGCGGCTGCGCACGATGCTGTTTGCGGCAGAGGGTGCTTTTTTGCTGCGTACCCTTGGCTTTATCGACATGGCGCAGGCACAATGGGACACGGTGTTCGCCGATATCCAGACCATGATATCGCCCGCCGTTGCCTCCCCCGCCCCGGCGACATAGCGCCTGAGTGGCGTCCAACTTGCTCTTTTCTTGCTATCTTGCACGGATATTTACAGACAATGGATACGACAGGTCACACCCCGGTCACGACAGCCCCCGCCGCACCTGACGCCACGGGCACGCAGACACAGACGGCCGGCGCCCCCTTTGCGGGGATGGGCAACAGCATGACGCACACGATCTCTGCCGCGTGCGACTGGCTGATACAGCAGCAGAAACCCGATGGTCACTGGGTGGGGTCTGTCGGCTCCAATGCCTCGATGGAGGCGGAATGGTGCATCGCGCTGTGGTTCCTTGGCCTGGAAAACCATCCGCTGCGCCCGCGCCTTGGCAACGCGCTGCTGGAAATGCAGCGCGAGGACGGGTCGTGGGGGGTCTATTACGGCGCGGGGAATGGCGACATCAATGCAACGGTGGAGGCATATGCCGCGCTGCGTTCGCTGGGATATCCCGCCGATACGCCCGCCCTGGCACGGGCGGCCACATGGATCGCGCGCAAGGGGGGATTGCGCAATATCCGTGTCTTTACACGGTATTGGCTGGCGCTGATCGGGGAATGGCCGTGGGAAAAGACGCCCAACCTGCCGCCCGAAATCATCTGGTTTCCCAATAAATTCGTCTTTTCCATCTATAACTTTGCCCAATGGGCACGCGCGACACTGGTGCCGCTGGCGATCCTGTCGGCACGCAGGCCCAGCCGCCCGCTGCGCCCGCAGGACCGGCTGGATGCGCTGTTTCCCGAAGGACGGGCGAATTTCGACTATACCCTGCCCAAAAAGGAAGGGCGCGACCTGTGGGCCACCTTCTTTCGCACCACGGACCGGGGGCTGCACTGGCTGCAATCCAATGTCCTGCGCCGCAGCACGATGCGCGGGGCGGCCATCCGCCACATGCTGGAATGGATCATCCGCCACCAGGACGCCGATGGCGGGTGGGGCGGCATCCAGCCGCCATGGGTGTACGGCCTGATGGCCCTGCATGGCGAGGATTACCAGTTGCACCACCCCGTCATGGCCAGGTCGCTGGGTGCGCTGGACGATCCGGGCTGGCGTCATGACCGGGGCAATGCATCGTGGATACAGGCCACCAACAGCCCGGTATGGGACACCATGCTGGCGCTGATGGCGTTGCATGACGCGGGGGGGGAGGACCGCTTTACCCCGGAAATGGACCGTGCCCTTGACTGGCTGCTGGCGCGGCAGGTGCGCGTGCGCGGCGACTGGTCCATCAAGCTGCCGGATGTGGAACCCGGCGGATGGGCGTTCGAATATGCCAATGACCGGTATCCCGATACCGACGACACCGCCGTGGCGCTGATTGCGCTGGCGCCATGCCGCAACCGCCCGGAATGGAAGGAAAAGGGCGTGGACGCCGCCATCGACCGCGCGGTCAGGTGGCTGGTGGCGATGCAGAGCGAATGCGGCGGATGGGGCGCGTTCGACAAGGACAACAACCGCAGCCTGCTGTCGAAGATCCCGTTCTGTGACTTTGGCGAGGCACTGGACCCGCCATCGGTCGATGTGACGGCGCATATCCTGGAGGCATTCGGCCTGCTGGGCCTGCCGCGCGACATGCCCGCGATCCAGCGCGCCCTGGCCTATGTCCGTGCGGAACAGGACCCCGCCGGTCCGTGGTTCGGGCGGTGGGGCGTGAATTACGTCTATGGCACGGGGGCGGTCCTGCCCGCGCTTGCCGCGATTGGGGAGGACATGACCCAGCCCTATATCGCCCGCGCGTGCGACTGGCTGGTGGCGCACCAGCAGGAAGATGGCGGATGGGGCGAAAGCTGCGCCTCATATATGGAAATCGCATCGGTCGGGCGCGGGACGACCACACCATCACAGACGGCATGGGCGGTGATGGGGCTGGTGGCCGCAAACCGGGCACAGGATTACCCGGCGATCGCGCGCGGGTGCCGTTACCTGATCGAACGCCAGCAACCCGACGGAAGCTGGCATGAAGCAGAGTTCACCGGCACGGGCTTTCCCGGATACGGGGTGGGACAGACCATCAAGCTCGACGATCCGATGCTGTCGCAACGCCTGTCGCAGGGGGCGGAACTGTCCCGTGCGTTCATGCTGCGTTACGACCTGTACCGGCAGCTTTTCCCGATCATGGCACTTAGCCGGGCGGCACGCCTGATGCCGGTGGGGGGCGCGAAACAGCAAGGGACCGTTTGAAAACAAACCGTTGAGAAACAATGGGAAAAGATTTTTGGTGTTGCCTTTCGATGAAAAAAGCGGCGTCTTTCGAAGCTTTTTGAAAAAAGCTTCACCAAAAACT
>NZ_BANE01000285.1 GCF_000964405.1 Novacetimonas hansenii JCM 7643
ATGGCGGGTGCGCCGTGGCGGGGCGGCCGGGATGCCGCGCGGCGCCTGCCGTGATGATTACGCAATGCCGCGCCCCTTCGCAAGAGACGCCACGGCGCGTTCCTTTGTCATGTGGCACGGGGTCATGTCATTTTCATGGCCGCGCCGATGTTGCACGAAATACATTGGAAGCAGGCCCATGGCTGCCCGGCCGTTACGCGGTCGTATCATGGGGTCGAGCAGTCGTGATTCCACGGGGCTGGCATCGCGGGCGGTTCGGGCCTTCAATACAGGTGCCGTCGCGCCGGATGAGGTGGCTTGTTCCCATAAGGTGGTCGTGAGATTGTGTGTAAAACGGTTGCCCCATCAACCGTTTCGGACAGGCTGCGGCGTAGTTGCAGATCCATGCCCCGGCCCCCCATGGGGTGTTCGGGGGCGTTATGGGGCGTCGGCGCCTGTCACGTGATGCGTATCCTGTCGGACGGGTCTTGCCGGACCGGGGGGGTAGTGGCGGATTTTCCGCCGGCCCGGTGTTTCGGGCATGTTGCGGATCGGGGCAGTCAGGATGAAGGAGAGCGGTTTTATGCATTCATTGTTTCCCTGTCCCGCAAGGGCACCAGAAGGAGGCGGCAGCATGCCGGCCAACATCGACACGTTGTGCATCAACACGATCCGCACGCTGTCCATGGATGCGGTGCAGAAGGCCAATTCGGGCCATCCCGGCACGGCCATGGCGCTTGCCCCCCCGGCCTATACGCTGTGGCGCGATGTCCTGAACTATGACCCGGCCAACCCGCTGTGGCCCAACCGTGACCGCTTCGTCCTGTCGATCGGTCATGCGTCGATGCTGCTGTATTCGCTGATCTATCTTGCCGGGGTGCGTGAGCTCAGGGACGGCAAGGCGATCGACGCGCCGTCACTGACGATCAAGGATATCGAACAGTTCCGGCAGCTCGATTCCCGCACGCCGGGCCATCCCGAACACGGCCATACCGCAGGTGTGGAAACCACGACCGGCCCGCTGGGGCAGGGCTGTGGCAATTCCGTAGGCATGGCGATGGCGGAAAAATGGCTTGCCGCACGCTTCAACAAGCCGGAATTCAAGCTGTTTGACTATCACGTCTATACGTTCTGCGGTGATGGCGACAACATGGAAGGCGTCTCCAGCGAGGCCGCATCCATCGCGGGCCACCTCAAGCTGGGGAACCTGACGTGGATCTATGACAGCAACCGCATTTCCATTGAGGGCGATACCCACATCACCTTCACCGAAAATGTGCATAAGCGTTTCGAGGCCTATGGCTGGCATGTCCTTGAACTGCGTGACGCCAATGATACAGGTGATTTCAAGCGCCTGCTGGAAGAGGCCAAGGCCGAGACATCGCGCCCGACGCTGATTATCGTGCATTCGATCATTGGCTGGGGGTCGCCGCACAAGGCGGGCACGGCGGACGCGCATGGCTCGCCGCTGGGTGCGGAGGAAATCCGCGAGACCAAGAAATTTTATGGCTGGCCGGAGGACAAGAGCTTTTATGTCCCCGATGGCGTGCCGGAGCATTTCCAGGCCGGCATCGCAACGCGTGGCGCCGCGGCAAGCAAGGCATGGGATGCGCTGTTCGCAGCCTATCGCAAGGAATATCCCGAACTTGCGGCACAGCTTGACACTATCCTTGCCGGAAAGCTGCCCGAGGGATGGGACAAGGACATCTCCACGTTCCCCGCCGATGCCAAGGGCATTGCCTCGCGTGCCAGTTCGGCCAAGGTGCTGAACGAGGTTGCGGTGAATTTCCCGTGGATGATCGGCGGGTCGGCCGACCTGTCGCCGTCGACCAAAACCCATCTGACGTTTGATGGCGCGGGCGATTTCCAGCCGCCGCAGTGGGGCGCGACCTATGGCGGGCGCAACCTGCATTTCGGTGTGCGTGAACATGTCATGGGCTCGATCTGCAACGGCCTCGCGCTGGCGGGGCTGCGGCCGTACTGCTCGGGCTTCCTGATCTTCTCTGATTACATGAAGCCGCCGATCCGCCTGTCGGCGCTGATGAAGCTGCCGGTGCTGTATATCTTTACCCATGATTCCATTGGCGTGGGCGAAGACGGGCCGACCCACCAGCCGATCGAACAGCTGGCGCAGTTGCGCGCGACGCCGGGCGTCACCCTGATCCGTCCGTCCGACGCGAACGAGGTGGCCGAGGCGTGGCGCACGCTGATCCCGCTACAGGACCGGCCGTCCGTGCTGGTGCTGAGCCGGCAGAACCTGCCGACCATCTGCCGCAAGACCTATGCGCCTGCGTCGGGGCTGGCAAAAGGGGCCTATGTCCTTGCGGATGCCGATGGCACACCCGATGTCATCCTTATGGCGACAGGCAGCGAGGTCGGTCTGGTGGTGAAGGCGTACGAACAGCTCAAGGCCGAAGGCGTAAAGGCACGCGTCGTGTCGATGCCGTCGTGGGATCTGTTCGAAGCCCAGCCCAAATCCTATCGCGACAGTGTGCTGCCCCCCGGCATTACCGCCCGCGTGGCGGTGGAACAGGCGGCGCAGCTTGGCTGGGACCGTTATGTCGGGCTGGAGGGTGCGACCCTTGTCATGCATTCGTTTGGTGCGTCCGCCCCGGCGGAGGAGCTGGAGGTCAAGTTCGGATTCACCGTGGACGCCGTCGTGGCGGAGGCGCGCAAGCAGCTCGCCCGCAAGGCGTCATAAACCGTCATTCACAGCGCGACAGGGCCTGACGGTCCTGTTTCGCGTTTTTGTCAGGACCAAGGCGGATGGCCGCCGCGATGCAATATGCGCGCCATCCGTCCAAGATGAGGGGAATGCACAGAAATGAGTGTGCACGAAACAGGTAAGGACGGCGCGGCCAACCCGCTGAAGCAGCTTGCGAAATATGGGCAGTCGCCGTGGCTGGACTTCATCCAGCGCTCCTATACGGCGGATGGCAGCCTGAAGAAACTGGTGGATGAGGACGGGTTGAAGGGGGTGACCTCCAATCCCGCTATTTTCCAGAAGGCCATGGGGCAGGGCACGGATTACGACCCGCAGATCCGCTCCATTCTTGAACACCACATCGTCGATGCCGGAACCTTGTACGAGACGCTGGCCATCACGGATATCCGTGATGCGGCCAAGGTGCTGCATCCCGTCTATGAACAGACAAAGGGCGTTGACGGTTATGTCAGCCTGGAGGTCTCTCCCTATCTTGCCCGTGACACGCACGGCACCATTACGGAAGCGCGGCGCCTGTGGGCGGCGGTTGATGCCGCCAACCTGATGATCAAGATCCCCGGCACGGACGAGGGCACGCCCGCCGTGCGTACCGCCATTTCCGAAGGGATCAACGTCAACGTCACGCTGCTGTTCTCCAACGAGGCGTACAAGAAAGTCCTCGAAGCCTATATCGCAGGGCTTGAGGACCGTCTGGCCAAGGGGGAAAGCGTTGCGGGCATCGCCAGTGTCGCATCCTTCTTCGTCAGCCGCATCGATGTGAAGATTGATGGCGAAATCGACCGCCGCGTTGCCGCCGGCGACAAGGATGCCGCCGCCCTGAAGGCCCTGCGCGGCAAGGTCGCGATCGCCAATGCCAAGCTGGCCTATGAATACTGGCAGGGCGTGGTGAAAAGCGCACGCTGGCAGAAGCTGGCCGCGGCCGGCGCACGTCCGCAGCGCCTGTTGTGGGCCAGTACGGGCACGAAGGACAAATCCTTTAGCGACGTGCTGTATGTCGATGCCCTGATTGGCGAAGAAACGGTCAACACCATCCCGCCCAAGACGTTTGATGCCTTCCGCGACCATGGCACGGCTGCCCCTACGCTGACGGATGACGTCAAGGGCGCGCATGCCATCCTTGCCGAGGCAAAGCGCCTTGGTCTCGACCTCGACGGTGTAACCGGCGTTCTGGTCGATGAGGGGGTGAAGTCGTTCGAGGACGCATTCGACGACCTGCTTGGTTCCGTCGCGGCAAAGCAGGCGGCCTTTGTGGGCAAGAAAGTCACCACCACCACGCTGAACCTGCCCGCCGAGCTTGACACCGCCGTCAAGGCGGAGCTGGAGGCATGGCGCAAGGGGGGCAAGGTCCGTCGCCTGTGGGCGAAGGATGCCACCTTATGGACCGGCAAGGACGAAGCGAGCTGGCTGAAGTGGCTGACGATCGTTGACGATCAGGTGCAGGACCTGTCGAAGTTCGAGAAATTCCAGGCCGAGGTGAAGGCCCGCGGATTCCGCGACATCCTGCTGCTGGGCATGGGTGGATCGAGCCTTGGCCCCGAAGTCCTGTCGGAGACGTTTGGCAAGCATGAGGGCTTTGCGCACCTCTATATCCTCGACAGCACCGACCCGCAGCAGGTCAAGGCGTTCGAGGACAAGATCGACATTTCCAAGACGCTGTTCATCGTTTCGTCCAAGTCGGGCGGCACGCTGGAGCCGAACATCCTGAAGGCCTATTTCTTTGACGCGGCCAGGAAGGTGCTGGGTGAGAAGGCCGGGTCGCACTTCGTCGCCGTGACCGATCCCGGATCGCATATGGAAGCCGTGGCAAAGGCCGACGGGTTCTGGAAGATCTTCTATGGTGAAAAGCAGATCGGCGGGCGTTATTCCGTTCTGTCCGATTTCGGCATGGTGCCTGCCGCAGCAGCCGGCCTGCCGCTGAAGCTGCTGTTGGAATCGGCGCTGCGGGGCGAAAAATCCTGCGCGGCCTCTGTCCCCCCGGCGCAGAATCCCGGCGTCCTTCTCGGCAGTGTGCTGGGTGTGGCGGCAAGGTCGTTCGGACGTGACAAGGTGACGATCCTTGCCTCCCCCGCGATTTACGACATGGGCGCATGGCTGGAGCAGTTGCTGGCGGAATCCACCGGCAAGAACGGTCGCGGCCTGATCCCCATTGATGACGAGACGGCAGGCCCGGCCTCTGCCTATGGCAAGGACCGGCTGTTCGTCTATCTGCGCCTGGCGGAGAAGCCGTGCGCAAAGCAGGATGCGGCGTTCAAGGCGCTGGTGGCGGCGGGTGAGCCGGTCGTGACCATCGAACTGCATGACAGGCGCCAGATCGTCGAGGAGTTCTTCCGTTGGGAATTCGCGACAGCGGTGGCCGGGTCGATCATCGGCATCAACGCCTTTGACCAGCCGGATGTCGAGGCCTCGAAGATCGAGACCAAGAAAATCACCACCGCCTATAACGAGACCGGCAAGCTGCCGCCGTACGAACCCTTTGCCAAGGATGCAACGTTCTCTTTCTATGCCGATCCGAAAAATGCGGCGGCGCTGAAGGATGGCAAGACGGCCGAGGGTATCCTCAAGGCCCATTTCGCCCGTGCGAAGGCGGGGGATTATGTCGCGCTTCTGGCTTATATCGAGCGTGACACGGCAACGCGCGAATGGATCCAGACGGTACGTCTTGGCATCCGTGACACGCTGAAGCTGGCGACGGCTGCGGAATTCGGCCCGCGGTTCCAGCATTCCACCGGCCAGGCCTACAAGGGTGGGCCTGACACGGGCGTGTTCGTGCAGATCACGGCCGATGACGCAGTCAACCTGCCGGTTCCGGGGGAAAAATATACCTTCGGCATCGTGAAGGAAGCACAGGCCCGTGGCGATCTGGAGGTACTGGGCGAACGTGGCCGCCGCGCGGTGCGGGTGCATATCCATGGCGACCTGAAATCCGGCCTTGAAAAGCTGGGGCAGATCATCAAGGCGGCGGTCTGATCCACCGCAATGCGCTGTCGCGTCGCTGATTGTATCGGCGGTGCGGCAGATGCCCACGCCGTCGTTCGCGCCGCACATGCCGGCCGTGCGCGGTGGGGCGGGATTTTACATCAGGAGTATCAGTTATCATGCAAATCGGTATCGTCGGCCTGGGCAAGATGGGGGGGAACATCTCCGTCCGCCTGACGCGTCACGACCATGACGTGGTCCTTTTCGATCGTGACCCCGATGTGGTGTCCAAGGTGGGCGCCCGTGCCGAGGCGGGCAGGACCAAGCCCGCCACCGGCCTGAAGGACATGGTGGGAAAGCTGACGGCGGAACGCAGGATCATCTGGCTGATGCTGCCCGCCGGTGAGGTGACGGAGGCTGCGGTTACGGAGCTTTCGGGCCTGCTGGGCAAGGGTGACATCCTGATCGATGGCGGCAACTCGTTCTACAAGGATGATATTCGCAGGGCCGCGGAGCTGGCGAAAAAGGGCATCCATTATGTCGATGTCGGCACATCGGGTGGTGTCTGGGGGCTGGAGCGCGGGTACTGCATGATGTACGGCGGCACCAAGGATGCCACCGACCATATCGACCCGATCCTGCGGGCGCTGGCGCCGGGCCTGGGCGATGTCGTGCGCACGCCGGGCCGGGACAAGCCGGGCATGGACCCCCGTGCGGAACTTGGCTACCTGCATTGCGGTCCCGCCGGGTCGGGCCATTTCGTCAAGATGGTCCATAACGGCATCGAATACGGCATCATGCAGGCCTTTGCCGAAGGCTTTGACGTCATGAAGTCAAAGAACTCCACCGCCCTGCCTGAAGATCAGCGCTTTGAGCTGAACATGCCTGACATCGCCGAGGTCTGGCGTCGTGGCAGCGTGGTGTCGTCATGGCTGCTTGACCTGTCGGCGCAGGCGCTGGCGGGGAATCCCGACCTGTCGAACTATACCGGCGAAGTCGCGGATTCGGGCGAAGGACGCTGGACCATTGATGCCGCGATCGAGGAAGCGGTGCCTGTGCCTGTCATCACGGCGGCGCTGTTCACGCGCTTTCGCTCACGCACCGGCAACAACTATGCCGAGAAGATGCTCTCGGCCATGCGCTTCGGTTTTGGCGGCCACGTGGAGGGGACCAACAACTGACGCCTCGCGTCTGATCGCACGCCCGGCTGCCATGATCGAGACGGCAACAACAAGACCGCAGGCTGGCGGCCGGGTTTCTACTGGATGGAAACGGTTCATGGAGCAGCCTGATGGAAAATATCGTCGCATCGGCATCATCGCAGATTGCCGACGCGGGGCATGAAAATGCCCCGCGTCGCAGCCCCCCCGGAACATTTGTCATATTTGGCGGCGGCGGCGACCTGACACGCCGCCTGCTTGTCCCCGCGATCTACAACCTTGCCTGCGCGGGCCTTGTGGATGACCATTTCTCCATCGTGGCCGTTGACTGGACAGATATGTCCACCGGTCAGTTACAGCAGAATTTTCATGATGCGCTGAAGAACTTCGTCAACAGTCGCGGGACGGAGGCCGTAGCCCTGCGCGAGGACGTGTGGGCATGGATGAGTACGCGCATCCGCTATGTCCGTGGTTCGTTCGAGGACGAGGCGACCTATACCCAGCTTGCGGCGGAAGTGGGGGATGAAAACTGCATCTTCTACCTTGCGGTGGCGGCGCGTTTCTTTGGGGCCATCGTGGACCGGCTGGGCCATAGCGGCCTTGCACACGAGACGGATGGCATGTTCCGCCGCGTCATTATTGAAAAGCCCTTCGGCAGCGACCTGGCTTCCGCCGTGGCGTTGAATGCGCGCCTGCTCAGAAGCCTGCGTGAGCGCCAGATTTATCGTATCGACCATTATCTGGGCAAGGAAACGGTCCAGAACATTCTGGCGCTGCGGTTTTCGAACGGGTTCTTTGAACCGTTATGGAACCGTGACAATATCGACCACATCCAGATCACGGCGGCCGAGACGGTGGGCGTGGAACAGCGCGCCAAGTTTTATGAGGGCACTGGCGCGGTACGCGACATGGTGCCCAACCACGTCATGCAGCTTCTGGCGATGACGGCGATGGAGGCCCCGACATCCTTTGACGCCGACGCCGTGCGTGACGAGAAGACCAAGGTGCTCAAGGCCATTCATGCCGTCGGGCGCGAGGATGTGGTGCGCGGCCAGTATGGCGCAGGCACGATCAAGGGTGAACCGGTCGCCGGATACCGTGAAGAGCCGGGGATCAATCCGCAGTCACGCACCGAAACCTATGTCGCGATGAAGCTGCGGATTGATAACTGGCGCTGGGCCGGGGTGCCGTTTTATGTCCGCACGGGCAAGCGGCTGGCGGCGCGCAAGACGGAAATCGCCATCCATTTCAAATCCGCGCCCTATGCCCTGTTCCGCGATACGCCGGTGGAAAAGCTGACGCCGAACATCATGATGCTGCATATTCAGCCCACCGAAGGCGTGACGATGCAGTTTTCCGCGAAAATCCCCGGTCCCACGGTGCATCTGGGTGGGGTACGGATGAAGTTCGATTATTCCGAATGGTTCCGCGAGGGGCCAAGCACGGGGTATGAAACCCTGATCTATGACTGCATGATCGGGGATGCGACGCTGTTCCAGCGCGCTGATAATATCGAGGCCGGGTGGCAGGTGGTCCAGCCCGTTTTGGAATGGGAACGCGATCCGGGCTTCCTGCATTTCTATCCCGCCGGGTCGGAAGGACCAAAAGCCGCCGATGACCTGCTGGCCCGCGACCACCGGCACTGGCTCAAGATAGGGTCGTGACATACAGGATGACACACGCATGACAGTAAAACGCCCGCCGTCCGACAGGATACGTCTTGTGGTCTCGGATATCGACGGCACCCTCGTGCCTCAGGACAAGAGGGTGACGCCTGATGTGCTGGCGGCGGCGGCGGCCCTGCGCAGGGCGGGAATCGCGCTGTGCCTTGTCAGCAGCCGTGGCCCCGTGGGCATGCAGCCGTTCCTTGGCCCGCTGGGCATTGACCGCCCGATCGCGGCCCTGAATGGCGGGCTGATCTGCACCCCCGATGGCAAGATCATGTCGCGTCATTCGCTGGCGCCTGAGACCACGCGTGAAGCGGTGGAGGAACTGCTGTCGCGCGATGTCGATCCGTGGCTGTTCATTGATTATGACTGGCTGGTACGTGATGGCGATACTGCCCAGGTCCGGCACGAGGCAACGGTGGTCAAGACCGTCCCCGTCGTTGCCCCTGACCTGTCGCACCATTATGACGGCGTGGGCAAGATCATGGGCGTTTCCACCGATGTGGCGCAGTTGCGTACGGTGGAACGTGAACTGAGCGTGCAGCTTGCGGGGCGGGCGAATGTCCACCGTTCGTCTGAATGGCTGGTGGATGTCACCCATCCGCTGGCGAACAAGGGCCATGCCGCGCGGGAGCTTGCGGCCCTGATGGGGATTGAGATTCACGAAGTGGCCTGCATCGGGGACATGAACAATGATATCCCGATGCTGGATGTCGCCGGTGTGGCCATTGCGATGGGCAACGCCCCGGCAGAGGTGCAGAAACATGCCCATTTCGTGACGGATGCAAACACGCATGACGGCTGGGCGCGGGCGATGGAACGTTTCGTCCTGCCGCGTGCCTGACGCCTGATGATGCACAAGGAGAAGGTTATGCAACCAGTGGGGACACAGGCTGCGGGTTCGCAGGCGACACCGGCCACGGGCCAGCAGATACGCCTGGTACTGGCCGATGTCGATGGTACGCTGGTCACGAAGGACAAGATCCTGACACCGCGTGCGATCCGCGCGGTCGAACGCCTGCGTGAACGCGGGATCGTGTTTGCCATCACCAGCGGTCGCCCCCCCAAGGGGATGGAAATGCTGATCGGGCCGCTGAAGATTGACCAGCCGATCGCCGGTTTCAATGGCGGCATGATGGTTCGGCCCGATTTTTCGGTGATCGAGGCACGGACCCTGACGGCCGACGTCGCACGCACGGTGATCGGCATCATCCGCGATCACAAGGCCGACCCGTGGGTCTATAACGGCAATGACTGGATCGTTTCCGACATCAAGGCGCCGCATGTCGCGCGTGAACAGTGGACGGTGAAATTCCCGCCCAAGGTCGGCGTGATTGGCGAGGATCTGGACCAGGTGGTCAAGATTACCGGCGTCAGCGATGACCTCGACCTGATGAAGCGGCTGGAACATGACCTCCAGCAGGCGCTTGGCGATACCGCGTCCGCCGCGCTGTCACAGCCGTACTATGTCGATGTCACCAATCGCGATGCAAACAAGGGCGGCGTGGTCATGACGCTGGAGCGGTTGCTGGGCATCCCTGCGGCGCAGATGGTGACGTTGGGCGACCAGCCAAATGATGTGCTGATGTTCCGCAAGAGCGGGATGTCGATTGCGATGGGACAGGCCAGTCCCGAAGTGCAGAAACAGGCGACCCATGTCTCCACCTCGTGCGAGGAAGAGGGATTCGCCAACGGGATCGAGAAATTCGTGCTGGGGGATGCAGGCTGATGGCCGGACATGACGTCAAGACGGGCGAGATGATCGTCCTTACCGATGGGGAAGCGATTGCCCAGTACATGGCGAAATGGCTGACGCAACAGGCGCTGGCGAAGAAGGACGGCCCGTTCGTCCTGGCCCTGTCGGGGGGATCGACGCCAAAGCGGCTGTACCAGATCCTGGCGTCGGAGGAATATGCCGAACGTTTTCCATGGGCGAACACGCAGTTCTTCTTTGGCGATGAACGTTTTGTCCCCGCCGATGATCCGGCCAGCAATTACAATATGGTCGAGACCGAAATGCTCGAACATGTGCCTGTGCCGATCCACAATATCCACCGCATGCCCACATCGGGTGATCCGGCGGCGGCTGCGGCGCAGTACCAGGCCGCATTGCAGAAGGTGTATGGCGCGGACACATTGCAGCCGGGGCGTCCGCTGTTTGATGTCGTGATGCTGGGGCTGGGCGATAATGGCCATACCGCCTCTTTGTTCCCGCGCCAGCCCGTGTTGCAGGAGCGTAAGCTGTGGGTTTCGCATTGCGTCCCTGATGATGCCCCACATACGCGCCTGACGCTGACCTATCCCGCCATCCATTCCAGCCGCCATGTTGTGTTCATGCTGGCGGGTGCGGGCAAGAAGGACGCCTTTGCAAAGGTGCGCGCGGGCGACCCGGCCGAACCGGCCAGCCATATCACCACAGAAGGCGCGCTCATCTGGCTTCTGGACAAGGCGGCCGCCGGGCAATAATCCAACCATGTCGTGCGTTCATGGATGCGTTCATTGGCGCACGGCACAACAATAACGAGGGGCCGCCGCACAGATGCGCAAACGGCCCACGCGGGGGGAGGAAACAGGGCAATGTCAAGCCAGAGTGGCGATCCGAGGGCGAAACTCAAGCGTCAGGCCGCGATTGAGGCCGCATCCATGGTACAGGAAGGTATGGTGGTTGGTCTGGGGTCAGGCAGCACATCGGCCTATATGATCGAGGAACTTGGCCGTCGCTGGGCGGAGGGGCTGCGATTCTGCGCCATCCCCACCTCTGAACATTCCGCCGAGCAGGCCCGCGCGCATGGCATAAAGCTTGTCACGTTCGCCTCCCACCCGCAGATCGACATCGACATTGATGGCGCGGACGAGGTGGAACTCGGCACGCTCAACCTCATCAAGGGGCTGGGGGGGGCGCTGTTTCGTGAAAAGATCGTCGCCGCCGCATCGCGCCGCTTTGTCGTTGTGGTGGATGAAAGCAAGCTGGTCGAACATCTGGGTCATCACGTGCCCGTCCCGGTGGAGGTCACGACCTTTGGCTGGGAAAGCACGGCGCGCCAGATTGAAGCCCTCGGCGCGCGCATCACACAGCGTCTGGATCGCAGCGGCAACCTGTTTGTGACCGATGGCGGGAACATGATCCTGGATTGCCATTTTGGCGCCATCACCGATTCGGTGGCCCTGTCGCGGCGGTTGCGCGCCATTGTGGGCGTCATTGAAACCGGCCTGTTCATCGGCCGTACGTCCGAGGTGATCGTGGCCGCGCATGATGGCCTGAAACATCTGGAGCCGTCATGACCTCCACCATTCTTCAGGATCAGGGTATCCGTCCGCTTGTTCTGGTGGTCATGGGGGTGTCGGGGTGTGGCAAGACCACGCTGGCGGCGGGCCTGCATAACCTGCTGGGCTGGCCGTATCAGGAGGGCGACCTCCTGCACCCCAAGGCGAACGTGGACAAGATGGCGGCGGGCATTCCTCTGACCGATGCCGATCGCCTGCCATGGTTGCAACGCTGCCACGACTGGTTGAAACAGCGCGTGGAATCGGGGCAGGGGGGGATTCTGACCTGCTCGGCGCTGAAGCGTTCCTATCGCGATATCCTGCGTGCCGAGGCACCGGGGATCGTGTTCGTCTATCTCCAGATCCCGCCAGACATCCTGCGTGCGCGGCTGGAACGGCGGCGCGGTCATTACATGCCGCCAAGCCTGCTGCCAAGCCAGCTTGCCACGCTGGAGCCGCCGACACCTGACGAGCATCCGGTGATTGTCACGCTGGAGGAAACGCCAGCGGACATGATCGCAAAGACGATTGGCATCCTGGCCGAACGTTATCCCGAAAAAGGTGCGCCTGCATCCGCCTGAAAAGGGGCATTGAGAGGTTTGGGGGCGTAGTGTTCCCAAAAATATCGCGGGACGCCGGATTTTTGTAAAAAGTCAGCGTCCCGCGATGTTGGTGTTGATAAAACTGGCATCGCCATGTCGCGGGGCACGCAAAACATGGAACATGGGGTTTCGGTCCTGTTTGTCTGCATGGGAAATATCTGCCGCTCCCCTCTGGCGGAGGCCGCGTTCCGGCAGGCGGCGGCACGACATGGGCTGGAGGTGCGGGTAGAGTCGGCAGGCACCGGCAACTGGCATGTGGGCGAGGCGCCGGACCCGCGTGCCCGTGCCATGGCGGCCCGGCATGGGATTGATCTGGACCAGTATCGTGCCCGCGTCGTGACCGGGCAGGATTTTTACCAGTTCACGCATATCATCGCCATGGACCACGCGAATATGGCGCACCTGTCGCGGATGCGTCCTGTGGACGGTGTGTCAGAACTGTCGCTGTTGCTGGATTATGTGGCGCACCGGCATGGAACGGCGGTGGTTGATCCCTATTACGGCACGACAGAGGATTTTGCCGCCACCTGGCGTGATGTCAGCGAAGGGGCGGAGGCGCTGGCGTTATATTTGAAGAAGCAGGCCTGCTGACCCCTGATACAAAGAAAGCATTGGGTGTTTGGGGGGGGGCGCATCAGAAGCTTTTGGTAAAGGAGCTTCCCCATCAATACCTGCGACTATGTGAGAGATTGTCTGAAAACAACTCATTGATAAAAAACAGGAAAAGTTTTTGGGTGC
>NZ_BANE01000284.1 GCF_000964405.1 Novacetimonas hansenii JCM 7643
GTGGACGGGCGCACGCATCATGTCCGTCTGCCATCACTGGAGGCGGCCGGAGATGTGCCGCACGGTGGACTGGTTGAACTGCGGACCTATCAGGATGCGAAGGGCCAGAGACGGGCGACACTTGCGGTGCGCTCCGATCTGTCAATCGGCGAGCAGGTGCGGGCGCGAGGCGCGACATGGCTGGATCGCCAGCTTGTCGCCCGCGAACCAGTGGCGCTGGGAGAGGGGGGCTTCGGGGCGGAGGTCCGTGACGCGCTACGCCAGCGCAGCGCTCATCTGGTCGAGCAGGGGATCGCACAGCAGGACGGAGCGCGTGTGCGCTATCCGCGTGGCATGGTCGCCTCCATGCGGGCGCGGGAGATGGGGGACGTGGCCGAACGTTTG
>NZ_BANE01000283.1 GCF_000964405.1 Novacetimonas hansenii JCM 7643
TTCGAAGCTTTTTGGAAAAAGCTTCACCAAAAACCTTTATCATTCCAGTAGGTTATCACGCCTGACTTTTTAAACAGTCTCTGAGCCAGGAGCTGTACTTTCTGTCGCTCTGTACTGACTATTTTTCCGGCTTTGGAAGAGAACAATCGATGCGGCGCTATGGCTTACGTGACGACCAGTGGAAGCAGATAACTGACGCCACGCCGTAAGCCCCCAGAATGCATGAAAGTTTTGGGCGACGCATTTCCCCAAAGGGCGCCGCCTTATACCTTAATCAGTGTTTGGCGGTGGAGGTCGCACCGGGAAGCGCCATGAAATCATGCCAGGGCACGTAATGCGGGGGCAGCAATGCCGTGATTTCCGCCATCACCGCCAGGCTGAGCAGGACAGCGCCGAGCAGCAGCATCGCACGTCCCCCCCCCAGTCCCAGCCCGATGCGTGCGATGAACCAGGTCATCCACAGGCTGTAGGCAAACCCGACACCATTGATAATCAGGCCCCCATAAAACGTCTCCAGCAATGCCGGGGAGCCAAGCGCAATCAGCAGCGCCACCGCAAGCATGACAAACGGTGACAGCCAGTCGGTCCACCATGCAGCCGCAATATAGCGGTACCACAGCCCGCCACGTTGCCAACGTTGCGCCAGCGCATGGGTCAGGACCGCAGGCAACAGGATCATGCACAATGAAAACAGCCAGCGCGTGACACTCGTGGCGTCGGGGGCATGCAGCATCGTCAACAGCCCCCCCACCAGCCACAATGCAATACGTGGTGCAAGCGCCGTCAGGACCGCATCACGCGTATTGCCAAAATATGCGAGCCCTGCGACCCGCCCGCGTCCCAGCAGCAGCATCCCGCGCAGGATATTGCCAAACCCGGTCGGCCCGGACCTGGGGGTCATGCCGTCATCCGCCATCAGGCCATCAGCCTTTCCACAAACCTGTCATAAATCCGTGCCAGTTGCGTCAGGTCCGCGACCGGCACATGTTCGTCCACCTTGTGCATGCTGGCCCCCACCAGACCGAATTCCGCAACCGGGCAATATTGGCTGATGAACCGGGCATCAGACGTGCCGCCCCCGGTATCCAGACGGGGCATCTGACCTGTCACTGCCGTCACCGCATCACGCAGGGCATCCACCCCGGCTGTCGGCTGCGTCAGGAACGATTCGCCACTGATGCGTATCTGCACATCCGCCCCCGGCGCATGGCGCGCACACACGGTACGTATCCATCCCGACAGGTCCGCCCCCGTATGAAGGTCGTTGAAACGGATATTGAACCGCGCACACGCCGTCGCGGGAATGACGTTCGTTGCGGTATTGCCCACATCGACACTGGTGACCTGCAGGCTGGAGGACTCGAACCATTCGCTGCCGGTATCCAGCGGCGCCACGGTCAGTTCATGCAGCAGCGCCAGCAGCCGGTGAACCGGATTGTCCGCACGGTGGGGATAGGCGACATGCCCCTGTACACCCGTGACCGTAATCGTGGCGTTCAGGCTGCCACGACGCCCGATCTTGATCACCTCGCCCATCTGCTGCGGGTTCGTCGGTTCCCCCACCAGACAGAAATCGGGGATCTGTCCGTTCGCCGCCATCCATTCCAGCACACGCACGGTGCCATTGGTGGCGGGCCCTTCCTCGTCCCCCGTAATCAGCAGGCTGACTGAACCGGGTATCGTGCCACCATGCCGTGCAAGGTAGCAGCGTATGGCGGCGACAAAGGCGGCGATCCCGCCCTTCATGTCACATGCGCCACGCCCATACAGAAGGCCATCATGAATCTGCGCACCGAACGGGTCGCTGCGCCATGCCGCATCGCCCACCGGGACGACATCGGTATGCCCCGCGAAACAGACATGCGGATGCCCCGTGCCCAACCGGGCGAACAGGTTGGGGGTATATGCATCCCCTTCCCCGAACGGCAGCGACGTAACCGCAAAGCCCATATCCCGCAATACCGTAGCCAGGACATCGATCGCACACCCGTCATCAGGCGTAACCGACGGACAGCGGAGCAGTGCGCGTGCAAGCGTGACGACACCCCCGACATCCTCCTGCGCCCCATGACGATCCTGCGTCCCTTGGGTTGCCCTGCCGCTGGGTGCCCCAGTCATGCCCTCAGCCGCGCAGCAGGTCGTTGATGGATGTCTTCGAACGGGTGCGTTCATCCACCCGCTTGACGATCACGGCGCAATCAAGCGACGGCAGCGGCTTTCCATCGGCCGAAGTCGCCTGACGCGGCGGCAGGGTGCCGGGCACCACAACGGAATAGGCCGGGACACGGCCCATGAAGACCTCACCCGTCGTGCGGTCCACGATCTTGGTGGAGGCGCCAAGGAAGACACCCATCGACAGCACGCTGCCACGTTCGACCACCACGCCTTCGGCCACCTCGGAACGCGCACCGATGAAGCAGCCGTCCTCGATGATGACCGGTGCGGCCTGCAACGGTTCAAGCACGCCACCGATCCCCACGCCGCCGCTGATGTGACAGTTCTTGCCAATCTGCGCGCAACTGCCGATCGTGACCCACGTATCGACCATCGTGCCGCTGTCTACATAGGCGCCTGCGTTGACGAAGCTGGGCATCAGGACCACGCCCGGCGCGACAAAGGCCGAACGACGCACGATCGCACCCGGCACGGCGCGGAACCCGGCCTGCGTGAAGGCCCCCTCGTCCCAGCCCGCGAACTTCAGCGGCACCTTGTCGAAGGCAGGCGCACCGGCACAGCCATTGGGGGCAAGGCGATTGTCATTAAGGCGGAAAGACAGCAGGACCGCCTTCTTCAGCCATTCATTGACCACCCACCCCTCAGCACCCGGTGTCGCGACCCGCAGGCGACCGGCATCAAGTTCGGACAACGCGGCCTCGACGGGCGCGCGATCCGCCTCGCCGGAACGCGGGGACAGCGTATCGCGCCGTTCCCACAGGGCCTCGATCTGGCTCTGGAGGGTCGTATCAGTCATGAATTCCAAATCCTGTTCCGGACAACATCGCCATCGCGGTTTCATCTGGGGGCGACGGCATGAAATGAGGTGATCGCGGACCATGCGGGGGATGGACGCCCATGTCAACGCATCCCCGTCAACGCATCCCCCACACCATCAGGACGGCACGCCCGCCGCCTTATTCACCGCGTATCAGCGTCCCCAGTCCCGCTTCGGTAAACAGTTCGAGCAGGCAGGCATGCGGCACGCGACCATCAAGGATCACGGCAGCCTTTGCCCCGGCCTTCACAGCGGCAAGGCAGGTTTCGACCTTCGGGATCATTCCGCCTGAAATCATGCCGCTGGCGATACCGCGACGCGCATCTTCTGCCGTCAGTTCGGGGATGAGGTTGCCATTTTCATCAAGCACACCCGGCACATCCGTCAACATCAGCAGGCGGCTGGCATTGACCGCGCCCGCAATGGCGCCTGCGGCCGTGTCGGCGTTGATGTTATAGGTCTCCCCGTTCTCGCCACTGCCCACAGGGGCGATGACGGGTATCAGGCCGGAGCCGGACAGGGCATAGATGACACGCGGGTCGATGCGTGTGGGTTCCCCCACAAAGCCAAGATCGAGCAGGCGATCCGTCTCCACCCCGTTTTCACGCGCGCGACGTTCCAGGCGACGTGCGGAAATCAACCCGCCATCCATGCCCGAAATCCCGACCGCCAGCGCACCGGCACGGTTGATCAGGCCGGCGACCTGCTTGTTCACCTTGCCCGCCAGCACCATTTCGATCACGTCGATCATCGCGGCGTCGGTCACGCGCAGCCCGTCGATGAAGGTCGATTCAATCTGCAACCGCTTGAGCATTGCGCTGATCTGCGGACCACCGCCATGGACAATGACCGGATTGATCCCCACCTGCTTGAGCAGGGCGACATCATGACCGAACGCGTCCGACAGCGAGGTATCGACCATCGCGCTGCCGCCATATTTCACGACAAGCGTATCCCCGGCATAGCGTCGCAGGTACGGCAACGCCCGCGCCAGAACATCTGCCCGTTCGCGGGCATCCTGACTGCCCGGTCCTGTTAACGTCATCCGATCGTGCCTCAATCCATCAAACACTGTGTGGCCATGACCCTTATCACAGCCAAGCCCTTCATGCCCGCGCGGGGGGCGGGTATGCAAGCTGTGCAAGTTCCGCGCGCAGTTCCACGATGCCCTCGCCATTCGCACTGCTCGTCACAAGCACAAGCGGATAGGCTGCGGCATGGCTGGCTGCGATTTCGCGCGTCTCACGCAGCTTCGCCGCCAGTACGGGGGGCTTGGGAATGTCGCACTTGGTCAGCACGATCTGGAACGTGACCGCCGCACGATCCAGCAGCTTCATGATCTCGCGGTCACTTTCCTTGATCTCCACCCGCGAATCCAGCAGCAGCACAACACGCTTGAGGGTCGGGCGCCCGCGCAGGAACGAGAACATCATCCCCTGCCAGTCTTCCTTGACCGCCTTCGCCGCCTTGGCAAAACCATAACCGGGCATGTCCACCAGCGTCAGCCGCCCGGCAAGTTCGAAGAAATTGAGCTGCTTGGTCCGCCCCGGCTCTGACGAGGCACGGGCCAGTGTCCGCCGCCCCGTCAGGGCATTGACCAGACTGGACTTTCCAACATTGGAACGCCCGGCAAACGCGATTTCCGGCAATAGCGGGTCGGGCAGTTGCCCAAGCTTTTGCGCACCAAACACGAACTGGCATTCGCCTGCGAACAGCAGACGCCCGGCCTCGCGGGCGCGCTCGATTTCCTCTGGGGTGGGGGTCTTGGGGGTGAAATCAACCATTGCCGCCTGTATCGCCCCCGCTTTTGTCATTCCCACCGGATGCATTCGGCGAAGGATTACGCCGGGCAGCCTTCTGCTCGTCGCGGCGCTTCTTGCTGTTATGGTTTTTGTTTCCGCGCCGGCCCTTGGCCCTGCCAGCCGTGTCTTCCCCCTGGCCCGGCACGTCGGCGTCATCGTGCGGCGTGTCCTGCCCCGGTCCCTTTGTGGGCGCATCGGCACCTGCATCGGACGTATTCGGGACCTCCCGGATCACGGTGCCCTCGATCTGCTGGCCCTTGCCACCGGACTGGCTCTTGGCGGTCGCGGTCTTCGCATTACCGGCTTTGGCCGGGCTGGCCTTGCCCGCACTGTCCACCGCCTTGGCCTGACGCTCAAGGATCGACTGCAGAAGCTTTGCGAACAGCGAAGGCTTCTCCTTCTCCGGCCGGATCACCACAGGGGCCTTGGCCTCTGCATTCACACGACGCTGGATCACGGCCTGCTGCGCCATCGTCAGCAGGTTGTTCCAGCAGTAATAGATCACAAGTCCCGACGGCTGCCGCGCCATAAAGAAGGTGAACAGGATCGGCATCAGTTGGAACATCTTCTGCTGCGCCGGATCAGCCGCGGGTGCGGGATTGATCTTCTGTTGCGCGAACATGGTCAGGCCAAAGGCAATCGGCCACAGCCCAAGCTGGAAGAAGGTGGATATATGCGTCGGATCCCATGGGATCAGCCCGAACAGGGTGAAGATATTGGTCGGGTCCGCCGCCGAAAGGTCATGGATCCAGCCAAAGAACGGGGCATGCCGCATCTCGATCGTGACAAACAGCACCTTGTACAGGCACCAGAACACCGGGATCTGCAACAGCATCGGCAGGCAGCCGCTGGCGGGATTGACCTTTTCTTCCTTATACAGCGCAATCATATGCTGATTAAGCGCCATCTGATCGTCTTTATACCGCTCCCGCAGGGCTTTGATCTTGGGCTGGAGCTGGCGCATCTTGCCCATCGACCGGAACTGCTTGGTCGCCAGCGGGAAGAACAGTCCCTTGACCACCAGCGTAAAGGCCATCAGCGCAAGGCCGAAATTGCCCAGCAGCGTATTCAACCAGTCCAGCACGGTGAAGATCGGATGCGTCAGGAACGCGAACCAGCCAAAATCCACGGCCTTCCAGAAGGACGGAATATGCAGGCTGGCTTCATACTTCTCCAGCAGCGGCACTTCCTTGGCACCGGCAAAGACATGGGTTTCGGTCACACCATCGCCACCCGGCGCAATGACTTCGGGCGTCCGGGCGGTAAAGCCGACCTGATAGACACCTTCATGCCCGGCTTCCGGCACATAGCCATAGCTGCCGGTCACTAACGAATCCTGCTGCGGAATGACGGCGGTCAGCCAGTATTTGTCGGTAATCCCGCTCCAGCCGCCTGTACCCGGCTTGTTCCACGACGTATTGCCCGGCGGTATCGTGCCATTACGCACCGATTTATAGGAGCTTTCGTCCAGACGTCCGTCAATGACGGAAATCGGGCCTTCATGCACCAGGTATCCGCCGGTCTCCACCGGGGTATAGGCACGATCAACACGCGAATAGGGATATAGCGACACAGGCCCTGCCGCCTGATTGTGGACCTTCTGCGTGACGGAGAACATGTAGTTCTGGTCAATCGCGACCACGAGTTCGAACACCTGTCCCTGCCCATTGTCCCAGCGCAGGGTAACAGGCTGGTCCTGCGTCAGGCTGGCCTGATCCGCGCTCCATACCGTGGTGGCGTCGGGCACGCGCACCTGCCCACCTGCGATATTGAGCCAGCCGACCTCCACAAGGTTCGACTGCGGGTCCTGCCGGGGATCAAGGATACGCACCAGCGGGCTGCCGGGTTTGACGGTCTCGTGATAATCCTTGAGCACGAGGTCATCCAGGCGCGCGCCCCGCAGGTTGATCGACCCACCGACACGACCGGTATTGATCGCAAGGCGCGGATCATCTTTTGCATCCGTCGCGCCATTGCCCGCATCCGCCCCCGGCGCCGCGGCAGGTGTATCCTGCCCGGCACCAAGTGCAGGCTGCGTGGCCGCCTTATGATCCGGGTGCGGCACCAGATACTGGAAACCGAGCAGAACCATGGCAGACATCGCCACTGCAACCATTAAACGCTTGATATCCATCAGCGACCAGCCAGACTCTCGTTATTCAGGTTTATGGATGCAGCAGCAGGAGCGACCATCATGGTGCGTGGTGGGCACCGGGTCATATCCCCCCGCATTCCAGGGATTGCAGCGCATGATACGCCACAGCGACATGAGACCACCACGCCACGCACCATGGCGTGCAAGGGCATCACGGGCATAATGGCTGCATGATGGGGTAAAGCGGCAGTTCGCGCCGATCACGGGCCGGATCACCAGTTGGTAGGCACGGATCATCGCGCGCATTACCGTCACGACCGGCCCCCGTGAAACCGGGACGGGGGAAGGAATGTTCACGCGTCCCCCACGACCCCGGCTTTCTTCAATGCCTTGCGATAATCAGCCAGCAGCGAGGAAAATTTACGATTGATTGTGGCGCTACGGCCAATAACCACAAGATCCACGCCACAAAGCGGCAGTTCCCGCCCGACCTGGCGGACAACCTCGCGCAGGCGCCTGCGCACACGACTGCGGACCACCGAATTCCCGACCTTTTTCGTCACGGTGAACCCATGACGGGCCGAATCGGCATCATCGCGATGCAACGCCTGCAAAACCATGCCAGACACCGGGGCCTTGCGGCCTTTTGCCGCGACCTTCAGGAATTCAGCACGTTTCTTGAGACGGATCGACCGGTCGGCCACGTTCAGCAGCCCCTGTTAATGCAAAGTGTCATTCCGGGACAAAGTGTCCCGGAACGTAAGACCAGGGCAATTAAGCGGAAAGACGCTTACGGCCCTTGGTGCGACGGTTCGCAATCACCTTGCGGCCACCGACGGTTTCCATGCGGGAACGAAAGCCGTGACGGCGCTTGCGGACCAGCTTCGAGGGTTGATACGTGCGCTTCACGACAGCACTCCCAGATTGACTGTAACAGGTTACGGATGAATATCGGG
Source organism: Novacetimonas hansenii JCM 7643 (assembly GCF_000964405.1). Taxonomy (GTDB): domain Bacteria; phylum Pseudomonadota; class Alphaproteobacteria; order Acetobacterales; family Acetobacteraceae; genus Novacetimonas; species Novacetimonas hansenii. Next base: position 7,846 of record NZ_BANE01000283.1, read on the forward strand.
GCGCAGGCAATTTTCCTGCACATCCCCAAGGCGGGCCTTATACTGCCCGTTATTCCCAGCGTCAATGCGCAACCCGCGTTACATGCCGCGCATGAGACACCCCAACCACCGCCCCAGAATTACGGAGCCCCCATGCCCCATACTCCCGCCCCTTCTCCCGACGTTACGGACGTGGCCGGCATATGCACGCACCTGCATGACATCAGGGGCATCCTGTCGCCTGCCCTGATCAAGGCTGACCTGCTGTCGGCCCATCCCGACGCACAGGTGCGCGCGGGCGCTGAGGTCATCATACAGGCGATAGAAGCCACGGTCGGCAGGCTCGACCTCATGCGGCGCACCTGCCTGCCCGCCCGGGAATGACCGATGGCACGGGCTGATGACAAAAAGGCCGAAGGGATGCACATCCCCCCCGGGTGAAGGATCAAGGGCGCTGGATCAGCTCGATCTTATAGCCATCAGGGTCTTCGACAAAGGCGATGACGGTGGTGCCGAATTTCACCGGCCCCGCCTCACGCGTGACCTTGCCACCACCTGCGCGGACTTTTTCAACCATGGCGGCGACATCCGCCACACCCACGGCGAAATGGCCGAATCCGGTACCGACGTCATATCCATCGTCCTGACCCCAGTTATAGGTCAGTTCGATTTCCGCCTGCCCTGCCGCATTGTCAGCATACCCGATGAAAACAAGCGTGTATTTCCCTTCGGGCACCTCACGCCGACGCAATTCACGCATCCCAAGCAACCCGTAGAAATCAAGGCTGGCCTCCAGATTACGGACGCGAACCATTGTATGCAGGTAACTGCCCATGATGTTTGCACTCCTTATTTTATCGACCGCTAACAAACCGCACCCAACAACATACTGAAATTATAAAAGTTCTTATCAGGATGTCATGTTCAGGGCGGTCTTTTACAAAACGGATTCCATCGTCCCCTCGGCCGTAATCCCGACAAGGAAAAGACCAGCCGCATCCGCCCGCGTCACACATTCAAGCGGGTCCGTCAGCAGTGTGGCCCCGGCCTCGAACGCGATGCCACGCAATCCCGCACCTGCCGCGCGGCGCACCGTTTCGGGGCCGATGGTGGGCAGGTCGGCACGCCGTTCCTGTCCTGGTTTGACCATCTTGATCAACACCCCGCCGGGACGACCATCCTGATGGTATCGTCCGACACGTTCAAGCATCTCGTCCGTACCCTCGATCGCCTCGACCGCAAGGACAAGCCCGTCCTGCACCACACAGCCCTGTCCAATATCCAGCGCGCCCATGGCCTGCACCACGCGCCGCCCACGCCCGATATCGGACATTGCGACGTGATCGGGGCGCACCATCCCCATCACGCCACGCCGCCCGATGGATGCATGCAGATATTCATGCGCGCCCCGGATAACGAATCCTTCCTCCCCCAGCACCCGGACAATCGCGCCAAGCAACCCGTCATCACCAGAAAACAGGGCACGACCGATCCGCGCCAGTATCCGTGCGCCCACCGCATCAGGACGCAATGTCGCAAAGGAAGGACGCCGCACCGGCCCGATCAGGACCAGTTCACGACATCCATGCAGACGCAGGGTGGAAAGGATTTCGCCCGCCGCGGCAAGCCGGATGAACCGGTGCGGCCATGGGGCGATGACATCGGGGTCGGCAAACCCCTCGAACCCGATGATAAAGACGCTGCCGCCCGCCGCAACAACAGAACGCGCAACCTGCGCCGGCAGTGGGCCGCCCCCGGCAAGGATGCCGACACAGGCGGGGGAAGACGCAGAAGCAGACGTAACCTGATCCATCAGGGGATCAGGCGCCATCGGTCTCGATCATTTCGCCCGGACTTCTTTGCACGCGCACCAGTCCGCGATGGCTGGGGGCCGCAATGAAATCCAGAATTTCGGACACGCGGGCATCATCGCCATACTGTCCACGCACCTGTTCCAGACGCGTCTGGAACACAGCGCCACTGGCATGTGCGGCCTTGGGATACAGCGCGCGGAAGGCCTGGCGCATGCGCCGGATATCATCAGGGGCGACACCATTACGCCGCAGCCATATCCAGTGAAGCCCCACAAGCCGCGCCCGGTTGCCCAGCACGCTGCCATACGGAATGACGTCCGCCTCCACCCCGCACACACCACCGACAAGGGCGGCGTGCCCGATACGCACGAACTGATGCAGGGCGGCCGACCCCATGATGCGGGCATTGTCGCCAATGACGACATGCCCCCCCATCACCACGTTATTGACGATAATGACACCCCGTCCCAACGTGCAGTCATGCGCCACGTGGGAGTTCGCCATGATAAGGCACCCTCCCCCGATGGTGGTGACACCCACACCCGTGGCCGTCCCCCGGTGAATGGTGACATTTTCACGGATGATCGTGCCCGCCCCCACGACACAGCGTGTGGGTTCACCGCGATATTTCAGGTCCTGCGGTTCCATTCCCACCGTGGTGAAGGGATAGCAGACGACATTCGCGCCGATATGCGTATGGCCGTCAATCACCACATGGGAAATCAGCCGGGCACCGTCATCAATCACCACATCGGGACCGACCGTGCACCATGGGCCAATTGACACGCCGCGACCAATTCGGGCGCCAGCGGCAACGATGGATGAGGGATGGATAACAGCAGCCCCCAGAGGTTCCACATCCGTTGTCGTGCCGGTAGATGCGCTGTGTGCCAGAACAGCCTCCATTTCGACGGCTTTCCGGCGCTCAGCCACCGGAAAAAAAGCCATGATCCAGATACCGGTTCCCGGTTACGGTGCCTGCCGTTACGGGCCGATCGTTTTCCGTTCGCCGGGCCTGGCCTAGCCCATGATCATCGCGCTGAACGTCGCCTCGGCCACCGAGACACCGTCTACGCGCGCAATCCCCTTGAATTTCCAGACATTCGCGCGGCTGCGCTCTTTTTCAACGGAAATCCGCAACTGATCGCCAGGGCCAACGGGGCGACGGAATTTCGCGCCGTCTATGGTCATGAAATAGACCAGCTTCCCCTCAAACGCCTCACCCAGCGTCAGCACGACAAGCGTCGCCGCCGTCTGCGCCATCGCCTCGATGATGAGGACGCCCGGCATGACCGGCCGCGCAGGGAAATGCCCCTGGAAATGCGGTTCGTTCACGGACACGTTCTTGATGCCGACCGCCGACTGACCGCGGACGATATCAACCATCCTGTCAATCAGCAGGAAAGGATAACGATGGGGAATCGCCTCCATGATGCGCATGATGTCGATTGCCTCGACACTCTGCGGCGCCTGCTCTGTCGGTAATGCCTCTACTTCTTTATCCACGTCGTCCAACCATCTCTGCGGTACGGGAACGCCTGCGATCTGACTGGACAGGCCGCCCCATGCCGGTTGAATGTTTTTACAGCCTTCGGCACCGTCGCCTAGCCGGCCTTGTCGCTGCCCCCATCCTGCGTCGGTTTTTTCGCCAGACGACGCAGGAATGCCACGTTTCGGAAAAACTCCCTGAACGGCATCGCCGGGCTTCCGATGACATCGGCCCCGGCCTCGACATCGGACATGACGCCACATTGTGCGCCGATCCGTGCCTTCGTGCCAATCTTGATATGCCCGATCAGCCCGGCCTGCGCCGCGACCGTGACAAAATCGCCAAGTTCCGTCGAACCCGAAATACCGGCCTGGGACACAACGATACAGCACCGTCCCAGACGCGCATTATGGCCGATCTGCACCAGATTGTCGAGGCGCGACCCCGCCCCGATCAGGGTATCGCGAATCGACCCACGGTCGATGGTGGAGTTCGCACCGACCTCAACCCCGTCCTCAAGGATCACCCGCCCAAGCTGGGGCACGGTCTCAAACCCGTCAGGACCGGTGGCAAAGCCGAAGCCTTCCTGACCGATGCGGACACCCGGCAGCAATGTGACACGTTCCCCAAGCAGCGCATGCGACAGGCAGACATGGCTGCCGATGCGGCTGCGTGCGCCGATTTCCACGCCATCGCCAACCATGACATGCGTGCCAAGCGTTACACCCGCGCCAATACGTGCGCGCGCACCGATGACTGAAAATGCCCCGATCGACGCTGATGGATCGACCTGCGCGCCCTCGCCGATGACCGCGGTGGGATGAATCCCCGGATCAACCGGTGGCGCGGGATAGAAACGCGAGGCCACACGCGCCCATGCAAGATAGGGCGTACGCGACACCAGCGCCACGGCATGGGACGGCACCTTGTCAACAAAAGCAGGCGCCACGATCACCGCACCCGCGCCCGTCTGCTCCAGCAGGGGGAGATAGCGCCGGTTGTCCAGAAAGCTGACCTGCGTCGGCCCTGCCGACTGCAGGGGGGCTATGCCGGTGAAGTGTGGTGCGTCGGCAATCGCTGCCCCCGCCCCCTGAAGCTCAGCACCGGCGCAGCGCGCAAGTTCCGTGGCGTCAAACGGGCCATCCGATACAAAAAACCGCGTATCGCCCGGCCCGCTTTCCTCCCGCACGTACATGGACCCGACCAAGCCCTTAGTGCTTCGCCTTGGGTGCGACGGCGGTTGCCGCTGCTGCCGGGGCGGATGCACCACCCTGTTCCGCATCGGCGGTTGTCGGCATCGTGCCCGATTTCGCCAGCACTTCAGGATCGACATTCGCCGCCGGGATAAAGACGCTAGGCAGGATCGAGTTCAGCTGCGTCGCGACCTGCTGGGTGATGTCAAGGTTATCCTGACTCAACGCCACCTGTTCACGGTGCAGGACAAGGTTCATGCTGCGGCTGGCGGCAACCTGGCGGATGATCTGCACCAATTCGCGTTCAATCTGCCCAAGGGAGACCTGGGCGGCTTCCTGGATGATCCGGTTGCGGTTGCGGAAGTTCTTCTGCGCCGCGATCACGCGCTCCTGCAACTTGCGTTCGCTTGCCTGGATCTGGTCGGATGACATGGTCCGCGCCTGACCCTGCAGCTTCTGCTGCTCATCACGCCACGACGCCTGTTCCTTTTGCGCATCGCGGGCAAGTTCGTCACGCCGCGCGCCCAATACGCGTTCCGCCTGCTGCGCCGCAGTGGACAGGCGCATCACGTCAGGCACGCTGATGACACCGATGATCGGTGCGGGCGGCGGCGCCCCCTTGGGCAGGTCCGGCGAATTGGGGATCTGCGGCAACGGCAGGACCGGCGGCGTCTGGGACTGGGCTTCCTCGCTATCGGCCGGGGGGGCCGGCAGGGGGACGGGCTGCGGCGCGGGCTGGGCCGCATGCGCTGCGGCATGCTCCGGCTGCTGCTGGGATGCCTTGGGGACGAACCAGCCGGAATTGTTCTGCGCATGGGCAACAGATCCGACCAGGCTGCCACATCCCAGTGCGACAGCCGCGGCAAATAAACGAACGCCGGAATTACGCAACATTATCACCTCAGAATTGTTGGCCGAAGCCAAAGCGGAGCAACTGTGTTCGGTCATGCTTCTGCTTGATGATCGGCACACCAAGATCAATGTTAATCAGACCAAACGGACTTTTCCATGAAAAGCCCACGCCGGTACTGACGCGCGGCGTCAATGTATCGCCATATACCGGGGTATATTTGTAACCATCGCTGGGCGAGGTATAGCGTTCGCGCACGCGCAGGCCATCAAGCCCACCGGCATCGACGAAATACCGTCCCTTGATCCCCATATCCGCCGCAAATGGCATGGGGAAATGGATCGTGGCCGAAGCGGTGTACATGAAACGCCCGCCAAGGAAATCTTCTTGCGAATGCATCGGGTATTTCACACCGTCGATGGTCCGCGCCGAAATCCCCATCGAACGCGGCCCCGCACCACCGTCAAGGAAGCCGCGCAGCGTGTTACCACCAAGATAGAAGTTATCGATGATATCACTGCGTCCGCCACCCCAGTTGGCGATGTCGCCCGCGCCAGCGCGCAGGTCCACCGTCCAGTCATGGTTCCCCATCAGGCTGTCGAGGGGAATATAATAGGCGGCGTCGATCTTGCCACGGACATAGCGTTCATTACCGCCAATACCCGCGAAATCGCCACCGACACGGATGACATAACCGCTATGGGGCTGCGAACGGCGGTCACGGGTGTCATAGGTCAGCGTGGTGCTCAACTGTGACAGGAGCGACCAGCCGGACTGATCCAGCACGTACCAAGACGAATCCGACCATGTATCGCCAACATTTCGATCGGTAAGCGTATAGCTCCACGACTGCGACAGGTGGTTATTATAGGAATACCCCATACGCAGCGTCATGCCGTACCGGCCTTCGGAGTAGTTCTGGTACGTCATGTAACGGTTCTGGATACCGAAGATGTCGATCCCGGCCACCAGGTTGCGATTGAGGAAATACGGGTCCGTCACAGAAATGTCGGCCTGATCTTCGTAATAGGCCGCCGTGCCGGAGAAACCGGCGTCGATACCTGTGCCAAGCAGGTTATGCTGCTTCAGGCCGAGATTACCCAGCACGCCCGCATCCGACGAATACCCGCCACCGAGCGAGAATTCGCCCGTCGGCTTTTCCACCACATCGGCCGAGATATTGACCTTGTCAGGTGAAGACCCGGGCGTCTGGTCGATCGACACGGTCTTGAAGAAGCCAAGATCCTCCAGCACCGCCTTGGAATATTTGCGGTCCATGGGGGTGTACGGATCGCCTTCGGACATCGGCAGCTGGCGGCGGATAACCTTGTCCTGCGTGATGGTGTTGCCGTTGATGTCGATGCGCTCGACATACATACGTGGCCCCTCGCTCACATCGAACAGCAGGTTGACCGTGCGTTTTTCCGGGTTACGCGCAATTTCGGGATGCACCATCGCAAAGGGATATCCCTTCGCCTGCAGGATTTCCTGCATGGATGTCGCATTATGCTGGATGGCGCTGCCGTCATACCACTGGTTGTGGAACAGGGAGATGTATTTATGCAGGGACTCCGCACTGACATGACGCAGGGAAGAGCGGATATCCATCTTGTTCAGGCGGTAACGCGGCCCTTCTTCCATCGTATAGGTGATATAGAACGCCTTGTGATCGGGGGAGAGTTCGCCCGTCGCGTTCTTGATCTGAAAATCGACAAACCCGTTTTTCAGATAAAACCGGTGCAGCAGTTCCGCGTCATACTTGATACGTTCGGGATTATACTGGTCACTTGATGAGAAAAAGCGATACCACGCCGTTTCCTTCGACGACACGACACCGGCAAGGCGCGTGCTGCTGAAGGTACGGTTCCCCACGAACGTCACCTTGCGGATAAGTGTCTTCTGCGCCTCGTTGATGCGAAAGATCACATCGACGCGGTTATGTGCAAGGCGGATGACCTGTGGCGTGACGGTCGCGGCATAGCGCGCCTTTTCCGCATAGACACCAAGGATCTTCTGCCGGTCGGCAGCGATCGTCTTGGTGGAAAACACCGCGCGCGGCCGCAGGGAGATGACCTTCGTCAGGTCTTCGTCCTTGGCGCTGTGGTTGCCTTCGAAAATGATGCGGTTGACGATCGGGTTTTCGACGACATGCACCACCAGCATGTTGCCCGAACGCTGCATGGTCACGTCCTTGAACAGGCCGGTGGCATAAAGCGTCTTGAGCGAACGGTCGAGCAGATCCTGATCAAACCGGTCGCCGGGCTGCACCACCATATAGGACAGGATGGTGTTCGTTTCGATCCGGTCATTGCCCTTGATGTCCACGGCCTCGATCGGATCGGCCAGGGGCGGCGGCTTGATGGCCTCCACCTGCGGCTGTTCCGGGGTCATGCCCGGCGTCGGGGCCATGCCACCTGGCGGGGGGGCATCGGACGGCGCACCGCCTTCCTGTCCAGCGTCCTGCGCGTGGGCGCCTGCCGTCCAGAACAGCGGCACAACACAAACGGATGCAAGCAGCGCTGAACGTTTACTCGACAAAATCGGCATTCCTCACCATTCGGTAGGCGGATTGACCACACTGCCAGCCATGCGGAGATGTCATCTCCGTGCTGTCATGCATTATCCGCATGGGCGGACGTATCCGATATAGCCCCTCTCGCGCAAGCACTTGTCTCATGCCGTCATTCTTACGTTATCCGACATGCGATGCCAGCCATTGAAACAAGCCGAAATGCGAAAGATCGTTAAATGTAGAAAATAAAAACAGGCTGGCGATCAGGGCGAACCCCGCCTGGAAACTGATCTGTTGCACCCGGCGCGAAACGGGACGGCCCATTATCCCCTCAAGAATATAGAACATCAGCCGCCCACCATCGAGAATCGGTATGGGAAACAGATTGATCAGGCCAAGATTGATCGACAGCAGCGCCATGAATGACACAAGGCTTGACAGTCCGTACTGCGCCACCTGCCCCGACATCTGCGCAATCCGTAACGGCCCGCCCAGATCCTTGGTGCTGTGCTGTCCCGTCAACATCTGCCACAGCCCGGCAAGGGTCTGGACAGACACATTCCACGTCTCCTTCACGGCGGACACGAAGGCGCGCGGCAAGGACTGCGGCGCGCCCACTTCCGCCAGAAAGGAAACACCAAGCTGCCCATGGGGGGGCTGCCCCTTTGCATCGGCAACACTGCCCACCGTCAGCGGGATCGTCACGTCATGCCCGTCGCGCTGCACGACCACATCGGTCTGTGCGCCCGGTTCGGCCGCGACGCGGGCCTGCAGGTCGGCCACGTCGGAAATCGGGTGATCCCCCAGCCGCACGATGACATCATGCGGCACGATCCCCGCGCTTGCCGCGGCACTGCCGGGCATTACATCGGCAACGACATTGCGGATATGCGGCTGCCCTGCAAAGGCGAACAGGCCGGTAAAGAGAATGATCGCCAGCAGGAAATTGAAAACAGGCCCCGCAATGATGACAATCGCCCGCGACAGCACGGGCTTGTCATGGAACGTACGGCCCGGCTGCCATGCCGCGATCTGTTCAGGGGTGGCGTCTTCCGGTCCCTCGAACCCGTGCGGCTTGACATATCCGCCCAGCGGGACGGGACACAGCCGCCATTCCGTGCCGACACTGTCGTGCCAGCGCAGCAGCGGCTTGCCAAAACCGATGGAGAAAACCTCCACATGCACCCCACGCCAGCGCGCGGCGAGGTAATGGCCAAGTTCGTGGATGAAAACCAGCACACCCAGAACCAGGGCAAATGCAAGGACGGTCCGCAACAGATCATGCATGATGATTATGAGTTCCCCTGATGATCACGCGCGGCCGTCCCCTTTAACCCTGTCGTCTTATGCGGCCCGTGCCGTTATGCGGGCGCGGGCGAGGCGTCGCGCCTCTTCATCCCAGTGCAGGACCTGCTCCAGCGTGTCCGCGCTCTGGTTTCCAAGTGATTGCATCACATCCTCGACAACCCGCGCAATATCCCGGAAGCCGATTTTACGATTAAGAAAGGCCTCCACGGCAATTTCATTGGCGCCAGACAGGATCGCAGAGGCCGCGCCCCCCGCCCGGAGCGATTCCCGCGCCAGACGCAATGCGGGAAAACGCACTTCGTCAGGTTCCTCGAAATCCAGACGTGACATGGCGGCAAGGTCAAGGCGCGGCGAATTCGTCGCCATACGCTTTGGCCAGGCCAGCGTATGCGCAATGGGGATGCGCATGTCGGCGGAACCAAGCTGCGCGATGATACTGCCATCGGTGTACTGGACCATGCTGTGAACCACGGATTGCGGGTGGACGATAACGCCGATCCGGTCCTCCGTCATGTCGAACAGGCGCGCCGCCTCGATCAGTTCAAGCCCCTTGTTGAACATCGTCGCGGAATCGATGGTGATCTTGGCCCCCATGCTCCATGTCGGATGCTTCAGCGCAGCTTCCAGCGGGGCCTTCTCCATCTCCTCAATACTGGCGCGGCGGAACGGGCCGCCCGATGCCGTCAGCACGATCTTTTCCACCTGATCCACCTGCCGGTCGGCCATGGACTGGAAAATCGCATTATGCTCCGAATCGACCGGAAGCAGCGTCGCCCCCGCCTGATGCACCGCACGCAGCATGACGTCGCCCGCGCAGACCAGCGCTTCCTTGTTCGCCAGCGCGACACATCCGCCATTGCGCACCGCCGCCAGCGCGGGTTCCAGCCCAATGGCACCGGTGATCGCCGCCATGGTCCAGTCCACCGGCACGCCTGCCGCACGGATCACCGCCTCGCGCCCACCCGATACCTGTGTGGACGTCCCCGACAGCAGGGTTTCCAGTTCCCCAACCAGGGTTTCATCGGCGATCACGGCATATTCGGCACCAAGCGCACGCGCCTGTTCAGCCAGCAACGTGACATTGCGCCCCCCGACAAGGGCCACGACGCGGAACCGCTCCGGCGCCTGCAACAGCAGATCCACAGTGGAGCAGCCAATGCTGCCGGTACTGCCCAGAACGGAAACTGTCTTCATCCTACCGATTTCCCCATTTTTTTTCATCGTGACCGCGCGCCCTCAGCGCAGGCCGACATACCAGAAAGCAGCGCCTGCCGCTGCCCCCAGCGAAATCAATGCAGCCAGCGGTGCGGCCACCAGCAATCCATCAAAACGATCCAGCAACCCGCCATGCCCCGGGATGATCGCCCCGGAATCCTTGACGCCGCGCGCACGCTTAAGCGCGCTTTCCCCAAGGTCGCCCGCCTGTGCCGCAACCGCCATGACAGCCCCCATCATGGCGCCACGCACACCCGCCCCCGCCAGCGCATCAGGCAGCACGGAGGCAATCACGGCCCCGCCGGCAACCGCGGCCAGCAGCCCGCCACACGACCCCGACCATGTCTTGGCCGGGGAAATACGCGGCGCAAGCTTCGGCCCGCCAATGGCCCGTCCCGTCAGGTAAGCCCCCGTATCACTCAGCGCGACGCACGCAACGACGAACAGGACGACACCCGCACCCGGATGCGTCATGAAACGCAGCCACAAAAGGGACACCCCCGCGCAGCCAATAGCCACCTGCCCCGCCCACAGGGCCGGGCCAAAGACAAAGGCCGCGCCCATGACCATGAACGCCCCCCCCCACTGTCCCCCCAGCGCCGCCGCAGCGCAGGCCAGAGGCCAGATGAGATAGAGCACGCCACGCCAACTGCGTGCGGACAGGGCGAACATCCGCCCCCATTCCGACGCCATGCCCACCATCGCAAGCACGATCATCACGGCATAGGCGACACCCCCCGCCCACACACACAGCGCGGCAAGCGGCACGATCACCAGCGCGGACAGGACGCGCGCGCGCAGATCCTTCCACCCGCGCCCGGACCCACCACCCGGCGGCGTCGGGGCCGAAGGAAACGGGATCACGATGGGATTGGGGGGATCAGACCGGTCTTGCACCGAAGCGCCTTTCGCGCCGGGAATAGATCTGGAGCACGGCATCAAAATGCCCGGCATCAAAATCTGGCCACAGCGTCTCTATGAATATCAGTTCGGCATAGGCCGACTGCCATAACAGGAAATTGGACAGGCGGCTTTCACCACTGGTGCGCACCACGATGTCGGGATCGGGCATGTCCGCCGTCATCAGGAAGCCGCCAAAGACATCCTCGTCAATCTGTCCCGGCGCCAGCGTGCCGTCCTGCACGGCCTTTGCCATCCGCAGCGCAGCCTGCATGATGTCGGCACGCCCGCCATAGGACAGCGCAAGCACGACCGTCAGGACCGTGTTGGAGGCGGTTTCCAGTTCGGCGCGCCTTGCCTCTGCCCGCACATCGGGGGCAAAGCGCGACAGGTCGCCGATAATGCGGATGCGCACACCCTTCGCCGCAAGCTCCGCCACCTTGTAACGCAGGTAATACCGCAAGAGGCTGGTCAGGTCGGCTACCTCCTGCGGGGTGCGCCGCCAGTTTTCCGAGGAAAATGCATAAAGCGTCAGCCATTTCACGCCGGACGCGACGGCGGCGCGGATACAACGCTGCACTGCCTCCGCCCCGGCCCGGTGGCCGGCAAGCAGCGGCAACCCGCGCGAGGCCGCCCACCGCCCGTTGCCATCCATGATGATCGCCACATGGACAGGCACACTTCCTGCGCGCCGTTCCCCGGCAACTGGGTACATACGGAAGTCAGACCTGCTTGATCTCGCGTTCTTTTTCCGCGAGCAGTTCGTCAACACGCTTCACATACTGGTCCGTCAGCTTCTGGATCGCATCGGACCAGACCTTGACGTCATCCTGGCTGATTTCGCCCTTCTTTTCCTGTCCGCGCGTCTGTTCCATGCCATCACGACGCACACCACGCACCGCGATCTTTGCGTTTTCGGCATATTTGCCTGCCGCGCGCGCCAGTTCGTTGCGCCGTTCCTCGGTCAACTGGGGAATGGGCACACGCACGGTCTGCCCATCGGCGGCGGGGTTCAGGCCCAGCCCGCTGTCACGGATCGCACGTTCCACCGCACCGACAAGCGAACGGTCCCAAACCTGCACCGTCAGCATCCGCGCTTCGGGCACGGCGATGGAGCCAACCTGCGTCAGCGGCACTTCACCGCCATAGGCTTCCACACGCACGGGCTCCAGCAGCGCCGGACTTGCACGGCCTGAACGCAGACCGGCAAAATCGCGACGCAGGCTTTCAATCGCCCCATCCATGCGGCGGGTTACATCCGCCAGCAAACTTTTCTGATCGACAGACACCTTGGCCCTCCCAACATTCCTCTAACGGTCGCGTTCGACCGCCATGCGACTTCTCTTGTGCGGGGTGTGCGCCTCAGTCCGAGGCCACGATCGTGGTAAAGCGTCCCTCGCCCCGCATAACGCGCGAAAACGCATCCTTTTCATGGATATTGAACACCACGATCGGCAGCTTGTTTTCACGCGCAAGGCTGATGGCGGCAGCATCCATGACATTGAGGTCATTGGCCAGCACATCGCGATAGGTCAGCGTATCGTAACGGCGCGCATCGGCCACCTTGCGCGGGTCGGCGGAATATACGCCATCGACCTGCGTGCCCTTGAACAGCGCACTGCATTCCATTTCCGCCGCACGCAGGGCAGCCCCCGTATCGGTGGTGAAGAACGGGTTGCCCGTCCCGGCGGCAAAGATCACCACGCGCCCCTTTTCCATATGGCGCACCGCGCGACGCCGGATATAGGGTTCCGCGATGGAGGACATCTGGATCGCACTCATGACGCGGGTTGCGATCCCCTGGCGTTCCAGCGAATTCTGCATCAGCAGCGCATTGATGACGGTGGCCAGCATACCCGCGTAATCGCCCTGCGCGCGGTCCATGCCCCGCGCGGCGGCGGCGACGCCGCGAAAGATGTTGCCACCCCCGATAACCAGACACACCTCCACGCCAGTGCGCGCGACTGCCGCGATATCGGCGGCGATACCATCAACGGTTGCGGGGTCGATCCCATAGGATCCGTTACCCATCAGGGCCTCGCCCGAAACCTTCAGCAGGACCCGGCTGTAACCGGGGGCATTGTCTGGGGCATGATCTGTTAGCGGATTGGTCATTGGCCCTCGAACACAACAGAAAATAAGACACAGGCCGCAGGCAACCGCCCGCCAGTGACGGCAGCGCCCACGCCGCACATGTCATATAGGGGGTTCGCCCCCCTCACAAGCACACGATGCCGATAATGCGCCAATCAGGGCGCGCCCCCTGCGTTTCGTGTGGCTCCCCCCCCATCACCGATCTGCGATGGTGGACCGGCCCACGGCACCCGCAGGGGTCAGATGTCAGATGTCAGGCGTCGTCCAGACCGATGGCGCGCAGGCGGGCGCGCTCCTCATCCCATCCTGAACGTTCTTTCACGTTCAGGAACAGATGGCACGGCCGTTCCAGCAGGCGCGAAAGCTCCTTGCGCGCACGTTCGCCGATATTGCGAATCCGCGACCCGCCCTCCCCGATCAGGATCGCCTTGTGCGAGGCGCGGGCCACATAGATCGTCACCTCGATCCGCACCGAACCGTCCGGGCGCTCCTGAAAGCTTTCCGTCTCCGCCGTGGCGGCATAGGGAACCTCCTCATGCGTTTGCAAGAAGATCTGCTCGCGCACCAGTTCGGCGGCCAGCAGGCGGTCGGGCAGATCGGTCAGGTCATCTTCCGGATACAGGTATGGCCCCACCGGCAGCTCGGCCGCCATCCGGTCCATCAGGTCATCGACCCCCTGCCCCGAACGCGCGCTGATCATGAACACATGTTCCACCGTCAGCAGGCCCGACAGCTCCGCCGTCAGCGGCAGCAGCGCATCACGCCGCATCAGGTCGGTCTTGTTCAGCACCAGCCACACCCTGCGGTTGCGCTGCGCCAGTTGGCTGACGATTTCGCGCACCGCCTCCGTCAGGCCGGCACGCGCATCAATAATCAGCAGCGTGATGTCCGCATCCTCCGCACCGGTCCAGGCGGCGGCGACCATCGCACGGTCCAGCATGCGGCGCGGACGGAAAATACCCGGCGTATCCACCAGCAGCATCTGCGCATGGTTGCGCATCAGGATACCCAGAACCCGGAAACGCGTCGTCTGCGCCTTTGGGCTGACGATCGACAGCTTGGTCCCCGCCATGCGGTTCAGCAACGTGGACTTGCCCGCATTGGGCGCGCCCACGATGGCGACGAAACCACAGCGGGTCGTCATGTCTTCATGTTCCGGCATTTATCATTCCCACGGCTGCAACAGCCGTCCCGAGTGTTCCATATTCGTGTCCGCCCCACGCAGGGCGCGCGCGCGCGCGTCAGTCAAACTGACTGAGCAGCCGGGCCGCGGCCTCGCTTTCGGCGGCACGCTTGCTGCCTGCGACACCTTCGCCCCGCCGTCCCGATGCCTCCACCGAAATCACGAACCGGGGCGCATGCGACGGACCATCGGTGGACACCACCTTATACACCGGCAGCGGCAATCCCCGCGCCAGCACCCATTCCTGCAATGCGGTCTTGGGGTCCTTGGGGGGGCGGGCCTGCGCCACGATGGCATTGTTCCATGCCCGACGCACAAAGGCGCGGGCAGGTTCCAGCCCACCATCAAGATAGATCGCGCCCAGAATCGCCTCCACCGCATCGGCGAGCACGTTGGCCATCTGACGCACCCCGGCGCGGGCCTCGTGCTCCGCCACGTCAAGGGCGGATGGCAGAGCCATGTCCTCTGCGATATGTGCCAGCACCGCGCGCGAGACAAGGTGCGCATGCCGGGGCCCAAGCGCGCCTTCCTGCTCATCTGGAAAACGCTCCAGCAGCCATTCCGCCATCAATAGGCCAAGCACGCGGTCGCCAATGAATTCCAGCCGTTCATTGGACCCTGCGCCGCGCCGCGCCACCGACTGGCGTGTGCGTCGCCCGATCGCGCTGCTGCGCTGATGTGCTGCGGACCGATGGGTCAGCGCCTCATGCAGAAGGGCGGCATTGCGAAAGCAATAACCGACATACGCCTCGATCCGTTCGAACTCGGCCGTGGGGGTCGCGGGCGCATCCATGATCAGTGAACCCCCGAAAACAGGCGTCCCCAACGAATTTCCGTGGGCCATTTCCAGAATTCCCATGTCGGGTACTGCGCATCCACCGACAGGAATATCCACTTGGCCTGCCCCACCAGGTTTTCCATCGGCACAAAGCCAAGATCCTGCGGCGCGTCCCCCATGAAACGGCTGTCGGCGCTGTCGTCGCGGTTGTCACCCATGACAAAGAAATAACCCGGCGGCACGACATATTCCGGGGTGTCGTTCTTGTCCCCCTCATCCGTCAGCTTGAGGATGTCATGCGACACGGCGGGACGGCCACCGCTGCCGGGCAGGTCCTCGCGATAGCGTTCGCCCTCCATACGGGTGTGATGTTCGTCCACCGCGACATACTCGCCTTCCGACGTACGGGGCACGAGTTCACCGTTCAGGTAAAGCTGTCCCTCGCGCATCTGGATGCGATCGCCAGGCAGGCCGACCACACGCTTGATATAGTCGATGGACGTATCCTTGGTGAAGCGGAAGACCGCCACATCCCCGCGATGCGGTTCGCTGCCGAATATGCGTCCGCTGAACAGGTTGGGCGACAGCGGCAGGGAGAAGTGCGAATAGCCATAGCTGTATTTGGCGACCCACACATAATCCCCCACCTGCAATGTCGGGATCATCGAACCGGACGGAATGTTGAAGGGTTCGAACAGTGCGGTGCGGACAAAAATCGCAATCGCACCCGCGACCACGACAGTACGCAGGAGTTCCAGCATGCCGCGCGCCCCCGTGGAAGGGGAGGTCGTCAGGACAGTTGGCGTCTGGGGGTCATCGCTCGACATGATCTTCATAAATCCGGCTTCGTGCGCGACCGGCCGGGCGAAAGGCACGGTCGCATAATTCTGGCGATCAAGCCCACGGGGCCATGCCGTGTCAAGCACGGGCGGCCATGCGTGAACCGATCAGGGATGCGCCACGCCATCCGCCACGATGATGACCTGGGCAAAGGCATAGGGGTATTCATCCGTCATCGTCACCATGATGCGTGGCGTACACCCGGCCGGCACAATTTCATCAAGTCGCACACACGCCCCACCCGACAGCACCATGACCGGCTGCCCGCCGACCAGGTTTTCGACACCCAGGTCACGATGGAACACGCCACGGGCGAATCCGGTGCCCAGCGCCTTGGCGCATGCTTCCTTCGCCGCCCAACGCTTGGCAAAGGTGCCAAGCCGGGCCGCCCCCGAACGGCGGTTCGCCGCCGCGCGTTCACGGGGGGTAAAGACCCGTTCCTCGAACCGTGCGCCATGGCGCGCCAGCACATTTTCAATGCGGCGGATGTCACACAGGTCCGACCCGATCCCGATCATCATGGCGTCATGCGCCTCATCCCTTGGCGCGTTCCACCTGAACCACGCCGGTTTCCGCCCGCAGGGCCGCCATGATGGCAGACAGGTGCCGCAGGTCGCGTACCTCGATATCCGCAAGGATTTCCATGAATTCAAGCTGCCGGTTGACGATGCGCAGGTTGACCATCACGCCATCATGCTTGGTTGCGATATTCGTCAGCGTCGCCAGGACCGAAGGTTCATTGGCCGTTACCACGCTGAGCCGCCCGACATGCGTGCCCGCCGCGTTGCGCGCGATCAGGTCATAATCCCAGTTCAGGTCCATGAAGCGTTCGGGCGTGGCCGCGAACGTCTCCAGCGTCTGGCATCCCTGTGCATGGACCGTGATCCCCTTGCCGGTGGAGACGATGCCCACGATGCGATCACCCGGCAGCGGATGGCAGCAACCGGCGAAATGCACCGCCATCCCTGCCCCCACGCCCGCCAGCGCCATGCCGGCCGCATTCTTGCGCCGGGCCGCCGAAAATGCGGTCGTGCTTTCGGCGGCGCGCATCGACAGGCCGGGCACCATACGCGGCGCGCGCGGTGCGCGACGCAGGTCGGGATACGCCGCCTGCACCACCTCACGCGCGGAAAGGTTGCCATTTCCCACCGCCACGAACAGGTCCGCCACAGAGGACTGGCGCAGGTCCTTGAGCAGTGATTCCAATACTTTTTCGGACCCGTCCACCCCCTCCTGCCGGAAGGATTTCGCCAGCGCCACCCGCCCGCTGTCGAGGTGCGATTCGCGCTGTTGCAGCGCGACATGGCGGCGGATGCGCGCGCGGGCCTTGCCCGTGACGACAAAGCGTTCCCACGACGGCGAGGGCGTACCGCCGCGCGCTGTCATGATTTCCACCTGATCGCCATTTTGCAATTCATGGCGCAGGGGCATCAGGCGGCCATTGATGCGCGCGCCGACACAACTATCCCCCACCTGGCTGTGCACGGCATAGGCGAAGTCGATCGGGGTTGCGCCACGCGGCAGGGAAATCAGCCGTCCCTTCGGCGTGAAGCAGAAGACCTGATCCTGATAGAGTTCGAGCTTGGTATTTTCGAGGAATTCATCCGGCGCGGCCGAATCCTCAAGGATATCAAGCAGATCCTGCACCCAGCGCAGGCCGGAGACGACGTGCGCTGCGTCATCGACCTTCCCGTCACCCCCCTGCTTGTACAGCCAGTGCGAGGCGACACCATTTTCGGCAACGTCGTGCATTTCGGCCGTACGGATCTGCACCTCGATCTTCTGGTTGCGCGGATGGCGCAGCGTCACCCCGGTATGCAGGCTCTGATAACCGTTGACCTTGGGGGTGGAGATGTAATCCTTGAACCGCCCCGAAATGACGGGATAGGCCGCATGCACCGCGCCAAGCGTGACGTAGCACCCCTCACGCGAGGGGACGATGATGCGAAACGCCATGATGTCCGACAGCTGCTCGAACGCGACGTTGCGGCGCTGCATCTTCTCCCAGATGGAATAGGGCGTCTTTTCACGCCCCGTGACCTCCACCCCCTTCAACCCGGCCTCGGCGCACAGGTTCTGCAGTTCGTGGCGGATTTCCTCGATCACGTCCGCACCCTGCCCGCGCAGATAGTTCAGGCGCGCGCGGATCGTGGCCATCGCCTCTGGCTCAAGCTCCGCAAAGGAAAGGTTCTGCAGTTCGACCTTCACCTTTTCCATGCCGATACGATCGGCAAGCGGTGCATAGATCTCCATCGTTTCGCGCGCGATGCGCTGGCGACGGTCAAGGCGCTGCACGTAATGCAACGTGCGCATGTTGTGCAGACGGTCCGCAAGCTTGACGATCAGGACGCGGATGTCCTTGGACATCGCAAGGACCAGCTTGCGGAAATTCTCAGCCTGCTTGGTGCGGTCGGACTGAAGCTCCAGCCGCGTCAGCTTGGTCACGCCATCGACAAGTTCCGCGATGGTCGCACCGAACTGCGTGCGCAACTGCGCCTGGGTGACGCCCGTATCCTCGATGGTGTCATGCAACAGCGCGGTTGCGATGGATGCCGTATCAAGGCGGAACCCGGCAAGGATGTTCGCCACCGCAAGCGGATGGGTGATATAGGGATCGCCGTTATCGCGGTCCTGCCCCTCATGCGCCTTGTACGCCACATCGAACGCGCGGCGGATCAGGTCGAGGTCGGCACCGGGATCATAGGACTGGATGCGCCGGGTCAGCCCGTCGCAGGAAATGACCCGCGCCGGGACGCGCGGCGTTGCGGCGGCGGTGTCGGCATCCGCCACGCTGGCGGGAACATGCCCACCATCCCCGATGGCCGGGGCCTGCGGCAAGGTGGGCACGGCAGGGGACGTGAGGGAAGCTGTCGTTTCAGAGCCGACCCGATCCGTCACATCCGTCCCCTCTCGTCAAAAATGCTATCGCGAACCCCGGCCGCCAAGTTCGGCCTCGATGGTGGCTTCGAGCTCTTCTGCCGTCATGCCAGCCGTATGGCGCGATTCTTCCTCAGCAGAGACATCCTGCAGGCCGAAGATGTTCTGTTCGGTCGGGATCAGATCGACAACTTCCTCATCTGCGGGCTCGGGCTCGGGCGCGCGGGCCAGCGAACGCAGCAGGTCGCTCTTGACCTGGTCCAGACTGATTGTCTGGTCCGCAATCTCGCGCAGGGCGACGACGGGATTCTTGTCGTTGTCGCGATCAATCGTCAGTTCTTCGCCGCGGGACAGGGCGCGGGCACGTTGGGCCGCCAGCAACACCAGTTCAAAACGGTTGGGAACCCGCTCAACGCAGTCCTCGACAGTGACGCGTGCCATCAGGCCAGACTCCGGTTTCTCTATGAAAAATATATCGGTGGAACAAGATGGAATACTCCCCCCCGCCCCACAACGCAAGTACGCCGTTGCGCGCTCAGCCCGGCAGGCGGGTGATCGCCTGGTCCGCCACGCGGGCCAGCAGGGCCTCTATCCCTTCCCCGCTGACGGGATCGCGCCAGTGGGGGGCCACATCACGCAGGGGGCGCAGCACAAAGGCGCGCAGGCAGGCACGCGGATGCGGCACGATGGGATCGGGGGCGGCACGCACAAGATCCCCCATCGCGATGATGTCAAGGTCAAGCGGCCGCGCGGCGTTGGCGATGGTGCGCACCCGTCCCGCCCGCGCCTCGATCGCCTGCAGGGCAGACAAAAGGGCCTGGGGCGTGATATCGCCACCCAGTCGCACCATTCCGTTGACATAGGGGGGCTGCCCCGATGGCGGGACCGGCGCGCTTTCATACCAATGGGAAACCGCCTCGACACGAATTGTATCAATGCGCCCTATTTCCGCCACAGCCCAGTGGCATGTCTGTAATGGCCCTTCCCCCGTGTGGCGGGGCAGGTTCGCCCCTACCGCCACGAGGATGTCTGCTGAATGCCCGCCGGAACCCGGCACCGTATCGTGCGTATCCATGCATGAATAATAACATGAGTGGATGATTTGTTATCTCAAACTTTATGACTACATCGGTATGGACAATGTCATGCCGGGCATTACCCGCAACCTACCCTTCCCTCCTGACGGACACACCACGCGCACAGCCAATGGTATTTCAATCGTCAGCCGGGCATATGAAGCTACCTCTTTCAGGGACACTCACTAATGTTCTTTCAGCCTCAGGAACGGCTTTGTCTTTTTATTGATGGAACCAGCCTGTATTCAGCGTCACGCAATCTCGGCTTTGAGGTGGACTACCGCAAGCTGCTGTCATTTTTCCGGTCGAAATCCAACGTCTTGCGGGCGTACTACTATTCCGCCGTCCTGGAGACGGAGGAATATTCCCCCCTCAAGCCGCTGACTGACTGGCTTGTCTATAACGGCTATTTCCTGGTGACGAAGACGGCGCGCGAATATACCGATCATACGGGCCGCCGCCGCGTAAAGGGCAACATGGACATCGAACTTGCGGTGGACATGCTCGAAATGGCGCCCAGGATCGACCATGCCGTCCTGTTCAGCGGGGATGCCGATTTCCGCCGCCTGCTCGAAGCGGTGCAGCGTCAGGGCGTACGCACGACCGTCATCGCATCCATAAAGACGTCGCCGCCGCTGATTGGCGATGAACTGCGCCGCCAGGCGGACCAGTTCATCGAACTGGCCGATATCGCATCGCACTTCACCCGCCGGCAGATCGAAAACCGCACCAGCCGTCCGAACCCGGTGCCACCGGTGCGTCATCCGGCCGATCATCTGAGCGACCTGCCCGAAGACGAATGAGGGACCACCTGAAATGGTCCGATAAAAGCGATGACATTAATCAGGACGCCCCGCTTTCACAGCGGTGGCGTCCCTGGGCGCGGTGTGAAAAGCTGTGCCAGATTTTTTACCGGCAGCCTTTCGTGCCCTGCCTTTCCTCCCCCCGTATGTCACGCCCATGCCTGTCACGCCTGCCTGACACATCCTCGCGCCCGCCCGCTGGTGCGGGACGGGCACAGGAAATGCCATCCCATATGGTCAGCCGTCGAGTTGCAGCGTCTGGCGTGTCCAGTCACGTGTGCGCGCACACAGCGCGGCATCATCGGACAGGCGCCTGCCATAGGACGGGATCATCTTGCGCAGGCGCTCTTCCCACTGCGGCAGGCGATCGGCAAAGCAGCGCTGGATAACCGACAGCATGATCGGTGCCGCCGTCGATGCCCCCGGTGATGCACCAAGCAGCCCCGCAATCGTGCCATTCGCCCCGGTCACAACCTCTGTCCCGAACTGCAGCACGCCGCCCTTGGCCGCGTCCTTCTTGATGACCTGCACGCGCTGGCCTGCGGTAATCAGTTCCCAGTCGCTGCTGCGTGCGCCAGGCACGAAATCACGCAGGGCCTTCATCCGGTCCTCGTTCGACTGCATCACCTGCTGGATCAGGTATTTCGTCAGCGGCATGTTGTCGCGGGCCACCGCCATCATCGCACCGATATTATCCATGCGGATCGAACGCGGCAGATCCAGCCATGACCCCTGCTTGAGGAACTTGGTGGAGAATCCGGCATACGGACCGAACAGCAGCCCTTCCTGCCCGTCGATCACGCGGGTATCGAGGTGGGGGACCGACATCGGCGGCGCGCCGACCGATGCCTTGCCATAGACCTTGGCATGGTGGCGGGCGATGATTTCGGGGTTGGTGCAACGCAGGAACTGTCCGCTGACCGGGAAGCCACCGATGCCACGCGCCTCGGGGATGCCGCTTTTCTGCAACAGCGGCAGCGCGCCACCGCCCGCGCCGACGAACACGAACCGCGCGGCGACGTCGCGTGACGTACCATCATGCATGCCCCGCACGGAAACGGTCCATCCCGACCCGGACTGACGCAGGCCCGTGACCTCATGCCCCAGATTGAGGTCAAAGCCCGGGCCACCTGACAGGATATCCACCAGCCGGTGCGTCAGCGCCCCGAAATTGACATCCGTTCCCGCCGGGTGATGCGTGGCCGCAAGCGGCGTGCCCCCTGCCCGCCCGTCCATGACCAGCGGCATCCACTGCGACAGTTGTGCCGTGTCGGTGGAATAGGACATGCCGGCGAACAGCGGATGATCCTTCAGCGCGTTATAACGCCGCTGGAGGAAATCAACATTTTCCGCCCCCCAGACGAAGCTCATATGCGCAATGGGGTTGAGGAAGTCGCGTGGCGAGGCGATCAGCCCGGATTCGGCCAGATAGGACCAGAATTGCCGTGAAACCTGAAAGGCCTCGTTGACGTTGACGGCTTTGGAAATATCGACTTCGCCCCCCGCACCCATCGGGGTGTAGTTGAGTTCGCACAGCGCGGAATGGCCGGTGCCGGCATTGTTCCAGCCGTTGGAGCTTTCCAGCGCGACATCATCAAGGCGCCCGAACAGAGCGATCGACAGGTTTGGTTCCAGTTGCTTGAGCATCACGCCAAGCGTCGCGCTCATGATACCGCCGCCGACAAGGACGACATCATAGGTGGAATCGGCAGGAGTAGGCTGAGAGGTCATGATATTCTCCGCTTCGGCGTCGGACAGTGGTGTCGTGGCTGCGATCGTGCGCCCCGGGCAGCCGGCCGGGGGCGTGGGACCGGCCCGCAGGGGGCATCCCTGACGGCCATGCCACGCCGGATTTCGTGTTCCCGCGTCCCGCCATGTCCGGCGCGCGGAAAATACCGTCCGTCCCGCCCCACCCATATCCGCCCCCGCCCCATGATGACATGGGACAGGCGCGCCGGGCAGGGGCAGGCCTGACAGCGACTGTCATTCCTCATGCCATTGGCGACGTCATTGTGGCGCATCATCTTTGTGCGAGGGAAAAGGATCGCGGCGCATATCTGCATTCCACCCATCGCATTCATGTACCGTCCGCACCGGGGCGTGCAATGCGGTACCCCGCGCGCACCATCGCCACGGCCACCATGCATGACAGCAGGCGCGTGGACAGGGAATCCGCCCGGCTGGTCAGGACCACGGGCACACGCGCGCCGATCACGATACCCGCCGCCTGCGCACCACCGAGGAAGGTCATCTGCTTTGCCAGGATATTGCCTGCCTCCAGATCCGGCACGATCAGGATGTCGGCCTGCCCCCCGATGGGCGAACGCACGCCCTTGCACCGCGCGGCCTCGGCACTCAGGGCGTTATCGAGTGCAAGCGGCCCGTCCACGATGCCGCCGGTGATCTGTCCCCTGTCCGCCATTTTACAGATGATGGCCGCATCCAGCGTGGATTGCAGGCCGGGATTGACCGTCTCCACCGCCGACAGCAGCGCCACGCGCGGGCAGGCAATGCCCAGTATGTGCGCAAGGTCGATCGCATTGCGCACGATATCGCGCCGCACGTCGAGGTCAGGCGCAATGTTGACCGCGCCATCACTGACGAACAGCGGCCGCCCCACACCCGGCAGGTCGAGGATGTAGGCATGGCTCATCCACCGTTCGGTACGCAGGCCGCTGTCATGGTGGCCGATTTCATGCAGGTAAACACGTGAATGCAGCGCGCCCTTCATCAGGATCGCAACCTCCCCCTCACGGGCCATGCGGACGCCAGCCTGCGCGGCCTGCGTATCATCGGCGGCATCGACAAGGCGGCAGGCTGAAATATCGAGGGATTCTTCGCGTGCGATGGCGCGAATCCGCCCGACAGGCCCGATCAGGACAGGTTTCGCAAGATCACGCCGCAACAGTTCGCACGCGGCACGCAGCGCGATGGCACTGCAGGGATAGACAATTCCCACCGGCATTGGCGCCACACCGCGCAACGTGGCGGCCAGGCGGTCAAAAAAATGCAGGCCGGACGCGGATGCAGACCCAGAGGATGCTGGCACAGAAGCAGATATGGCGGCAGATACAGGGGCAGGCGTCGTGGCGGACGTCGTCATGGATTTTCCCAGCAGGTCGGACACTTCAGTAACCTCCCCTCCTTGCCACAGACACAGGGGGGGCCTGCGCATCATCTTTGCGCGACCGCGGGGGCCAGGTCATCGCCCGCCGCGTGACATCCCCGCGCCCATTGGGCAAGCTGCCGCCAACACGGCCCGCATCGCGGGCTTCCCTATCCTGGATGAACAAGTCAGGAGTTCTTTCCATGTCCCTTCTGATCGGCTTTATCGGCTTTGGCGCCATGGCCAGCCGCATGGGCGCGAACCTGCGCAAGGCGGGATACCGCATAGTGGCCTATACCCCCTCGGGCAGGGGCGGCGATGGCGACGTGACATTCCTGCCCACCCCACGCGCGCTGGCCGCCGATGCCGACATCGTCATCGCCTGCGTTCCCGATGACGAAGCGCTGGAACAATCCATGTCCGGCCCCGACGGCGTGCTTGCGGGCATGAAGGCTGGCGGCCTGCTGATCAATACCAGTTCGGTCGCCCCCGAAACCTCCATCGCGCTGGCAACGCAGGCGGCGGCAGGCGGGATTACCGTACTCGACGCGCCCGTGGCAGGCAGCACGCCAGAGGCCGAATCCGCCAACCTTGTCATCCTTGTCGGGGGGGATGCGGCTGACGTCGCGCGGGCGCAGCCCATCTTTGACGCCATCGGGCGGCTGACGATCCATGCCGGGCCATCAGGCAGCGGGTCAAAGCTGAAACTGGTCATCAACGGCATCATGGGGGCGACCCTGTCAGTCGTGGCCGAAGGCGTGGCCTATGGGCTGGCCAGCGGCCTGGAACGCGACATGCTGTTTGACGCGCTTGATGCCGTGCCGGTCATCTCCCCACATCACAAGCGCAAGCTGAAAGCCGCGAAAGCGGGGGATTTCAGCCCGCAGTTTCCCACGCGCCTGATGCAGAAGGACATGCGCCTGCTGCTGACGGATGCGGCGCGTCAGATGGCCCCGATGCCCGCGACGGCGGCGGCGACACAATCGCTGAGCCTGACGCGGCGCCGGTATGCGGACAAGGATTATTCCGCCCTGTTCGCCATCATGGAAACCATGGTCGCCAACGACGCAACGCCGTAAACATCTTCAGCGCCAGCCAGAAGCTGTTTGAAAAGTCAGGCTTGATAACATCCTGAAACCATAAAAGTTTTTGGTGAAGCTTTTTCTAAAAAGCTTCAGAAGA
>NZ_BANE01000282.1 GCF_000964405.1 Novacetimonas hansenii JCM 7643
GCCGATCTGGTCGATCATATCGCCACCACCACCGACACGAGCAAGACCGATACCCGCAAGGTGCTGGACGCGCTGATCGACACCATGACTGCTGCTGCCAAAACGGGTGACGAAATCACCCTGCCGAACTTCGGCAAGTTCAAGGTGAAAGAAGTTGCCGCCCGCGAAGGCCGCAACCCGGCCACAGGTGCGACCATCCAGATTGCGGCCTCGCGCAAGCTGACCTTCACGCCTGCCAAGGCGCTCAAGGATAGCCTGAACGACTGACCTGCCGACAGGTGAAAGGCGGCGAACCTCGTCCGCCGCCCCTTCCCCATCACGCTGGCCTCTGATGATGGGCGCGTTCATCCGACCTTCTCCATCAGCTTGCGTGCCCTTCCCTCCAGATCCAGCCGCGTATCCTGATTGGTCTTCGTCCGCGCCAGCGCCGTAATCCCCTGCACGAAGTCGAACACGCTCTCGGGCTTACGCCCTTCCTCGTGCAGCACCGTTTCAATGATCTTCGTGGTTTCCGGTTTCGAGAACCCGCGACGACGCAGGAAGATTTCACGATCATCATCGTTCTTCGCCACCAGAGCACGACGCGAGGCCTGAATGCCCGAGATGAACGAGGCCGGACTGGC
>NZ_BANE01000281.1 GCF_000964405.1 Novacetimonas hansenii JCM 7643
ACCGCCAGCCGCACCAGCCCGGCGCCGCTGCCCCGCGCGCCCGCCGCCGAAAGCCGCGCCGCACCGGGCATCTGCGCGCCACCACATATACTGACGACACCACGGCTGTATTTATAACTCTCCACCCCGCAATGCGGCACCTGCCACAGGCCCGGCGCATTGCGCCATGTCCGCACGCCCACCTGCCCCACGGCATTTTCGGGAATGCCGATATCCGCCACTTCGCACCGTCCGCACAACTCCCGCCCCGGCAGGAGGAGATGCCCCGGCCTGGGCCTGCAAAACGTGACCGTCAGTTCCGCGGTCGGGGCATAACCGCGCACCGCCCCGGTCGCTCCGTCCACACCCGTGGGCATGTCGATGGCGATGAGCCGCCGCGCCGCACGCAGCACATCGGCGCCCCCTCCTTCCACCGCGCGTGACAGGCCCGCGCCGAATACCGCATCGATCACAAGGTCGAACCGCCCCACCTGCGCGACATCGAACGGCACCATGGGCCCCGACCACAGCGCGGCGGCGGCCGCCGCGTCGCCACCCGGCCGCGGC
>NZ_BANE01000280.1 GCF_000964405.1 Novacetimonas hansenii JCM 7643
CGCGCCCTGTTGGATTCGAACCAACGACCCACAGCTTAGAAGGCTGTTGCTCTATCCAACTGAGCTAAGGGCGCGGAGCACCGCCTTGTGCCAGATGGAAGCTAGTGCGTCCAGTTCTGGATACGGTCGGAACGGAAATTATCGGCATAAGCCTTGGGCCTGCGCACACGTGGAACAGGCAGTTCCAGATCATAGCCAATATTATTGTGCCGGGCATAGGCGACGGCAGCATCCTGTGTTGGGAACTGCAGGCGCAGTTGCGATAATGTATCGCGGCTGCCGGTCCATCCCATCAGGGCATCAACATGCCGGGGCTGCGTCTGACCATATTCCAGCACCCATGTATGGGTATTGGCCTGACCCGACTGTGTGGCTGTCTTTGCTTCCTGGTAAATCCGGGCACGCATTAAAACGATCTCCCATTATGGTGGTCGGGGCGCCCGGACTCGAACCGGGGGCCTCGTGTACCCAAAACACGCGCGCTACCAGGCTGCGCCACGCCCCGTCACCATGTGGGGGAAACTATGTGTCATTGGCCGCGCTGGCAAGCACCTTATTGAAAAAAGTATCGCTTTGCCCCCTTTGATGACAACCCGCACGGCCATGAAAACACGGTGGGACGACAACGCATTCCCGTGAACGCCACGTATAACGCCACATATTATGCCATGCCACCGCGCCGGATTGGGTCAGGATCTGGGGGTATCATCCCTGCGTGCCAGGGGCGGGATAAACAGCGGCGCGGTATCCCACGGGAACAGCACCCATGTTTCCTGCGGCA
This sequence comes from Novacetimonas hansenii JCM 7643, assembly GCF_000964405.1. Classification (GTDB taxonomy): domain Bacteria; phylum Pseudomonadota; class Alphaproteobacteria; order Acetobacterales; family Acetobacteraceae; genus Novacetimonas; species Novacetimonas hansenii. The sequence continues at coordinate 782 of NZ_BANE01000280.1, forward strand.
CCTCCACCACGAACAGGTCCGTCAGGGACCGGCCGGCAGGTTTCGCATACAGGCATGCGAACAGCGCCTTGGGCAGCAGCCCGCGCACGACCTGCGCCGTAACGCCAGAATCCACCAGATCGTCGATAATCAGGAAACCTTCCCCGTCGCCTGCGGCCTCCGGCTGCTTGATGACGGTCGCGCTACCCTGCTTTTCCTCGTCATAGGTGACGACGGACACCGTCTCGATCAGGCGGCAATCCAGTTCCCGCGCAATGATCGCAGCCGGGATCAGGCCACCGCGCGTAATCGCCACGATCCCCCGGAATGGGCCGCGCGGCATAAGCTCCGCCGCCAACTGGCGGGCGTCGCGATGAAGCTGGTCCCACGTAACAGTTGCATAACTGGTTGCCATCAGAACAGTTTTCCTCCGTCGGGGACGCGACTGTCCGGACGGATCAATACCGCCTCCCCTTTCTGGTCACGCATGCTCAGGGTCAGGACCTCGCTCCGGAACGGGCCGATCTGGCGTGGCGGCACATTGACAATCGCACAGACCTGCCGCCCCGCCAGCCGTGATGGCGTATAGCGGTGATTGACCCGCACGGCCGACGTGCGTGCGCCAATATGCGGCCCGAAATCGATTCGCAGCCGATAGGTGTCACGATACGTATCGGGGAGCGGGCTTGCCTCCAGTATCGTGCCGACCCGGATATCAAGGTGCCCGTCCATCCCGGCACCGGCGGAAACATCCGGTGCGGACATGTCCGGTACGGGGGGCTGCGCAAGGTCTGTCATGGGAATGTTTCTGCCTGTGTTCGCGTCATCTTGTAAACCTGCGATCATTCCTTTTCGATAGGGAATTCGTGTCGAATTCACCCCTCTGGCTGCTATAGCGTAGGGCATCATGACGCGATCGAAGAATTTTCCCGCCCCACCGGGAAACATCCCCCCGCCGGCCCACGCCACCAACACCGCCGATGCGCGCCCCGACGCGCACAACATTGCAGGGGATTGCGCCGGTGACGCCCCCACACCGCCACCAGGCCGGCTGGTGCATCATCCCGGCCTTCTGGCGTTCCTGATGGCGCGGACGTCATCTTCCTTTTCATCATGCGTGCAGGCGGTGGCGGTGGGCTGGCAGATCTATGCCCTGACCCACAGCGCGCGCGCCCTTGCGATGGTGGGACTGGCGCAGTTCCTGCCCATGATCTGCCTGACCATGGTGGCGGGACATGCGGCCGACCATATGAACCGCCGCCGCATCGCCATGACATGCCAGGCGGTCGAGGCCACCTCCGCACTGGTGATGGCCATCGCCGCATTCGGGGGGTGGACGACACCGGGCATGATCTACGCCATGGTCATGGTCTTCGGCGCGGCGCGGGCATTTGAAATGCCATGCCAGCAGACCTTCCTTCCCTCCATCGTACCGCCGCACATGTTTCCACGCGCCGCCGCGGTCTCATCCTCCCTGTTCCAGGCGGCGGCGGTGACGGGGCCTTCGGTGGGGGGGCTGCTTTACGGTGCGGGGGCGGGCGTGTGCTATATGGTCTGTGCGCTTGGCTTTGGCATGGCCATGCTGGGCACGTTCCTCCTTCCCCTGCGCAACATGGCACGGGCACGCCAGCCGCTGTCGGTTTCCATGTTCATGGAGGTCTGGCATTTCATGCGTGAACGCCCCGACATGCTGGGGGCGATTTCACTGGACCTGTTCGCCGTGCTCCTCGGTGGGGCGACGGCCATGCTGCCTGTCTATGCCAGCGACATCCTGCATGCAGGCCCCACCGGGCTGGGCCTGCTGCGGGCGGCGCCGGCCATGGGGGCTGTCGCGTGTGCCCTGTTCTTTGTGTGGAAACCACTCAACAAACATGCGGGCGCCTTCATGTTCGCCGCCGTCGCGACATTTGGCGTGGCAACCATCGTCTTCGCCTTTTCCACCTCCATGCCGCTGTCGATCTTTGCGCTGGCGGTCCTTGGGGCGGCCGATGTCATCAGCGTGGTCGTACGTGGGGCGCTGGTACAGCTACGCACGCCCGATTCCATGCGTGGGCGCGTCTCCGCCGTCAACATGCTGTTTATCGGGTCATCCAACCAACTGGGGGAATTCGAAAGCGGGATGCTGGCATCACTTGTCGGCCCGGTGGAGGCCGTGGCGCTGGGCGGGGCGGGCACCATCGTGGTCACGTTGCTGTGGATGCGGATGTTTCCCGGCCTGCGCCGCCTCGACCGGCTGGATGATATCCATGCGGACTGATCCGCAACAAAATTACACGCTCCACGAGTATGTTTTTTATTGCATATCAGGAATGCGCTATGCTCATCTTGTGATGGACGCCCATCAAAGTGCGGCCACCATCAAGGAGAAAGGTGACATGTATCAGTTCACGGACATGCTCTTTGCAAAAACGAATATTCTGATGGGGCAGCTTAAACACGAAATTGGACGTGCTGCCGGCAGCAGAAACCTTCAGGCGCGGGGCATCGCGCAGAAACGTCGCGGCCGTCGCCATACCGAACGGGTGGACCGTATCCACCAGGCCATCCTTGAACAAGGCGGGGCCTATGACCTGGGACGGGACCGCCGCGCCCACCTGATCCGCTTTCAGTAACGCCGCGTTCGGCATTTCCCCCTTACAATGGCCCCGGCACTGCGCATGCAGGCCGGGGCTTTTCCATGGGAAGACCACGCTGTCGGCGATTTCCTAGATCTACAGAATATTTCTGCATTTTCAAAAAATACCCTAATCCTCATCAGCGCATGTTCGGACAGTGTGCATGATGCACATCAATCCGGATGGAAAACACACTGCCCCCCTGATACCCGCAGGCGCACCTGCCGATGGAAGGCGGAAAAGGACATGCCCTCCCGCAATACGCGTCTCCACCCCAATCCGCCTGATCCCACATGCCCTACAGGCACAGAAATGACCTATGACCGATCTTTGTACATGAACCATCAGGTTTCACGATGATGCACAGAGCGGTCGTGGAATGGCACGAGCCATAGCCCCTGCCTTCATTCCATATGCCATCCCATTCCCATACCGGCGATGGAAACGGGCATAAGCCATGGCAGAAACACCAGATATACAGATGGAATTTTCATCTTCCCCTCCCCGGTCGGAGCGTTCAGACAGTATCAGATGCGCGCAGTTGCCGCTTTTTACGATCGCGCGCGCACAGGGGCACGATCACCTTCAGGATTTCCATCGCGGCGGGAGAAGACAAACCAGTCTCCTCCGAAAATTTCCTGATTTCCTCAGGGGAAAACAGGGCATGGATCATGCTTTCGGTCGTAGGTGCAGGATTGTCGCGCTCCTGCCACTGTGACACGGCATCGAACACATCGGGGGTGCGGGAACGCGTCTCCAGCCGTGTGGGCTGGTCCTTGCGCGTGATGGGCCCCAGCATTTCATTGAGCACGGTAATCAGGCCCGACTGATCGCCCGTCGCACCGGTCAGGAAATCACCCGCACGGGTAAAGAAATTGGATTCGGTCATTGAGTGTCTCCCCTTTCTGGGAATTACATCGGATGACCTGTGATGAACGTCGCCTCATATGAAGGAGTTTCGCACGGACCGTGACGGGGCTGTTCACACTCTCGCGCGATACGCGCGTGGACTGGAACTTGTCATGCGCACACCCGACAAACCCTGTCGAAGACCTGACACGACCGGTTCAGGCAAGGAAACGTGAAAGATTTGAAAGAAAAGGTTTAAAAAGACGTTGCCTTTAACTCTCCACAAATCTTTAGAGACTGTTTGAACCCAAATCATTGATAAAAAATAAGCAAAGTTTTTGGGTGCCGCCTTTTTTCAAAAAGGCGGCGTCTTCT
>NZ_BANE01000279.1 GCF_000964405.1 Novacetimonas hansenii JCM 7643
CAGATCGCGCTGGTCCTGTCCCTGATTGTCCTGTCCTGGTGGGCGGCGACCCAGTGGACGGCATGGGAACTGGCCTTTCAGCCTGAACTGGGGCGGCCCTGGTTCGTGCTGCTTCATCGCTGGCCGGTCTATGCGCCACCGCTGTTCTTCTGGTGGTGGTATGTCTTCGATGCCTATGCTCCGAACGTCTTCGCGCGGGGGGGCTGGATCGCAGGATCAGGCGGTGTGCTGGCCTTTGCCGCCGCGGTGGTGCTGTCCGTCCATCGCGCCCGCGAGGCCAGGAAGATCGAGACCTACGGATCGGCACGCTGGGCGGAGCCGGAAGAGATCATCCAGGCCGGGCTGCTTGACCCGGATGGAGTGGTGCTGGGTCGTTATCGCAAAACCTATCTGCGTCATGACGGGCCGGAGCACGTCCTGACCTTCGCACCAACGCGCAGTGGCAAGGGTATCGGCATGGTCATCCCGACGCTTCTGACCTGGCCTGGTTCGGCCATTGTCCATGACATCAAGGGGGAAAACTGGGAACTGACGGCGGGATTTCGCGCCCGTTTCGGTCGCGTCGTGCTGTTTGATCCGACCAATGCGGCCTCCTCGGCCTACAACCCCCTGCTAGAGATCCGGCGTGGAGAGTGGGAAGTCCGGGACGCCCAGAACGTCGCCGATATCCTTGTGGACCCGGAGGGTAGTCTGGAGAAGCGCAACCACTGGGAGAAGACCTCGCACTCCCTGCTGGTCGGCGCCATCCTGCATGCCCTCTACGCCGAGCCGGACAAGACCCTGGCCGGTGTCGCCAATTTCCTGTCAGACCCGAAACGTCCGATCGCGACCACGCTGTCGGTGATGATGCGGACAAACCATCTGGGCGAGAAGGGGCCACATCCTGTTGTGGCGTCAGCCGCGCGCGAGCTGCTGAACAAATCGCCAAACGAACGCTCGGGCGTGCTGTCCACCGCCATGTCCTTCCTCGGCCTGTACCGTGATCCGGTGGTTGCGGAAGTGACACGCCGCTGCGAATGGCGCATTGCCGATATCGTGGGTGGAGACCGCCCGGTGACGCTTTACCTGACCGTGCCGCCCTCGGATATCAGCCGGACCAAACCGCTGATCCGTCTGGTGCTGAACCAGATCGGCCGTCGGTTGACGGAAGATCTCGATGCCGCGGCACAGCGCCGACGGCTCCTGCTGATGCTCGATGAATTCCCCGCCCTCGGGCGGCTGGATTTCTTTGAATCGGCGCTGGCCTTCATGGCGGGCTACCGGATCAAGAGCTTCCTGATCGCCCAGTCCCTCAACCAGATCGAGCGGGCCTACGGGCCGAACAATTCAATTCTCGACAACTGCCATGTCCGGGTGAGTTTCGCCACCAATGATGAACGGACGGCAAAACGTGTGTCGGATGCGCTCGGCACCGCTACCGAGATGAAGGCGATGAAGAATTATGCGGGGCACAGGCTGTCGCCCTGGCTCGGCCATCTGATGGTTTCGCGTTCGGAGACCGCGCGCCCGCTCCTGACGGCGGGCGAGATCATGCAGCTTTCTCCGTCCGATGAGATTGTCATGGTCTCCGGCCTCTACCCGATCCGTGCGAAGAAGGCCCGTTATTTCGAGGATGTGCGCTTTCAGGAACGCATTCTGCCGCCGCCGAAGCCCACGCGTCCCAAAGACGGTTGTCCGGACGACTGGAGTAATCAACCCTTGCCACCCCGGCCGCCGGTTCCGGATGCAGGAGCGGCTGAAGCGGCCATGGAGGATGAAGAGGAAGACCCGAAGCAGTCTGCCCGACGTCGCCAGCCAGATCCGTGCGGTCTTGCTGGGTGTGCCCATGGCGCTTCTCCGGATGGCTCCGGAAACCATTGGGCAAATTCGTAATCCTTCCGAAAAGCTCGAAATCACGCGATGCGGTAATCGGCGGCGTTTGCGTAGGTAATCGGACGGCTTGGTCTATGCGGCGATTGCCGACGTGGCGGCGAATCAGGGCCAGTCTGCGCCCTATATGGTGAGTTGCCGTCTTCGCCGCCGCTGAACTGCGGCTGCACAGCGCTTCGACATTCCCGCGACATGGATCAGGGCCGTGATGGGTGCCGAGAGTGCAGGTGATCCGGGCGTGGTTTCGTCGGCGGGTGCGATCCTGTCGGTTGCGTCCTGGCGGTGGATCTTTCTTCTCAACCTGCCATTTGGTTTGCTGGCGCTCGTGCTTGCCGTCCTGTTTCTGCCTGATGATCGGGCTGAGGTGCGGCCCCGCTCGCTTGATATGACGGGGCAGGTCCTGCTGGCGCCTGCGTTGATTTTCCTTCTTTATGGAACCGATCATGCGGGCCAGCTTCTCGGGCAAATATCCCTGTGCAGTGCTCTGCTGCTGTTTGCTGCGTACTTCCGTTGGGCGCAACGGAAAGGTGACAGTGCGCTGATTGATCTCAGGTTGTTTCACACGCCTGCGTTTTCAGCGGCCGGGATGACCATGTTCCTGCTGAATGGGGTGACCTTTGCCGGACAGATGCTGCTACCGGTGTGGCTCATTCATGCCTGCGGCGTCTCATCCGACCGGACTGGCTTGTTTATGTTGCCGCTGGGGTTGGGGATGATGTGTACCTATCCCCTGATGGGACATCTGACGGACCGCTTTGGTATCCGCAGGCTGACCAGTTGTGGCGCACTCTGCGCCTGTGTCGGCTCGCTGCTGCTTGCTGTCCTTGCTTATACCGGCCTGAATGTCGGCATATTGTCCATTGCCCTGTTCCTGCGTGGTGCTGGCATCGGCGCAGTCGGGATTCCTGCCATGAGCGCGGGTTATGCGTCCGTTGCACGGTCTGATATTCCTATGGCGACGACCGCTCTGAATATCGTACAGCGGATTGGTGGACCAACCATAACAACGTTCTGTGCCACCTTTCTTGGATGGCGTTTCTCTGCGGTTGTCGTCTCCCACTCTGTTTCGACGGTATTCATTGAGACATTTGGCCTGCTCTGCGCGATTCATGGTCTTCTGCTACTCGCCACGCTTTGGCTTCCATCGCGGCTTCCCGGGAAATAATCGGGATCATCATCAGAGCGTCAAATTTAACGCCTCTATGGAGCCACAGCGTGGCACTCAAAGTTGCGGTTCCTGGGGCATAAATATTTACAAAATGGCCAAAGGATCTGTGACTGGAAAATATTTCCTCAGGACTGTTCTGTCTCTCCGAGATGTTCCCGCATCCATTGGGCTTCTTCACGTGCGTTACGGCGAAAATGACGCTTGAAGTCCCGGCTGAACTGGGCGGCGCTGGCATAACCGACCTCAGCGGCAATAGTGGCAATCGGCCCCCTGTGCCGAGCTATCATCAGCCTGGCTTCATGCAGGCGTAAAGCTTTGATGTACTGAATTGGAGTGCTTCCGGTAAGGGCTTTAAAGCCGACATGATAGGAAGGAACGCTCATGCCAGCCGTTGCCGCGAGTGACGGTACAGACAGACTATCATTGTAATGCTCACGGATCATTACAAGACTCTGCACGATTCTGTCGGTTGTATCATTGCGCCTGAGCGCCGCCACCAGCGCGCCACCCTGAGGGCCTGTCAGAATTCTGTAATGCAGTTCGCGCAGTAATCCTGAGCCAAGAATGGCGAGTTCCTGAGGGTTGCGAAGAGCCTGAAGCAGGCGACCGAGCACATCGAGAATGGGAGGCATCATCGGGCTTGAGACAAGGCTTTTCGCCCGCGTTTTTTCGTCATGCCCGAGTTGCCCCTCCAGTGTGTTCACGATTTCGGCGGCAAGATGCAGGTCGAAATCGAAGTAAATGGCGAGCAGAGGGTGAGCGGGACTGGCCTGTGAAGCCATTCGAAAAGGGACGGGGACCGAAACGGCAAGATAATGGTCAGCATCATAACGGTAGATTTCGCCATTGACGAAACCCTGCTTGGCTCCCTGCAATACAAAAACCGCACCTGGTCGGTAAAGAACGGGCACATCGTCGAGGATGGTTTCTGACCGCAGGATGCGGATGTTTGGTAATGACGTGACATTGTAGCCGTGCTGTGGAGCGAGTTCCATTGCCAGCGTGAGGAGTGAAGAGGGTTCTGGTGCAACATTCATAGGATAAGGCAATAAAATCATAGAAATTGCACTCGATCTGGCATTTTTCCAACACTATCTGTCAATGCGTGTGCATAATCAAGCAGAGTAGAACCATGTCAGCTCAGACTTTTTTCATCACGGGCGCCAACTCCGGTTTTGGGTTGGCCATTGCGAGGGCCGCTCTTGAGGCGGGTCATCAGGTCATCGGTACCGTCCGGTCTCAGGCAGCAAGGGATTCGCTACTGGAACACCTACCGGATGCTCACGCAGTCATCTGTGACGTGACCGCATTCAATCGCATTCCTGGCATCGTCGCACAGGCAGAAAAAGACCATGGCCCGGTCGATGTGCTTATCAACAATGCGGGCTATGGGCATGAGGGTGTTCTGGAGGAATCTCCTCTTGAGGAAATGCGTCGGCAGTTCGATGTCAATGTCTTTGGTGCGGTTGCAGTCGCCAAAGCCTTCCTGCCGCTTTTTCGCGAGCGTCGAAGAGGGTTTATTGTGAACGTGACCTCAATGGGTGGTCTCATCACAATGCCCGGAATTGCATATTACTGTGGCAGCAAATTCGCCTTACAGGGTATTTTCGAGGTTATGCGTGCGGAAATGGCACCCTTTGGAGTCCATGTGACGGCACTGTGCCCCGGATCATTCCGTACAGACTGGGCCGGCCGCTCGATGGTGAGAACCGAGCGATCGATTGCGGATTATAATAGTCTGTTCGATCCGATCCGCGCTGCGCGACGGGAGAAAGACGGCAAGCAGTTGGGCGATCCGGCGAAACTTGCAGCCGCAGTGCTTCAGCTTATTGCGTCGGACGCGCCACCACCGCAACTTCTCTTGGGCAGTGATGCGCTACGTCTGGTAAGGGAGCGTATCTCTCGTATGGAAAAAGAAATTGCTGCTTGGGAGGAAGTAACGCTTTCAACCGACGGTTGACGTTTTTCAAAAATACGGTCGGGATAGCTTACTGTCTGTTAAGGGCAGGTCAGTGCTTTGACGCGAGGCTATCCCAGACCTGCATGAGCGTCGTGATGGCTGCGTCCAGTTTCTTGGCACTGTCGCCATCCCTGGTTTCGGAGGCCATGCCGTGGAGAAAGGTTGTCAGTAGCGTGGGCAGGGTTTCGGTAGCAGACGAGCCTGTCAGTTCCCCGTTTGCAATGGCCCGGTCCACGCAGGCTTTGATACCTTTGCGGTTACGTTCCCTCTCGGCAGCCAGAAGGGTCTGCACGGGCTGGTTTTCTGGCGAGCAGTTGGCGGCTCCCAGCACAATCAGGCAGCCGGTGGGATGTGAACGGGTCGTCTGCATGCGGGCGGAACGTCGCAGGGTCTGTTCGATGGCGTCCCGTGGGGCAAGTGTTTCGTCCCATAGCGGTGCCATGACCTGACCGTAAGTTTCCAGATAACGCTGCACGACTTCGCGAAACAGCGCTTCCTTGGAGCCGAACGCGGCGTAGAAGCTTGCGGGCGAAATGTTCCCCATGCTGGCCTTGAGCTGGTTCAGCGATGTCGGTTCATAACCCTGCGTCCAGAACAGCGTCAGCGCGGCCTCCAGCGCCTTGTCCCGATCAAATTCACGGGGCCGTCCTGTCCGGGCCATGCAGTGTCTCCGTTGGTATGAATAATTTTCTATACTAATCGATCCGGAAATGGATTGCCAGTATTACGCACTGAATCCACCGTCAATGGTCTGCATGGCTCCGGTAATGCCGCGCGCTGCAGGACTGGCCAGAAACGAGACATAGGCAGCAACATCTTCTGCGGAGCCGTGTTCCTTGATGGCCATGACGCTGTGCATGAGATCGGCCTGTGGACCGTTGGCCGGGTTCATATCCGTGTCGGTCGGTCCCGGCTGGATGACGTTGACCGTGATGTGACGGTCCCCAAAGTCTCGTGCCAGACCGCGCACCATGCTTTGCAGTGCGGATTTTGTCATGCTGTACGCTGCCAGTCCCGTGAAAGGTACCCGGTTGGCGTTCGTGGAGCCGATCAGGATGATCCGGCCCCCATCCGGCATGGAGCGGGCGGCTTCGACCGAAGCGTGATAGGCGGCGCGAATGTTGATATCGATCATGCGATCAATGTCGTCTGGATCGAGCGTCAGCGGATCTCCGGCGATGCAGATTCCGGCGTTGAAGACAAAGATGTCGATGGGGCCGGCGTCGCGCGTGGTGGCAAGAATTGCGGAGCGGTCAGTTGCATCTGCCTGAATGGCTTCTGCCCCGGTCTGGCGGGCAAGGTCTTCGGCTTTTGTGCGCGAACCGGCCCATGTGAAGCGCACGGATGCGCCTTCGCTGGAGAGTTGTTTGACGATTGCAGCTCCGATCCCCCGGCTGCCGCCGATGATAAAAGCTTTTTTTCCTGAAAGTTTTGCCACGTGATGATCCTTCATATTCTGTACCGATCAATACAGAACAAAAAAGGCAGCGGCGCGCAAGTTTATTCTGTATCAAATGATACGGAAATATTTTTAGATGATTGCTTTCCAGAAACTGAAAGATTGCCCTCTGCTTCCCACAGTATGGTTTTGTCTCCTCTGATCGGCATGTTTCAATACTGACCGGTCCAGAAATTCGTTGCTTAATATCGGTTGTGCACATATATGGATCGTCCGATACATATATGTGAGTTACAAATGACCGAACGTCTATCTCCATCGTCAGATGATAGCTTACCGGTAGCCGGTCTTCTGGCTCTCGCAATGACAGGCTTCCTGTGCATTATGACAGAGACACTCCCAGCAGGCCTGCTGCCGGAGATCAGCGCTGGCCTACATATATCACCCGCCTATGCAGGACAGATGGTGACGGCTTATGCTGTGGGCTCTCTGAGTGCTACCATCCCACTGATGCTTGCGACCCAAAGATGGCGACGACGGGCTGTTCTGCTTCTGGCGATCATTGGCTTCCTGGTATTCAATGCCGTAACGGCCCTTTCTCAGGATTACTGGCTGACACTTGCTGCCCGTTACAGCGCGGGAGCCGCCGCTGGCCTGGCTTGGGCGCTTCTGGCAGGATATACGCGGCGGATGGTGAGGCATGACCAGCAGGGACGGGCGCTGGCCATTGCCATGGTGGGCACGCCTATTGCGCTTTCTCTCGGTGTCCCGGCAGGAACTTGGCTGGGGAGCGCGCTGGGATGGCGGCTGGCCTTTGGGATGATGTCGATCTTTACACTTTTTCTGACAGGTTGGGTATTGGCGACCGTGCCGGACTTTCCGGGAGTGTCTGATAAGGAACGTCTGCCGTTCCGGCATGTTCTGATCACACCAGGGGTTCGATCGGTTCTTGGTGTCGTCATCTTCTGGATGCTCGCGCACAATATCCTTTACACTTATATCGTGCCTTTTCTTATCCCATCGGGGCTGGCGGGAAAGGCAGATCTTGTACTGCTGGTTTTTGGCATTGCTGCACTGGGTGGGATCGGACTGACCGGAAAGTTGGTAGACCATGCGCTACGAACGACCGTTCTGGTCAGCCTAGCGGTCTTTGCTGGGGTCTGCGCTATTTTTACTGTTGGGGCCAGCTTTCCTGCTGTCGTCTGGGCGGGAGTAACTGTTTGGGGACTGACTTTTGGTGGGGCTGCGACATTACTTCAAACTGCTCTGGCTGATGCAGCGGGTAAGGGAGCTGACGTCGCGCTGTCTATGAATGTTGTGGCCTGGAATAGCGCAATCGCTGGGGGTGGCCTTCTGGGAGGTGTACTGCTGAATCTGTATGGCGCTGCCTCTTTTGCGTGGGTGATGCTGGGCCTTCTAGGCTGTGGTTTCGGTATTGCATTGCTGGCGTGCTCAAACGGCTTTCGGGCAGGTCATCGTCTTTTACATGGTCATCAGGACGGTCGGAAGAACTCTGCTGACTTTACCTCTTGAATGTCTTCGATTTGAAATAAGGTCTGCTCACATGTGACCAATTCCGGGAGTTCGGGTCTGCGCGATCTGAAGACACCTTGGATGAAATCATTTTAATAGGAACATATAAGGAACATGGGTTGCTTTCGGGGACAGATTCTGCCATCAGGGCAGAGATGAGCCTCGTGCGATCCTGATCTGAAAGAATGCCCATGCCATCGCGGACCGATTTCAGCCTGCTGCGTGATCGGGCAGGCCTTACTCTGCATCAGGCGGCTGAAGAGCTGGGGCTGGGAGAACGGACGGTGTACCGTTATGAGAATACCCCCGGCACGGCGAGCCGGACGTCTCTCAATTTCCTGCGCCGCATTGCCGATGAACGCCTCCGCGCAAAAGAAAAAGACAGGGTCGATTTCCGTTTTATCGATCTGTTTGCCGGTATTGGTGGACTGCGGATCGGCTTTGAGGAGATCGGCGGTCGGTGTGTCTTTACGTCCGAATGGGACAGGTTCTCACGGCAGACCTATGCCCTGAACTATCCGGACAACCACGAGATCAGTGGTGATATCCGTCCGTTCGCAGAAGATCCCTCGCTGATTCCGGAGCATGATGTCCTGCTGGCAGGTTTTCCATGTCAGCCATTTTCGATCGCCGGAGTTTCCAAGAAAAATTCATTGGGACGACCTCATGGCTTCCTGTGTGACACGCAGGGAACCCTGTTTTTCGATACAGCCAGAATCATCGCCCATCATCGGCCGGCAGCCTTTCTTCTGGAAAATGTCAAAAACCTGGAGCGGCACGATAAGGGGCGTACTTTTGCCACCATCATGCATGTTCTCGAGGAAGAACTCGGTTATCATGTGCAGACCCGCGTGATCAGTGCTGCATCATGGGTGCCGCAGAAACGCGAGCGTATTTTTATTGTCGGATTCAGGGAAAAAACAGATTTTGATCTGAAATCTCTGGTTGTGCCACCGATAGAAAAAGGCCCGAGGTTGGGTTCAATCCTTCTGCCGCATGCAGAGGTGGAACCAAAATATACCCTTACGGAACATCTGTGGAATTATCTTCAGAATTACAAGGCCAAACATGCTGCTGCGGGGAACGGTTTCGGCTTCGGACTGTGCGGACCGGATGATGTCGCACGGACACTCTCCGCCCGTTATTTCAAGGACGGGTCCGAAATCCTGATCCGGCAGGAGGGCAAACGGCCGCGCCGTCTCACACCGCTGGAGTGCGCGCGTCTTATGGGTTTTGATCGTGGTGACAGACGGTTCCGTATCGGTGTTTCGGACACGCAGGCCTATCGCCAGTTCGGAAATGCGGTTGTGGTGCCGGTTATCGAGTTTCTGGCCAATGCCATGAAGCCCCATATACGCTCGGTCCTGGCACGGGAGTGTCGGGACAGCAGAGACGGGATTTCAGGCATGAGGCCTGCTCATGATCAGAGCATGGCTGTTGCCTGATATCGTTTCACCGGAACAGCGCAGCCGGATGATGTCCGGCATCCGGGGAAAAGACACAAAACCCGAGATGGTGCTGCGGCGGGGGCTGCATGCTCTTGGTTTCCGGTTCAGGTTGCATGACAGGAAACTGCCCGGAACCCCTGATCTGGTTTTCCCGAAATACCATGCTGTCATTCTGGTACATGGCTGCTTCTGGCATGGACATGACTGTCATCTTTTCCGTCTTCCCGGCAGCCGGACCGAATTCTGGCGGACGAAAATTGACCGGAATAGGGCTGTTGATGTGCGGACGGAGCTGGCTTTGCATGATGCTGGCTGGCGCGTGGGAACCGTATGGGAATGCGCGATGCGTGGGAAAGGGCGTCTTTCCATGGAAAACATCCTTGAAGTCTGTTCAGTATGGCTGAAATCGGATGCATCCGAACTTGAAATCAGAGGACAGTAACAGATGAGACGGGGACAGCTTTCGGATCAGTTTGAAGGGGTCGTAGCAAAAAGACTGGCCGAGGTTGAAACCCGTCCGGACAGATCCAATCAGCATGAACTGAATGGTTCTACGGCCCTGAGGAAGCTTCTGGGTGACGACGACCGCCGGAACATTCCAGCCAGGTTCATATGGCTCGGCGAGGAAGAAGCTGCCATTTCCGTTGATGGCATGCTGAGCTGGTATGACGCCCGCCGGAAGCATCCGGTCCGTACCGAATACCGGCTTTATTACCGCTCCAATGAAGTGACCGAAGTTATGGCTCCGGGTGACGTGTTCTTTCTGGCCATGAAGCAGGACGGAAGTGCGCTTCTGATTGTTGTGCCGGCAGACAGCACCGTCCAGAATCAGCTTCTCTGGCTGTTCGGGCTTGATGACCTGTCAGGAACCAGCTTTTCCTTCCAGGAGATTGAAGGGGCACACGACCCCGAGCTGGACTTCGCGGCCCGTTACATTCTTGATGAACTGGGAGTGGAGCCGGAAGAGCCTGAGGCGGATATTCTTGATACGCTGATTGAGCCGTTTGGTCTCAGATTTCCTACGACACGTGTTTTTTCCGAACTCGCGCGTTCCTCGCTGCCGGATGTTTCGGCGCACGATGATCCGGACGGGGCACTGGTTGAGTGGATGGAGCGTGAAGAACAGCTGTTCCGTAGACTGGAGCGCCGTGTCGTTGCGGAGAAAATCAATGGAGGTTTCCAGTGCGCCGAGGGGGCGGACGTCGACGGTTTTCTTGCTTTCTCGCTGAGTGTACAGAACCGGCGTAAAGCCCGCGCAGGGTCCGCTCTGGAAAATCATCTTGAAGCGGTATTCCAAGCCAACGGGATCCGGTATGCGCGTGGCGCCGAGACAGAAAACCGTAATAAACCTGATTTTCTGTTTCCCGGAAAAGCGGCTTATGCTGACCCAATTTTCTCGGCTGACAGGCTGACGATGCTGGGTTCGAAATCGACGCTCAAGGACCGCTGGCGGCAGGTGCTGTCGGAGGCGGTACGCATCAGAAAAAAGCACCTTCTCACGCTGGAGCCCGGTATTTCCGAAAACCAGACGGATGAGATGCGGGTAAAGGAGCTACAGCTTATCCTGCCGCAGAAGCTGCATGCCACCTTCAGGCCATCGCAGCAGGCATGGCTTATGAATGTTCGAGAATTTATCAGTCTTGTCAGAGGGCGCCAGGACGATGAATGTTTTCCGGACTAAAGAAGAATTTATTGTGTAAATTTCAATATCTTTATAAGTTCTACATTTCAATTTAAACGGGATATAAAAAAGTTAATCTTTCATGGATATATTTTTAATAATTCCACGCTGAATTTCGTGTTGTTTGGAGTTTTTTGTTTTGAATAGAACGTATTTTTCAAGTGCAATATTTAAAATTTTGAGCAAAAATGATAGCGGTATGGGAGCGGGGCACCAAGCAGGATTTCTGATCCCGACCGAATTACGGTCTTTCTTTCCACCTCTTCCGGAGGCTACGATTGAAAACCCAGCGCCGTCTATATTAATTGATGCAATTCTAATCTCTGATCAGACGCAGCCAGTCAGAGTAATCACTCGTTGGCAAGCGCAAACTTGGTATAATCAACGTTCTCCAGAAACCCGTCTGACTGGAGAACTCGAGATAATTCGGAAATATTCATGCGAAGGCGATCTTCTTCTCATAGAGAAAAGTGAAGAAGACATATATTTTCAGCCACCAGTCTATAGGATGACATTGTTGTCGAGAGGGACGCAGATTTTTGATGAATTCTTAGGAGGTATTGGTAACAAAAAATGGGGTTTCCTGTCGCGGTGGAGCCATGCAGTTTCTGAGATTCAAGAAGAATCTTATTTTGTAAGGGAAAAATCTGCTGCACCTTTTCAGGCATTTGATGATGATTCTTCTTATGTGAGACGCGGACGTAGGTACAAGCGCGCACGCGCGTTCCGGAACTTGGTGATCGAAGAATACGGAGGTCGATGTGCGATTTGTGGTTGTGGCTTAAGGTTGTCTTCCGGAGCCACTGAACTGGAAGCAGCGCATGTAATCCCTAAGTTTGCAAAAGGAGTTGATGATGTGCGGAATGGGTTGGCCCTGTGTCGTACGCATCATTGGGCTTTTGATAATTGGTTAATAGGCATTCTTCCGAATGGTATTCTTAGAATTGCTCCTATTGTCTCGACATTACCTCAAAATGTTTCTCTTTTGAATTATGATGGAAAGCATTTATTTCCACCGAAAAACGAACAAAATGCAGTGCATTTAGATGCAATATTATGGTCAGAAAGAAAATTTAATGAAATATGGCAGAGAGGTTAGAATTTTCACCATATGTGTAGTGTAATATATTAAATTAATGTGTGTATGGAATGTCGGTATCGGTGCCCGCGTGCCCCCGCAACCATGCACATAAAAAATAATCAATTAAATCAGCGCATTGTGAGTGCTCCCTCAAGATTACATCCTAGAATCTCTGAAGAAATCCCACGATTTCAACCGGTTGATAGAAACAGGTTCAAATCGGGGTCCAAACACCCGCAACCAGATACGTTGAGACCAAGGAACCGGCGTTTGTTAGCATGACGAGCGCTGTGGCGGCGAAAAGCGAAGAGGTCTCAACGTAAAAATTCAAATCCCTCACGGGCCGCCGATTGCCCTCCATAGCCCGATATTGCCGCCGATCAACGCAGGCCGCCGTTTCCACGCTGTTGCCAGATACTTGCGCCCCCCGGGGCCGGCAGTGCGGCAACTTTCGACCAAAGCCGGTCGTTCAGATCAGCTACCGCGAACGTCTGCTTCTGACAAAAGCTGCCTATGGATCGCTCCGACGCAGGCTGTCGGGAAGGTGCCCTCATCTTGAACGTTGTAGTCCTCAGCTGCGTCTCGGCTAGGGCAGACAGCACTTCTTGTACTTGAGGCCGCTTCCGCACGGGCAGGGATCGTTCCGCCCCACCTTGCGTGCGGGGGCGCCGGCCAGCCGCTTTCGAACCGGGTTCAGATGGGCCTTCGCGGCATAAGCCCGCGCGTCGGCGTCGAGCGCGGCGTTGAACGTCCACTTACCGCATAGCTCTATTCCCGCCGTCGGCATGCCGTCGTCCTGACGGATGAGGAGGCCATGCCACTGCTCGGCGCGCTGCATGTATTTACGCCGCTCGCAGTGCCGACGCAGCGCGTCCAACGCCTCGCGGCTCGGCGCCGGGTTGCAGTGGACCGTCAGACCGGCCGACGTGCCGTCGAAGATGAGGGTGAAGTCGTGCCTCAAGCCGTCGGCCCGGGTGCGGGCGGCCATCTGCGCCATGCCTGCGTCGAGGTCGGTCAGCGTGTCGCCGCTCAGCGTGAGGAGCATCATGCCCAGTTCGACCAGCGACGGATCGTCGCTCCGCTCCACGTTCCTGAGTATGCGCCCGGTGAGCGTGGCGCCGAAGCGGTCGAGGAAGCCTGCGGGGGTGCGGCGGCCGACCAGCCCCTCGCGGCGCACTGTCATCGCGGTGTCCAGGTCAATGGCGCAACTGTCGCCGATCATACCCAGCGAGTAGCCGGGGGCCAGCCAGAGGTTGTTCGACAGGTGATAGCCGAGGACCGCATACTCGTTGGTCATCGTGATCCGGTCCGCCATCCCGACCCTGCGGTCGAGGAAGCTCAGGAAACGGAGCGGGGTGTCGAGCATCTCGGCAAGGACGTCCACCATGAACACATCGGTGGGCAATGGCGGCCGAATGACCTCATCAGTCCTGGGCTTGAGGAATTGGCGCGCCTGCACGGTCAGCGCAGGGTAGTGGTCGGAGATCACGCAAACCGGGTAGATCGTACGGGGTGTCGCGATCCGCAGCTCAGTGCCGTCCGCCAGCTTGAACTTCAGCCCGGTCTTCCTGAGCGCGTCGGCGCTGACGAGTGCTTGGTCGTAGGCGTCCTCGACCGACTTCTTGAAGTCGTCGCGGAGCTGGAGGTCGTTGCCCCGCCTCGCCTCGAGGGTCAGCCGCTTGGACTTGCATTGCAGCACGATCACTCGGTCGGCGAACATAACGAGGACGTCGATGTCGGTCACGGTCTTCGACCCGTGTGACACGGTGACGCCGCGGTGGACGTTCCCCGCCCCGAACACCGACGCCAGCCGCTCGGCCGTGAACTGCTCTGTGAAGGCGCCACGGTGCGCGGACGCGGTGGCGCGGTATGGGGGATGGCTGCCTGTCGGTGTTGCCGGGGTTCACAACGGAAACGCAAGGGGCGCAATCCGTGCGGCTGATCGATGTTCTGTGGCTGGACCGGGGAAGCCATAGGATTGTTGCTGCTTTCGAGGTCGAGCATTCAACGACCATCTATTCCGGCATCGTGCGGATGCTGGATCTTGCTCTCGGCTCAGAGGCGCAGGCTCTGGAGGGACTGTTTCTTGTGGCACCAGACAAGCGGGAAGCTGATGTGCGGGAACAGTTGCGCCGGCCGGCCTTCAGCAGGATTGCCGATCTGAAAGTCCGGTATCTGCCTTATGGGGCGCTGGAGAAAGATCGTGAGGCAATCGCGCGTTTTGGGCAGGGATTGAAGCCTCTCCAAGCGATATCCCATTTTCTTACCCCAGCATGATGGTGATGACTCGAATGGCCGGGGGAGCGGAAGACCAGTTGTCTACCGGAGAAAGCAAGTGTTTAGATATCCTCTCTATGATAGCGTGGCTTAAATATTCTGGTTTCATTCCCAAATTACAATCTTGGAAAAAGCATTTAAATTGAAAATATGGATATTTTCTCATTGTAAATATTCATTAAATGTAACTAGGAAATGTTGTGATATCCAGTTATTGGTGGTGGTAATTAATAATGCCTAAGTATTATATCAAACCTCTTTTTTGGAATACGAACGGCTATACGAAACCCTCAGGTGTGAAAGCGGTCAGCGGTTATCCGAAGGAACACGGCTATGGTCATGAGGAGTGGAATAATTCACCAAACATGCGCTTTACAGATCGTGGTACTCGGTTCCGAGCATTCCATACAGAACCTCTGGGTAATGCGCCTGTTGAGGACTATGATGGACAAATTTTTCTTTTCATGACAGCATCCCACGATGGCATCCAACAATTGGTAGGGGTCGCTGGTAAAGCTACATGTTTAATCCCAAAAAAACGGAGTGCTGAAAGAGAACATTTAAGACAACGCCTTAATATAGACCAACAATGGCGCGATGCGTGGGATCTTGAGATTGTCCGAAGCTTACATCACCATAACATCAGGACATTTAAAAATTCATGGAAGAAAGATATAAATTGGATTCCGAATTGGAAGTCGCCTGAAAATTATTTCTTTTGGCCAAAAGAAGCTGTTACCGTTGATCCCTTAAACATTACTGGAAAAACTCGGTTACTCAACATGTTTGGGAGCTACACTGAAATTGGTTCAAGCGCAGCCGTCCGCATCATGGCGTCGGTGCCATTATCGCTTCGAACGCAATCTTGGTCGTGCATTCAGCAGGAGATCGATGCCTCATTTTCGGATTCTGATGCCGACATTGCAGATATTAGGAGAATAAAAGGCGTTTCTGAAACTACTAAGCAAGCACTCATTGATGCGCGTATTGGACAAGGCAAATTTCGTACGGAACTCCTAAACCACTGGGATAGTCTATGTGCAGTCACCGGATGTGATCAACTACAGATACTTCGTGCATCTCACATTAAACCATGGAGTGAGTCCTCGAATTCCGAGCGACTGAATGCTAAGAACGGACTGTTACTAGTAGCAAATTTAGATGCTCTTTTTGACAGAGGTCTTATTTCGTTTTGCAGCAATGGCAAAATGCTAATTTCGAAATTGATCTCCCGTTCGGCGCAGAAACTATTGGGATTGCCTGCGGCTTTGCGTCGTCCTCCGACGCCCGAAGAGAATGTATTTCTTGAATATCACCGCAGAAGGGTATTTGTCGAATAGTAAGTTGTATTGTGTTGCTCTATTATGGGTTGCAACAAGCAATAGCAATGCATGGAAATAGTAAACGTTCTGGTCTTTTAAATTTTATCGTTAACAAATTTAGATAATAAAGGAAACGAGATGGACGGGGAAGTGAAAAAAACAATAAAAAAAGAAATTGGTAAATATCTATATGATCTAGTTAAGGATCTGTATTCGGATAGTGGAGATGGAATTAGGGCAATACAAGAGCCTGAAATCACGTCAAGATTATGCCAGAGAATGGAAGATAAGCTTGATGGTAAAACTATAGATGGATATAAATTTCACGTGATAGCTCAATCCTTACCTGACAGAGGACCACAATCCATCGAAAAATTGATTGGTGCAGATTTATTTTTTTCGGTGTCTCTACATGATGAAGATGGCGACGGATTTGATAAAGGTATTTTTATACAAGCAAAATATGATGATAATATCGATATTGATGAATTAAAAAAGTCATTTGAAAAAATGAAAAAAACATCAGATAAAAAATCTTCTTATGTATGGGTGTATACAAAAGAAGGAATTAAAGTTTTATCTGAATATCAGGCAAAAAAAATTACTGGTAATAATTTGAACGGTATTTCGCCGCGCTCTGTTTCTAGTTTTACGGGGCGGATTCTTGATTGTTATGCGGGAAGTCATGATTGGGGTATACAAAACAACACATCAAGACGAAGCGCTGTTGCAACCAAACTCCGGGAAGTTAGGGCTCGAGAAATACTTGATATACAGATTGAAAAGAAATGATTTAATTGCCTAAGGTTTTTAGATTTTAGAAAATTCCGAATTTCTTTTCTTCCAAGAAGGTGAGCGAAGGAGAGGAATGCTTACAGATTTTTGAGGATATGGCTGTAAATTTATTCATATCATCGACTGTCAGGCATTCCGGCTTCCATATCGTCAACCGCCTTCAGATTGTTCCATATTCTTCGCTTAGCCTCGCCAGCGCTGTATGTAGCTTGCATGGCGTATGTTCTCATAGCGTTGTCGTGACGTATCCGTCGTCGTCCCACTACATTTCCTTCCGTTAATCGGAAAATATAACGACATAAAATTCGGAGACTAACGCTTTCCCGTGCTGACTGCGCATATCGACGCACTGCGCGTCTCAACTCGGAAAGAATATCCGCTTGTCAGTTTCCTATAATCGTACACATTGTCTGCAAAGAAGGCCAAGCGGACGCGGCTCTGAATAAATAAATCCTCAACTCTACGAGTGGAGGGCTTATTGATTTCAGTAGGGATCAGGCAAATGCAGAGAAAAGTCCATCAAGACAGCTTATTAGGCCTACTTTACGCTCAACTTGCGATTGTTGCAATTTGAGAGCTAATCCTGCCCCCGCAACCACCGATACCGACACTCCCGAAGCCCTGGCTCCGGGAGTGTTCGTGTTTCTGGCCCCTTGGTCGCGTGACGCGGCGAAATCCAGCAGATTGCCAAGCTCGCCATGGAGCGTCGCGTGCATCTCGCCTCGGCCTTTGCCGGGATGAAGCACGATCTTCTCGATCAGGGCACGGATGGCCTCGGATGCCTCCTGCCTGTCCTCGGGATGGTTCAGCGTTTCCGCCAGCCGCTCGACCTTGCTTTTGAAGATTCCGGCGACGTTGGGATGGATGTCCGGCACGTCCTGCGGCTGGGCGGCAAGCAGGGCGACCAGTTCATCCTCGCGGGCTTCCATCTCGCGCATGCGCTCGACCATGCCGCGCGTATAGCCGCCATCCTCGATCACCTGGAGCATCTGTTTCAGCCCCTTGCGCAATTTGGTGAGTTCAGTCTGCCAGCCCGCCGTGCTGGCGCGACGCTCATGGTTCGCGCGGTTGGTTTCCTCGACATAGGCGCGCATCGCCTCCGCTGCCGCTTCGGGGGTCATCAGCCGGTCCTTGAGGCCCGACAGCACCCGGTCTTCCAGTTCCGGACGGCGGATGGTGGTTCTGTTGGTGCAGGAGCGATTATCCATATGGGTGGAGCAGGCGAAGCGGTCACCACCTCGGATCGAGCAGGGGCCGCCGCACACGCCACAGAACACCAGACCCGACAAGAGTGACTTCGGGCGGCGCTGGCCATTCAGCTTGTTGATCGACGCCCGGATGCCGGCGCTGATATTCACGCTCTTCTCCGCGATCTGCGCCTGCCGGTCGCGGACGGCCTGCCAGAGATCGTCATCCATGATCCGCAGTTCGGGAACCTCGGTGATGATCCATTCCGATTGCGGGTTCAGCCGCGAGACGCGCTTGCCGGTTTGCGGGTCTTTCAGATAGCGCAGCCGGTTCCAGACAAGGCGTCCGACGTAAAGCTCATTGTTCACAATGCCGGTGCCGCGCAGGGCGTTGCCCCGTAGGGTGGTGTTATTCCACTTCCCGCCCGTCGGGCTGGCGATGCCTTCATCGTTGAGGCGGCCGGCGATGGCAAGCGCGCTCCGGCCCGACGCGAACTCACGGAAGATGCGGCGGACGATTTCTGCCTGCGCGTCGTCGATCTTGCGATCACCCCGGATCAGTTCGCCTCGTGCGTCCATCTGATGCACGACGCGATAGCCGTAGCAGATCCCACCGCCGGACTTGCCCGCCTCGACCCGGCCGCGCAGGCCGCGATGGGTCTTCATCGCCAGATCTTTGAGGAACAGGGCGTTCATCGTGCCCTTGAGGCCGACATGCAGTTCCGAGATTTCCCCTTCTGCCAGGGTGACGATGGTTACTCCCGCGAATTTCAGCCGCTTGAACAGGGTGGCCACGTCGGCCTGATCGCGGGACACGCGGTCCAGTGCCTCGGCCAGCACGACATCGAACTGCCCGGCCTGAGCGTCGCGGAGCAGGGTCTGGATGCCGGGACGCAGGATCATGCTGGCCCCGGAGATGGCCGCGTCGCGGTAATACTCCACCACCTGCCAGCCCTCGCGCGTGGCGCGTTCCTCGCAGAGGCGGAACTGGTCCTCGATCGAAGCCGCCCGCTGGTTGTCCGAGGAATAGCGGGCATAAAGCGCGACACGGGTCATGACCTTATTTCCTTTATCCTTATAAGCTCTCCACGATCAGCGACGCACGGCGGCGCTTTTCTTCTGTCGGGCGAGGGCGACAAACTCCGACTTGATCTTGGTAAACAGGCCCGGCGGAATAAAACCGTAGGCGAAAACACCCGCCTTGCCAGGGACCGGCGACACGCCGCCGCTTGGCCATTCATCGACGTTGTGCTCCGAGACGATCACCCAGCTTGGCACGTTATCCAGTCCGATCGCCGCCTTGACCTTCGCCGGTATCTCGATCCCGACCGTATCGCCGGAAGGCGGCGTGTGGGTGATTGGCAGAAGCACAACATAACGGGGGCGCAGCACGCTGTCGCTGGCCGCGACGAGGCAGGCGGGACGATCCTTGCCTTGGCCCTGTCCCCGCGTGGCCTCATGCGTCCACAGATAATCGTAACGGACCACGAGGCCGGGTTTGGGTTCGGGAAACGACACGGACGGCCCTTATTTCAACAAGTCGTCGAGATGCGCATGTTCGGGGTCCATCTCGGCACGCTCCACGGCGGCCAGCACCACGTCGGACACATCCTCCGTCCGGTGGCTTCGCTGGGCCGCCGCGCGGAGCCAGTCATAATGATCTGCGGACAACAGCACATATTCGCGGCGTCCGTGACGGGTGATCTCGACCGGTTCACGCTGGGCCTGATGCTGGAATTCGCCGAATTTGCGCTGGAATTCGAGGGCGCCGACGGTGGGCATGGGCGGGGCATCCTGCTGATGTAATGATGATATCCAAATTATACGTATAATACCTCTTTTTCAAGGGTAATCTCATTCCTCCTGCTCCGGCCTGGCTCCCCGTGGGGGGGCGTTGTCGTTGGCGATCTGGCCCAACCGCCGCTCGAATTCCTCGCGGGCGATCTGGCGTCCCAGCATCCGGGCGAGGATGAGGATCAGTGCATCCGTTCGCGCCTTCATGACCGGATCGGGAAGAGCGGACTGGATATTGCTGCTGGGTTTGTTATCGTTGGCCGGAGAATTCGGTCCGGCGTTCGATATGCGGTTTTCGTCCGTCATCGTCCTGCCCTTTCCGTCTGGAGAGGACAGCAGCATCACGCGCTGAAAACTGCCGTGCAACCGGAAAAATCGAGCCATTCCAATGGATTGTCGGCGTGTATCAGTTCCTGCGTACTGGGGCGTAGTCAGGCGTACATGTGGCGGTGTTTTGTTCGCAAATTGAGGAATCACAAGTTGGTGAGTGGTTGAATGTGAGCAGGAATCTCCGAGTTGGTAGTGACGATTTCCCGAGAGGATTAGCATAGGGCTGTCGCTGTTTTCCTATATGATTAAGCGTGCGATGGAGGCAGCGCTGGGCTGGTACGGGGTCGGCTGTGGGATTAGCTCATAGATATCCCGTCGAATCCCACTCCGGTAGTTGAGCAAGGTGAGAAACACAGCATGTGTGGACCTTTCACTCGATCAACGAAGGCACCTATCGATTGACAGTGTTCCCTATATGTTCCAATGAAGTTTTCCGCATGCCGATAAACTTGGGCGAAAGAGGATTACACTCTGTCTTTAGACAAGTATATTTTGGCCGCCAGCGTTGAGGCATTTGCGCGAGTGTCGCTGGAGGAGGTGAAATTTGCCGTTTCTAAGTGACTCTGAGCGCGACGACCTGCGCATCGACCGGATGATATTCCATGTGGTCGGCCCCGATCTTGAGAATCCTATACTGCTTACTGAGTTTGACCCGCCCATATTTACGGAGTTCTTCCTGAAGCGGATCAAGTCTGCGCTTGGCGGCAACTCTTATTGTTTTAGAGCGGATTCGCCGACGATGGCGACACTGAGGGAAGTAGGCGCGGATGAAGCGAGTTTTGTGGCAGCGTCCGAAACACTTGCTGCTGCGTTCCAGCATGAGCATCGACAAAATTCGATCGATGGCGTTTTTTTTCTTTTTCTTCTTAGCACGTTTGGGGGCGCAAGATTGTTCGCTCTCGTGAAGTACGACAACGATCAGGTGCTAAAATACGATATCGCTGATGCCGGAGGCAGACGCATGGCGATTCTTGAAGAGTTTCGGCAGACATTTTCGACTAAGCGGGAATCCCTGCAGAAGATCGCACTCGTACGCCTTGGTTCCGAGGATGGCGAGCTCATGGTCCGTGACCGGTCGAAGCCAGACGGGATCTCGGAATATTTTGGTAAGTTTCTCCATGTCAAGCGGGCTGCGACGCCAGCGGAGTTCACGAAGAGGGTCGAACGCATCCTCAAGGATGTGATGAAGAAACACCGTGATGATCTCGATCCTGAAATCAGGAAGGGCGGGGCGCGGCGCATCAATGAGCAACTGCGCGCCACTCGCGAATTCGGCCCCGAAACACAGGAGCAGCTCTTCGATGCTGTCTTTGGCGTGCTTCCCGAGGATTCGCCTGTGCGTCGGACCTATCGTCGGAAATTGGCGACAGCCAAACTTGATGAAGAAACGTTTCAGGTCGATCCCACCGCAATACCGCGTACGCCGCGTCGCCGTATTGAAACGGCAGAAGGCATACAGATCCTGTTCAATGAGGAAGATCGAGGCCGGATCGTTAAGCGTGAACTGGAGACCGGTGATACTGAAATCCTGATTACTACGACGCACGTCACAGTGGACGACGACGATGCTATCGATCTTAGCCGCAGCACTTGATGCCTCCACTGGACTAACGGTCGATGAGATTAATGGCACGCTAACGGCGGTCGGCCGACCAACCCATGCGGTTCTGGTTGCCTGGCGTGAGGTGGCGGTGGCCTGCGCAAGCGACCGGTGCCGTCTTACTTGTCGAGATGAACTCGACGATGTTCACGATTTAAGCACAGCGGATCTAGACGAGCTTGACGGCACCGAGCTGCGTTTTACGCTCGAAATTGCCTGTCCAGAAAATGCGGTTCACGTAGCGACACCTAATGGACTGCGGCGTATCCTAGCTATGTTGGATAACCTTTCATCTGTTTCCGTAGTGCGCATGCTCGGTCTTACTGAGGCAATTCGAACACTTGGCGTTGTTATTGAGCCATGGGAGGATGGTGCCTGGGAGGCCCCACCAAGGGCGGCGGGGCGGAGCCCGAGTCCACGTCGGTTCGCGCGGACGATTGTGGGGAGTGCTAGGGCGCCAAGTGACATTGGCTCATATTTGCTTGAGGGGGAGGCTAATCGGGCTGATCGGGCTTTCGTCGTCTGGCGGGGTTTTGCGACCAATGCCGTTCGACGATCTCTCGTGAATGAAATCTACGAGGCTGATGGAATTGTGCGGGTCGTTCTGTCGGGTACGCCGACCCGCCGTCTAGAACTGGGCGAAGCTGATGTAGATGCGGCGTCGTTTGCTGTTCTCCAGAAGGCGGCACGGTGGGTATACGTCGAAGGTCCTGACGCTGAACTTCGTCACACATTGCTCACTAATGAGCTGGCCCGGGAATGGCGCGACGGCGAACCCTTTGCTCTTGGTCTAAGTTGTAAATTGCCGGTCGCCTTAGAGAGCGCGGGGCTCGCCTACCGCGCCTATGTCCAGCAGGGTAGCAAGGATACGATCAAGAGCCTCTCAGACCTGCGCAAGACGCTTGCCGAGGAGATGGGGAAGGTCACGCAGCAGACCCGCGATCTGACTTCCGGACTTTGGCGTGATGTTGCGGTTGCGATCGTGACTATCGCGTTTCGCTACTCAATGGATGCCGCCAAGGTTGTGACGGCGAAGCCGGTGTATGCGGTGATCTTCGTGCTGGCTGCCGCTCACATCGTTATCAGCCAGTGGGTGACCGTTCGTAGCAATCGCGCTTTTCTTAAGGTGGCGGCAGACTCTCGGACTCTTTGGCGGCAGAAAGGTTATGCTTACCTTTCTGATGACGAATTCGGTGTGCTGGCTGAAACCCCTCTGTCGCAGGCGAGAGCTATTTATAACCGGGTTGAAGCGACGACCAATTGGGTGGCAGGGATCGTTGCTGTGGGATTGGTCGCTTCTGCAGGGTGGGAGATCGGGGTGTGGCAGGCATTGTATCGCCGTCTTATGGAACTCTCCTGCTGATGCCATGCCGCCGCGCATTAAGGACAGACTGGTAGTTACGAACGATGCTGGTTGCCGTCGTCCTTCTGGCCACACTCGTGCTGTCCAAGGAGCGGATTATGGATGAGAAATGGCACGATGACCGACGATCCGTCCGCGCTGATCACGACGGTCAAACTGACGTGGATCGAGAAGCAGCTGCAACGCTGGCTGCGCTTCGGCCGGCCGGTCACGGATACCATTCTGGACCGTCAGCGGCGTGTGCTGAGCTTCGCGCCCGGCAGTGTGTTCGCCTTCGTGCGTTGGGCCGCCAACGATTATGGCACGGTTGAATCGCACATCGACATCGTGCGCACGGTGGGTTCGGGCGAAGACTACCAGACCGTCTCATGCGTGCAGCCGGGTGGCGAGGTATTGCTGCACCAGAGTTCATGGCCGCGCGTCCAGCGTGTGCTGGAAGTGATTGATGCTGTCGAGGCGCTGGACATCGACCCGACCGAGGTCAGCCCCGATTACTGGCGGCATGTGCATCATCGGCTGGAGGCACGGCAACAGCCCGATGCCTATACCAAAGCGCAGCATCGGGCATGGCTGCGTCGTCGCGCGTTGCAGTGAGCGTGCCGTCCACGTCCGGCCTATCGACGTTTGCCCGTGCCTTTTCCTTCTCCTTCCGGCCCGCTTTTCCATCGTCCTGTCGCGCCCATTTTTTTGCCGGGACAATGCGCCGCGAGCGGAAGACGCCGGCTGCGCCGCCGGATGTCTCATGGATCGTCTTCGTGCGCCTTCCAGACACCATTTCGATGAACGATCCGACGTTCAGTGACACGAGTTTCCCATATCCCGAATATCATCCGTATGCGGTGGCTGGGCGCTCCAGACCGGCTGGAGGATCTGACGGACTTCACCCGCGACCTGATGACGCGGATGGAAGCCGATCTCGGCACACGGCTGGACTGGGTGGCGGTGATCCTGGCGCAACTGGCATTGCGTCGGAACTGGCGCGTCTGGGTGACCGCGTCGCCAGTTCATCGCGAACGGCTGCTGGCGTTGGGCATTGCCGGTACGTTCGATTATCGGGATGAGGGCTGGCGTGCGCAATTGACCGCAGCACTCGGGCCACGCCGCCTCTTTGCTGTATTCGACACGACGAGCGGGGCGTATGCACGCGGTCTGGCGCCACTGGTGGGGTATAACGGACATCTGGTCTGCATTCAGGATCGGCTGGAATCACCGCCTCTGTCGCCGTTCACGACGGCGCTGTCCCTGCATGAAGTCGCACTGAACAGCGCGCACGGCCATGCGACAGCGGAGGACTGGCGGGAGTGGCGCCAAGCCGGAGCGCAGTTGCTCGACGCTGTGCGGATTGGTGCCATCGGCCTCCAGCAGCATATTGTCTCAGCGTTCGATGACCTGCCGGCAAGCCTCTCTGCCCTGAAGCATGGGCGCATCAAAGGGCAGAAGATTCTTGTGCGCATTGAGGCTTAAGGCTGTTAGGCTTGATGAACTCGGCCGGTCTGCGATGCGAGCATAACCAAGTTCAGCTTCAGAAACGCGCTCAGTGAACGAAATTGGTGGGGTATTGCGATATGTGCATTGAGGGCTTAATTTATATAATTACTTGTATTTGAAAGATTTTTATAGGGCGGATTCAAAGCAATGGTATCATATCTAGTAACCCATTTACCATTATCAGCATTGACCTAGACCACTGTTCCGATCAGTGTTTAAGACGAACTTGATTTTGGTTCCGGGGCCAATGGTTGATATTATTCGAAACCTCATGCGCCGGCGGTGGGATGATTCGACTCCCGCCTATTGGAGTTGGATTTTGATGGGAATAAATTTAGCGCTATTTATTCAAAATTTTTTTCGATGTGTTTTTAATAAACATTATCCACTAGTACCGATGGTATTCTTGTCGTGATAAGTTTTTATTGTTTCGTCAGCCAGAATAAAGAGGCATAAAAATAAAAGTCGTTCATGAAAAAGCAAAGATACGTATTGAGAGAAAAAATTGGACAATAAGAATGCTCACAGTGCTGATGCCTCAGCGTTAGGGTTCCTCTATCAGGCCCAGTACGCTCTATTAAGGCTTTGGAACGAGGCGACATATGAAGACGCTGTGATCTATTTAGAAACGCTGGACGACGTCGTTCTGGAATCTAATGACCAAACGATCCTCGAACAACTTAAGCATTCGCTTTCTAAGAATCCCGCTGCGATAACCGTGGCAAGTGTAAACCTATGGAAAACATTAAAAGCTTGGATTGATGTGCTTCCGGATTTGGATCTGCCTAAGACGTCCCTGCATCTCGTAACGGTGGCAGATATCTCTCCAACTTCCCATCTTCAAGTTCTTATTAATAATAATGAAAGTAGAGAAGGACTGATTTCCGCCCTCCGAGATGAAGCGCAACGAGTTATTCAAGAAAGGGAAGACGCAAAAGCGAAAGGGATTAAACCGCTACCTCATGCAAAAAGAGCTTCGGCCTGTGAAGCATTTCTGAATCTCTCAAATGATTTACAGACTGAAATCATATCCAGGATTCAATTAAAGCCCGGTCAACAGAACATTCGGGAAATTGAAGACGAACTGGCGAAAACACTTACGTCTGTGCTTCAGAAAGATCAGTCGCATGTGGCGAAGCTTATGGTAGAGTGGTGGAATCGGCAGGTCATTCACGCACATTGTGGAAAACGCGACAAGGCTATTCATCGCTTTGAGTTGGTGAAACGGCATATGGAAATTGTTGCCGATATCGAACATGATATACTTGTTGATTACTTTTCAGGAGAGGTGCCTCCTAATACCTATCAATCACATCCCATGGTCGAGAAGCAAATTAAGCTGGTGGGCGGGTCTTCAGCGTGGCTTCAGAGGGCTGTAACGAACGAATGGCGTGCTCGTGAATCTCGATCGCGTTGGTCCACGGAGAACCCTACTTGGAAAGAAAAGATCTCGAAGTACGATGCCCGATTGGTTGAGGAATGGTTTTATAAACATAGTGACATTTGCGAAGAGTGTGAGGGTGAAGCTAGTGAGGAAAAAATGACAAAGGGCCTCGCACTACTAAAGTGGAGCTTCTACAGTGCACCAGATAAGATTGAGGAAATTGCGCCCAGTGTCACTGCTCCCAGTTACATTAGGGGCACATATCACGTCCTTTCGATTGATGGACAAGTGGGCTGGCATCCCGATTATTTTTCCCTTCTTGGGTTCAAGAAATGAACGTCGCCTATGATATATTTGCCGAAACTAATCCTGCTTTTTGTACTTTCGGTTTAGTCGGTTTTTGCCGGAAATATGAAATGGCTTCAGGAAAATCACCCAATCTAACCCTTGCGTATCTTGCCTTGCCCTTAGCTCTATCAGATGATTTAAGAACTTCCTTTGATGAGACGGCCGTCACTACCGGTCTTTTGGCGTGGCTCAATCGCTATCCTGATGTACGTTTGGATTTAGGCGTTCGGCTCGATGCATCGAAGAATATCGTTTCCTCAGCTTTGCGCTTCGGGCTTAGTGCAAGAGTGCTATTGCTGAGCGCAGATGGAACGATCGGGCTTGGTGCTCAGAAGCTGTCAACGGGACCTATTGCTGATCTGCCAGAAAGTCCGAAGCGTGCGATTAAGAGGGCAGAGCGTCTCGGTACATGGATGGGCAAAGCGGGATCGGCAGCAACAATTTTTTCAGCTTTCGGAGTGATGCCGTGAACCGTTGGAATATTCAGGAAATTGCATTTTACGGCATAGGGGACAGGCGTAGAACACTTAAATTCGACATCGGCAAGGTTAATGTAATAACAGGAGCATCAGGCACAGGCAAATCAGCGATTATCGACGCTATCGACTACTGTCTTGGTTCCAAAGAATGTAAACTCCCTTTTTTTGTAAGAAATCATGCAGAAGCGGTTGCCGTTCACTGGGTGCAAGGAAGCAGAGACCTGATCGTCGGCAGAAAAATCCCGAAGGCAGGAAGTGGCACTAGCCAAATGTATGTAAGGACGGGTCGGCACCTCAAGCTTCCTGCAGCATCAGCAGGCCTTGAGGGACCGACCAACCGCGATGTCGCACGTGCGTTGATCGAAAAAGCGTTCGGGATTCAAGATGCGGAAGATCCCGTCATCTCTCTCAAGTCTGAGAAAGGCCGTGCTACGGTTCGTGATATACCGCCTTATCTCTTCCTTTCGGGAGATGTGATTGTCAGCAGAGAAACTTTGCTGCATGACTTGAACCGCCCTAAAAAGGCTCCTGACATTAAAGCAACTATTCCCTATTTTCTGGGTGCTGTCGATCAAGCAAGTGTTTTGGCCGCCAGAGTACTTCGCCAACTTGAAGCGGCTTTGACGAAAATTGAGCGAGAGGCCGCAGCCAAGGCGCGGAGTCAGAGTCTCCTCACAGAACGTTCTATGGCTTTGTTGACCCAGGCGCAAGAAATAGGCTTGGTTGTCGAATTGCCTTCACCTAGTGCACCGGACGCAGTGCTTCTCGACCAACTAGCTGGCGTTGCAGGAAGAGGAGTTGCCTCAACTGACATGAGGGATTCGGAAGCTCGGGCTGTTCTGGAGGAGGATCGACGTACGATAGTTTCCGAATTACAGACGCTGAGAGGAAAGCGTCAAATGCTTCGACAAACTATACGTGACGCAGCAGGTTACGAAACTGCGGTATCAGCTCAGTCTCACAAATTGCGGCTTGTTGACCACATGAAGCTTGACGACGGTCGGTGCCCTGTGTGTGAATCGCAGAACGATGTCGGTCAAGCGATGGCTGAGAAAATCCGTAGTTCCTTGAGTATTATTACAAGAGAGGCTCTTGCGGTTGACGGAATTCGCCCACATCTCAACGATCATTTTGAGGAAATTGAGAGTTTAATTGCCTCAAAATATAATCGTCTAAGAGAGATTGAAGCGCAACTTAGCGGACTTGTTCGCGTAGGTGAAGAGCTAGGGACCTTAGGTTCGATCCTTCAAGAGAGGGCTCGGGTCGTAGGTCGTATCGATCAGTTCTTGGAGACAACGGCAAAAGACTTCCAAGTGGCGTCGACGGATACTGCGATGCTTGTATCTCGGATCGAGGATCTCAAAGAGCAAGTTGATCCGCAGGCGCGCAGGGAGCGTCTTCGTGATGCTGAAAACATGGTCAGCGCCTTCGCGACAGAAATGCTCACGGATCTTCCTACTGAAGTGCCGGCGACAGGTTCACGTGTGGTGTTCTCATCTACTCCAAGTCTCTCGCTGGTGGAACCATCTCGTCGTGCAGTTCTCGCTATGGCAGAAATCGGCTCAGACCAAAACTATCTAGCAATTCATCTTGCTCTATCCTTTTCTCTTCAAAAACTTTTTGAGACTATTAAAGCTCCAGTCCCAGGCCTTTTGGTTATCGATCAGATCAGCCGCCCTTATTACCCCAAGGGTGGTGACGAAAAACGCCTGCAAGAAATGGAGAAAGATGACGATCAAGTAGCAATGAAGCAGATCGTCCGTTTTCTTTTCGATGAAACAGCGCGTCAAACAGGGCTTCAAGTCATTCTCATTGAACATGCCTACATTGAGGAGGACCCAGAATACGTTGCCGCCGTGAAAGGTCGATGGACGAAAGCATCAGGAGAAAAACTAATCCCATCGGACTGGCCGGTCCGGAACTAGGTTCTGTTAGATTTTAATCTAATCTGTGGTTGCGAAGTGAAGGATAGCGAGGAATGAAGCGGCGATCTTTTTGTATCGAGTTGCGACCGTCCGCCATTCTTTTAGTTGGAACTCAAAGGTTTCAGGCCAGGTGACGGTTGCGATAAGCCCATTATGGGCAGGCGAAAGCGGCGTCTCTGCGCTTGGGCGGGATCGCTGACCGTACTCCTATAGCCGAGACGCGTTCCCGGAAGGCATTGGAGGCGTAGCTCTTGTCGTCGACGCGCCATATAAGGCTGCTCGTGGCCTATCGAATGGACCGGCTGAACGATACTCGTTTCAGGACAGTGGGGGATGAGCTTCGCGAACGGATGCGCATGCTGCAGATGACGTCGCCTATCCCTTATAGGAAGCAGAATGACGGCGAGTATCAGATCCCCACGATGGAACTGAAGCCCGGTCTGGAAACGCCAGGTGCCGTGCGTTTCGCTCTCTATGCCGCGGAGCCCAAGTTGCGGTGAGAAATACTCCTCCTATATTACTCAAAGCATCACAGGTGAGGTTAAATCGCGCAGACCTCAGCTTATGGACCTTTGCGTGATGCAGCGGCCAGAGCTTTTTCAAGGTCAGCCTTGTCCAGTCTGGCACAATAAGCTGGCGTACCGTTCTCGAAACGCCAGCCTTCGGAAAGCGGTCCCGCGTCCACGGTATCGAAGCCGAACTCCTCATAAAGTTGAGCGGCAATCGCCTTGGCCTGCACGTCGTCCCCGCAGAGCGGTAAGGCCAGACGATCTGGCGATCCAGCATAACGACCATCTCGCTCAAGATCGGTCATACGGACAGCGTTGAAGGCTTTCACGACACGTGAGTCCGGCAGATGAGCAGACAGCAATTCACTGGTGGTCGTCTCATGTTGGTCCAGCTCGGCAATATGGCCGTCTCGTTCCGGATAGTAGTTGTCGGTATCGATCACGATCTTTCCGGCCAGTGGCGCGACTGGCACGGAGCGGTAGGCGGCCAAGGGAACTGCGACGACGGTGACCTCGCCGAAATGGACCGCCTCGTCGACAGTCCCAATCTCGCTGCCGGTGAGAGCTCGGAGGCTGAAGAGCGTTTGTGGACCACGTGAATTGCTGACCATCACCTGATGCCCAGAGCGAACGGCCAATGTCGCGATGGTGCGACCGACGAAGCCTGCGCCGATAATGCCTATTTTCATGATGATTCTCCATGTTTTTTCCTCTGTATGCACGGTAATTATATCCTGGACGGCGATAAATGTCGTATTCGCTCTTTCACTGACAACCAGCAGGGGGGAATCCATGGATCGACTGACCAGCATGAATGTTTTCGTCAACGCGGCGGATCTCGGCTCGTTCGCTGCTACGGCAGAAGCTCTGGGTATGTCGGCACAGATGGTCGCCAAACACGTCGCGTTTCTGGAAGCCCGTCTTGGTACGACATTGCTCAGTCGTACCACTCGTAGACAGAGCCTGACGGATATCGGACGCGCTTATTACGACAGATGCAAACAAGTGCTGATGGAAGTTGACGCCGCTGATGCGCTGGCGGCGGATATGCGCGCTCGACCGACCGGAACGCTGCGGGTCACCCATACGCCCGAACGCCTGATCCAGCCTGCGGGCGATATCCGGTCCGAAACGCAGCGCCAGAGGCGCACGGGGCATGGCGGCCAGTGGCCCGATGCGGGAGACTCCCAGCGTGGCCAGACCCTCAATGATAGGGGAGGGCAGGCGGAG
>NZ_BANE01000278.1 GCF_000964405.1 Novacetimonas hansenii JCM 7643
GGCGCGACAGGGCAGCATGGCGATCTGCTCGACATCATCCGCGAAAGCCTCGGGCTGCTGGATTTTCGTGATGTCGCCGACGAGGCCCGGCGCTTTCTCTGCCTGCCGCAACCACAGCCACGACCGACCTCTGATCGCGGTCGTTCCGATGCGTTCGGGCGGCATGACGCTTCCCCGCAGGCATCAGGAACCGCTGACGCGGCACGAAGGCTCTGGGCCATGTCCCGCCCGATTGCCGGGACGCAGGCGGAAACCTGGCTGCGCCATCGTGATCTCACCCGCCTGACGGACCTGTCGTCGCTGCGTTTCCACCCGGACTGCTATTATCGCGCCGATGCTGACAGCCCGACCGAGACCTGGCCTGCCATGATCGCCGCTGTCGCCGATCTCGAAGGCCGCGTGACCGGTGTGCATCGCACCTGGCTGGCGCGCGATGGACGCGGCAAGGCGCCTGTCGAAATGCCTCGCCGGGCCATGGGCGACCTGCGCGGTAATGCCGTGCGCTTTGGCACGGTGTCCGACGTTCTGGCGACAGGCGAGGGGATCGAGACGGTGCTCTCGCTCCACGACGTCATGCCCGATCTGCCGCTGGCCGCGTGCCTGTCCTCGGCCCATCTCGCCGCCATGACGTTTCCGCCTACGTTGCGCCGCCTCTACGTGATGCGCGATGACGACCCGGCCGGAGACCATGCGGTGGCGACCTTGATGGCCCGGACGCAGGAGGTGGGGATCGACTGCCTCGTGCTGTCACCGCGTCTGGCGGATTTCAACGATGATCTCCGCTACCTCGGGCGTGGGGCGATGCGGGCGATCCTGCATCCCCAGCTTACCCCGCAGGACGTGGCGCGGTTTCTGCAGCCCGTCACGCACTGAGCCGGGCCGGGAAGGGGGAGGGTCTCCTTCTTTCCCGGCCGTGCGGGCGCTGTCCCGTTTCCGGATGCGGCGCGCCCGCGGGCCTTTCAAGAGGGGAGCGGGCGTCAGCCAGGCCGGGCCTGCAATGGCGGAGCCGGCTATTTTCCGCCGCGC
>NZ_BANE01000277.1 GCF_000964405.1 Novacetimonas hansenii JCM 7643
AAAAAGCTTCACCAAAAACCTTTATGATTTCAGGATGTTATTGATCCTGGCTTTTCAAACAGTCTCTAACATCGGGCAACGGTAATACCGGGTAAGGGCGGCATACAGGCGACATATGGGGGCTGCGCGTGATATGGTGGGCATGGTGCGCCACCTTCAGCGCGCGTTGTGCCGGGAATGCCTTATGGGGGGCTGCGTCAGCGGGTTTGCGTCCGCTGTTGCTTCAGGTGTTGCCTCCGGTGTTGTGTCCGGGTTTGGGCCTGCACCGGTGCCCTTGGCGGGATTCTGCCGGGGGGCAGGGCTGGATTTTAGGGATAGATTTTGCGGAAGGATGAATGATGGCCTCTCTGGACGAGACCTATGAACAGATGACCAGTTTCAACAGGGCGCTGGAAGGATTCAGCGACGTGCTGGCCGCATCGTTGGTTGACCTGACAAGCTTCCATAACGAGGCGATGGCCGCGTGGGATGTGGACCAGAGTTCGCAGCGCTACAATGCCTCGTGGGAGGAGCTGAGCGAGGCGCTGCGGCTGTGGAGCGAGCAGGATGCCCCGGTCTATCGCGAATTCATTGCCGACAAGCTGATGATCTTGCAGGAATATATGGAGGCCGGGCGATGAGCGACCTGACAACCCGCATCACCGCGCTGGAAGCCTATGATCAGGCGATCCAGCGCAACCGGGAGGGGATTAACGAGTCCTTCGGGTATCTGGAGCAGAGCTGGGGCATGTTTGCCGCGGTTTATTCCGGGCAGGCGGCGGAACAGTTCAGCGCCATGTTCGAAGCCAGCGTCATGAAGATGCGCGAATGTAACGAGGCGATGGCCGCCATCCAGAAGGAGTTGCAGGAACGTATCGTATTGCTGCGCAATCTTGATGCGGCGCATGGCGGGCTCTGATCCTGTGGCATGGACATGATTGAACCCGGACGGCTCATTGCGCTGCTGGAGGACGTGAAATACCGTCATTATGATTCCAGACAGGCGCTGCTTGAGGTGATGGAGACCCTCGGCACCGTGCAGCACCTGCTGGAGGACGGGGTGTCGGAGGCCATGCGGCGCGTGTCCGATGCAACGGCGGACCTGCATGATGCGCGACAGCGCGTGCGGCGGTGGAATGACGACCTTGATGCCGTTCATGCGGCGGCGCAGTCGGCCTGTGATGATGCCGATGCACAGGACATGCGTGCGCGCAACGTACGCGGCCGGGCCGACACGATGCTACAGCACTGGCGGTTGCAGTTGAGCAACGCCGTGGCCGCCCGTATCACAGCGCAAACAGCACTCACCGCCGCGCAGGGGCGCAAGTTGCAGGCGGATACCGCACTGGGGGAGGCGCATTCGCGTCTGGACAATGCCTATGCCGCGCTGAGTGCCTGTGAAAGCGATATCCGTTATGACCTCGAAGGTCGTGTGATCTATCCCAATTGTTCAGGATATTCCAGCAATGTCTATGCCGCGCAGAGCAACCTGAAATATGCCCAGTCAGAGGCGAACAATGCCGCATGGGCGCTTAACACCGCGAATCAGGAACTGAATCGGGCGCAGGGGCACGAACAGACCTGCACCAGTCGCCACATGCAGGCGGAGCATGCGTTGGTGGTGGCGCAGTCCGCCTGTGCCTCCGCAGGGCGGGCCGTGGC
Organism: Novacetimonas hansenii JCM 7643; assembly: GCF_000964405.1. GTDB lineage: Bacteria > Pseudomonadota > Alphaproteobacteria > Acetobacterales > Acetobacteraceae > Novacetimonas > Novacetimonas hansenii. Next base: position 1,642 of record NZ_BANE01000277.1, read on the forward strand.
CGCCGCCAGGGTGGCCCTGTCATGCGCAGACGACGTCTATCCCCTGGTGCATGAAATGGAGCGCCTGCTGGTGGTCACGCGGGAGCATGTCAATCTCTGCACCAGCCAGGCCAGTATCGCGCGCAGCCGTGTCGATGAGGGCATGCAGCAGTTCCATACCACCCATACGGATGCCACCACGAACGGGCAGGACGCGGCGCGCATGGATGACCGCCTGCTTGAAAAAGTGGAACTGATGCAGAAATTCGATAACCGCACCCTGTAAGGCCAAGGAGACCCGACGATGTTCAGCATCCAGCGCAACGACGTGACGGCGCCCGAAAGCCTTGAATTCCTGCATATGCGTGCGAACGAGGTGCGCGACAGGCTGGAGGAACTGCGCGATATGCTGCTTGCATGGCGCGAGACGGTCGAAGGGCTGGATGCGGCATGGCGTGACGCGGCGGGGCGTTCGGTCATGGAACGTGATGTCATGCCCGTCACGGATATGCGTGAGAAGATCAGGGCGGACATGACGGACATCACCACGGTGAATGACGCGGCGGGCACAGCCCTGATGGAGACATGGGCCGAATATTGCCGTGCCGGGCGCACGATCAGGACAATAGACCAGACTGGCGACAGGCTGATGGACCGCCTGCCGTCCGTGCGTCATGAAATCTCCACGGTGCAGGCGCATCTTCGTGACAGCATGACGCAGACGTTTCAGGCCGAAACGCAGATCCCCTCCTATACCTGACCCCCGGTAACGGCTCCCCTGTACCTGCCCCCCGGGGCGGCGTACTCCCCCTGTCCGTGCCGGGAGCCGCAGCGGGATGGGGCGCGCGCAACCGGTGGCATTCTCCTGCGGATGCCGGTTTGCAAACAGCATTGCAGGCGGCGGCCTTTTCAAAAGGGGCGGCACCCGAAAACCGTGATGATTTCCCCGCCGGGGCGGACAGGCCGTGCGTACCCGGCGCGACGGGGCGCGACGCGACGGAGCGGGGCAATCATATGCTCCATACTCCATACTCCATGCCCCTGTGCCGCATGTCCTGTGTCTCGGCCGCCTGTGAGAGAGTATTTGAAAATAAGTCATTGATAAAAAAGAAAAGTTTTTGGGTGCTGCCGTTTTTCAAAAAGGCGGCGTCTTCTGAAGCTTTTTGGAAAAAGCT
>NZ_BANE01000276.1 GCF_000964405.1 Novacetimonas hansenii JCM 7643
TGCTTCTCCCGCACCTTGTCGAGACGGTTCCAGATCAGATGATGATCCTCGTAATCGAGCCCGCCGGTGACCGCGACCTTTGGCCCCGGCGGCACCAGCAGTTCAGTTTCGGCCTTGCGGCGGGCGTTGAGGAAATCGCGGCTGTCGATCATCGACGCCGTCAGGGTGCTGCGGCTGACCAGCGAGCCGGAGCGTGGCCGCCAGGGCGACATGGTCAGGCGTTCGAACTGGTCGCAGGCCAGATCGCGAAAGATCTCGTACGCATTGCGTCGCTCCAGCAGGGTCAGGCCCTCGGCGATGAGACGTTCCAGTTCCACCGAGCGGATCTCGCTGCCATCCTGCTCCTGCTGGCTGCGTTTCTGCGCCGCCTCGTTGCGATCGAGATCCCGTTCGACCTGCCCGACCATGCGGTGAAAGACGTTGACGGTGGACCAGAGCAGCGGTTCGAGATCGGGTTCCAGTCTTGTGTCGGTCAGCGTGGCGGACAGGGCGTCAAAGATGTCAGCCACCGCGCCCTCGATCTGGCTGGCGTCGGGCAAGGGCCTCGCGTCCGGCTCATCCTCGAAGGGACGATGGCCGTAAAGCTGGAGTTCCGCCAGCACATGGGCGGTGGAAGAGGTGGCGTGCGCGGGTTCGAAATCGTCCTGTGTGCGGGTCATGGGTCTGTCCTCCGGTTCTGGCCGCGCCCCTCGCGGCCTTTCCGGGGGCGGATAGCGGCAGACGAAGGCCGGGCCGGAACCGCGCAACGCGCGGCCGGAACGCAGTGAAGGATGGCAGGTAGCCGGCTATTTTGTTTCGCGATGCAAAGCGCGGCACGCGCGGCGGAAAATAGCCGGCTCCGCCATTGCAGGCCCGGCCTG
>NZ_BANE01000275.1 GCF_000964405.1 Novacetimonas hansenii JCM 7643
CCAAAAACTTTTCTTGTTTTTTATCAATGACTTGTTTTCAAACACTCTCTTAGAACGACAGACGGAAGGCCCAGCTGAAATTAATAATTTTTGTGGGATTGTCCCCAATAATTTCAAAAGGCCATGTCTTCAGGCGCCTTTGGGAAAAAGCCTTTCCTGACACCGAAAACTTTTCTGTATTTACACACCGTTTCCCGGGCGGGCCTTTCATGCCATCAGACACCCCCATGCGCGCGCCCGATCCAGCCTTGACCACCGCCGACATACAACCCGTGATCCGGCGCGCCATTGCCCATCTGTGCGGACAGCATGACTGGGCGGTGCTGCACGAAATGCCCCTGCCAAACCGGCGGCGCGCGGATGTCATGGCCCTCAGCCCGAACGGGCAGTTCACCTGTATCGAGATCAAATCCGGATTGCCCGATTTCCGCGGCGACCTGAAATGGCCGGAATATCGCCCGTGGTGCGACGCATTCTATTTCGCGGTGCCACAGACCTTCCCACAAGAGGTTCTGCCACAGGATGTCGGCATCATGACCGTCGATGTCCCCATGATGGCTGGGTTCAGGCATATGATTGCCGATGCCGCCATCATGCGTCCCGCCCCGCACCACCCATTACAGGCGGCACGACGGCGCAGCGTAACACACCGTTTCGCCATGCTGGCGGCGCAGAGGCTGAACCGGATGGAAGACCCCGCACTGGCCACGGTGCTACACACGGCACTACGTTCGGAATGACAGGTCCAAAACTGCCGCGCGGTAACGCAGTAAAAGTAAGAAAGGAAAGCCCATGTCCACTCCCATTCTTTACCGGTTCGAAGCCGCCCGTTCGGTCGTGCGCGACGCCGCCGCCCTTGCGATGAAAATGCGCCCTGCCCCCGGCGGCCCGCAGGCCACACAGAAGGCTGCCCAGGACTGGCTGACTGAAACCGATGGCGCAGTGGAAGCCCTGATCTCCCAGCGGATTGGCGAGATGTTTCCCGAGGATGGGTTCCAGGGCGAAGAAGAGGGACGCACCCGCACCGGCAGCCTGCGATGGGTGGTCGATCCGATTGACGGGACATCCAATTACGCGCGCGGGCGCAACCGCTGGTGCATTTCCCTTGGCCTGATGGACGGCGACACCCCCATCGCGGGCATTATCGAGGCCCCGGCCCTGGGGGAAACCTATACCGCGATACGTGGCCATGGGGCATTCCTGAACGGGCGGCGTATCCATGCTTCCCCCGTATCGGACACCGCCAGTTCCCTGATCGAGATGGGATGGAGCAACCGCGTCGGGCCCGGTGTGTTCCAGCAGAAGATTGATGCCATCCTGGGCCTTGGCGCAATGCCACGTTCCGGCGGGTCCGGGGCCATTGCCCTGGCCGAAGTCGCATGTGGGCGGCAGGACGGCTATCTGGAGATGAGCATCAACCTGTGGGATGTCGCCGCCGCCCTCGTCCTGCTGGAGGAAGCGGGCGCGCGCGTGTCGCCGTTCCTGCGTGATGGCGGGTTGGAAGGGGATGCGACCATCCTTGCCGCGGCGCCGCATATTGCCGATGCACTGTCACGCGCGGTTGGCGTATCCATGGATTGATGGGCGTCGAACATTGACATAACCAACCATCATTCGGCCATGAAAGCGGGCCATGTCCCATCATGGGGTGGGACAGGCCCGTTCATGCCACGGTCCGGCACGATCGAAAGGGAGCACAAGGCGTGCGTAACGGTTTCTTCGTCAAAAGTTTAATGGCCGCAGCCCTGCTTGCGCTGCCCTGCAATGCCGCCATGGCCGCAACCGCGACCATGGAAAAGGAACAGAACCTTGTCGATAGGGCCACGCTGGCGGTACGGGACATCTTTTCCGGGGCAAAATCCACCAGCAAAATCACCCGCTACCTTGCACAGGCACGCGGCGTGATCGTATGTCCGTCCGTCTTTCGCATGTCCATCGCCTTTGGCGGCGGCAGCGGTGGATGTGTCCTGCTGACACGTGATGCGCGTGGATCATGGTCCGACCCCGCGTTCTATACCATTGCAACCGCTAATTTCGGCCTGCAACTTGGCATGCAGGATGCCGAAATCATGATGTTCGTCATGACCGATAACGGTGTGCAATCGCTGCTCGACAGTCAATTCAAGTTCGGGGCCGATGCAGGGACATCCTTTGCATCCTCCGGTTCGGGAATCGAAAGTGGCACGGCAGGATCGCATAACACCGACATTATGGGCGTACAAAAATCAAAGGGCCTGTTCGCGGGCGCAGCCCTTGGCGGCTCCAAGCTAAAGGTCAACAGCCCCGCCAACCGGGCATATTACAGCCAGATCGTCGGGCCGGAAGACATCGTGATTTCCATGCGCGTCAACAATCCGGGTGCCGACCCCCTGCGCAGCGCGCTGAGCGAGGTCCTGACAACAGCGCAGGCCAATGTCCCCGCAGGCGCCAACGCAACCACGACCACCAGCCAGCCCGTCGCCCAACCCGCACAGGCAGGACAGGTCCACAGCCAGGATCTACCCAGCCAGTAAGCAGCGGGTCAATTGGCAAAAACAGGCGTTCATGGGCGCTGCCTTCGTCGAAAGGCAGCGCCCATGAAATCCCTGATTTTACATCATATCAATATGTTGCCCTGCAACGACATCGCAGGCCAGAATCTTCAGGGCCTGCCTGACATCTGATGCGCCCTGAATTCACTGACATGCCTGTTATGGTCGCCAAGGCTGCTGGCGAACTCATGCCCGCCATGACCATTGGCCACAAAATACAGCATCGTCCCGTCCGCCGGATGGGCCGCCGCCTCCAGCGCGGCAGCGCCGGGGGAACATATGGGACCGGGCGGCAACCCCGGTATGACATAGGTATTATAGGCCGTGGGCGTAATCAGATCCGTATGTGACAATGCATGCCCCAATGGGCCTGCCCCCTGGTTCAGGCCATAAACCACAGTCGGGTCCGATTGCAGCCGCATCCCCTGATGCAGGCGATTGAGAAAGACACGCGCCACCATCGGCCGTTCCTCAGGCAGGGCGGTTTCGCGTTCAACCATGGAAGCCAGAACCAGCAGCGCCTGCGGGTCCGCAATGACGGGATCGGGCACGCGCCCTTCCCATGCATGGGCCAGCGCACGCTTCATGGCGCGCTGCATACGCTCCAGCAAGGCCGCACGCCCCGTCCCCCATTCATAATCATAGGTCAGGGGCATCACACTCCCCTCCGCCGGGGGAATGAACGTCCCGTCCAGCGCGGGCGCATCCGACAGCAATGCTGCAATCTGCAGGGCCGAGCGTCCCTCTGGAATGGTCAGACGATGAATGACCGGTCTGCCATGACGCAATACAAACAGAACCTGCTGCATCGACGCATGGGCGGGAAAGGTCAGTTCGGCGGCATGCAGCGCCCCGTCAGGACGGGTCAGGCGTACTGCAATACGAAAGACGGGATGTGTCCATGCATCATCGGGAAAGAGGCCCGCAGCCTGAAGCGAGGCATAGGCACTGCCTTCGCCCCCTTTGGCCACCACAACCACACGCGCATCAGGCAACGGCCCAGGGCGGGTGAATACCCATGACCCGAACCCGATACCCACCAGCCCCGACAGAACCAGAACAAGAAAAACAAGACCCAGTCCGGCCAGAACCTTACGCACGTTACCCCTTTCGCGTCATCTCCGCCCGGCAGGGCTTTTCAGGCCCAGTGGTCAGACACCACGCAGGATGATGCTGGCGTTTGTCCCGCCAAAGCCGAAACTGTTGGACAGGATGGTGTCAATGCGACGTTCCTGCGCTTCATGCGCGACGCGGTCGATCACACTCTCACGCGATGGGTTGTCAAGATTGAGCGTGGGCGGCGCGACGTTATCGCGAATCGCAAGGATGGAATAAATCGCCTCCACCGCGCCAGCCGCCCCCAGCAGATGCCCGATGGCCGACTTGGTGGACGACATCGCAAGCTTGCGCCCATCATCGCCAAACAGGCGCTCAACCGCCTCAAGCTCCAGATCATCTGCCATGGTGGAGGTGCCATGTGCATTGACATACTGGATATCGGCAGGCGTCAGGCCAGCACTGCGCAATGCCCCCTGCATGGCGCGGAACGCGCCATCATGGCCGGCTGCGGGCGCGGTGATGTGGTGGGCGTCGCCCGACATCCCGTATCCCACGACCTCGGCATAGATTTTTGCGCCACGTGCCTTGGCGTGTTCATATTCTTCCAGAACGACAATGCCCGCACCTTCGCCCATGACGAACCCGTCACGGTCGCGATCCCACGGGCGGGATGCCTTGGCAGGGGTGTCGTTGAAATGGGTGGACAGGGCCTTTGCGGAACAGAATCCGGCGATGCCGAGTTCACACACGGCGGCTTCCGCGCCGCCCGCGACCATGACATCGGCATCGCCCAGCATGATCATGCGCGAGGCATCGCCGATCGCATGCACACCGGTGGCGCAGGCCGTCACCACGGAATGGTTCGGCCCCTTGAAACCGTATTTGATGGAGACATGCCCCGACACAAGGTTAATCAGCGCGGAAGGAATGAAGAAGGGCGACAGGCGTCGCGCGCGACCTTCCTTTACCGTGACCGATGCCTCGTAAATGGTCTGTAGACCGCCAATCCCGGAGCCGATCATGACACCGGTGCGGCAGCGGTCTTCCTCGGACTCAGGCTTCCAGCCCGAATCCTCGACCGCCTCGGTTGCTGCCACCAGACCCAGATGGATGAAGCGATCCATCTTTTTCTGGTCCTTGACAGGAACCCAGTCAGAAAGAGTCAGGCAATTATCTTCGGTGGGCCCGGTCGGAACCTCGCCTGCGACATGCGCCGGCAATCCTGACGGATCGAACGCGGAAATGTGGCCAAAGCCGTTTTCCCCCGCCACCAGACGTGACCAGTTATGTTCAATCCCCAGCCCGAGCGGACTGACGATGCCCATACCGGTCACAACAACGCGTCGCTGCTTCGACGCCAATCCGGCAGACTGTATCAACCCGACCTGCTCCCTGAATCCAACAATACCTGACTGTTTCTTTACTCAAGCCATGAAAGCCGCAATCGCAGCTCAGGCGGCCTTCTGCTTCTCGATGTAATCAATCGCGTCCTTGACGGTCGTGATCTTTTCCGCCGCATCTTCGGGGATCTCAACGCTGAAGGCTTCCTCGAACGCCATCACCAGTTCAACGGTGTCCAGGCTGTCGGCGCCCAGATCGTCGATGAAAGAGGCGTCCGGCGTCACCTTGCTTTCGTCAACACCAAGGTGTTCGACAACGATCTTCTTAACCTTATCGGCAATTTCGCTCATCTGTCTCTGCTTCCTGTCTGCCCCTGAAGAAACGGGCGGTTCGAAACTCATTCGTCCTGGTAACGTCCCGCAAACCGGAACTGCGGGAAAAGCGTCCGGCCCGCTTCGGACGAAGCTGCGGGCGATTAGCACGGTTTGCGTGTCCCCGCCAAGGCGATCATCGCATTTCCTTGCGCCAGCGACGCATCCTGTGGGGATACGCCGCCCCGTTCACCCTTCTTTTTTGCCACTTCTGGCCCGGTGTCCAGCGAAATTCTCTACATCCCGCCTCAGGACATCGCCATGCCGCCATTGACATGCAACGTAGCGCCCGTCACCCAGGCCGCCTGTGGTGATACAAGGTACACCACCGCAGAGGCAACATCATCGGGCTGTCCCATCCGGCCCAGAGGAATCGCGGAAACCAGCTTTTCCTTCTGCGCATCAGGCAGGACATCGGTCATCGCCGTCTGGATGAAGCCCGGCGCCACCACATTGACGGTCACGCCACGCGCGCCGGCTTCCTGCGCCATGGACTTGCTCATGCCGATCATGCCTGCCTTGGCGGCGGAATAGTTCACCTGCCCCGCATTGCCCGTCACCCCGACGACAGAGGCGATATTGACGATACGCCCGCTGCGGCGACGCAGCATCCCCTTGAGCGTCGCGCGCGACAGGCGGAACGGCGCCGACAGGTCCACATCCATGACGCGGCTCCAGTCCTCGTCCTTCATGCGAATCGCAAGCGTATCGCGTGTCAGCCCGGCATTGTTGACAAGGATATCAAGCGGCGCACCGGCTTTTTCCTCTGCCGTGGCGACCAGGACATCCGCCGCCGCCGCATCCGACAGGTCGGCGGTACAGACATGCAGCCGCCCTTCATCCGTGCCTGCGTCGCGCGCGATGGACGCCGCGACATCGCGCAGGACCTGTTCACGCGTGCCAGACAGGACAACACACGCCCCCTGCCCATGCAGCGCACGTGCGATCGCACTGCCGATTCCACCCGACGCCCCGGTTACAAGCGCCACCTTTCCATCAAGCCTGAACATATGAACAGCCATTTTCCTTGCTATTGGGATGGCGGCCCGCGCACCTGCCGGGCCGCCGCAACTGGTGCGCCTCAGCGCGCGGCCAGGAAAGCCTCGACATCCGCGGGGGTTCCGACCGAACATGTCGCCACATCGCCATTGATGCGCCGCACAAGGCCAGACAGGACCTTCCCCGCGCCGATTTCCACGAAACTGTCGACGCCCATCGCAACCATTGCCTCCACACTTTCACGCCAGCGTACGGTGCCCGTGACCTGCCGCACCAGCAGGTCGCGGATGGTGGCGGGGTCCGTCACCTTCGCCGCCGTCACGTTGGCAACGACCGGGATGACGGGGGGGCGGATATCCTCACGCGCCAGCGCATCGTGCATGGCCTCGGCCGCAGGTTCCATCAGGGAGCAGTGGAAGGGCGCGGAAACCGGCAACGCCAGCGCGCGCTTGACCTTACGTGCCTTGGCAATGGCGATCGCGCGTTCAATGGCTGCACTCTCACCCGCCACGACCACCTGGCCGCCGCCATTGTCATTGGCGATCTCGATCACCTCGTGCCGGTCGGGCCGGCCTTCTTCCTTTACAACCGCGGCTTCCTCGCAGATGGCACGGGCCTGTTCAAGGTCAACGCCGATCAGCGCGGCCATGCCCCCCCTGCCCACAGGAACCGCCTTCTGCATGGCCTGCCCACGCACACGCAGCAGGCGTGCCGCCTGCGTCAGGCCGAATGCCCCCACCGCCGCCAGGGCGGAATATTCGCCCAGCGAATGCCCCGCCACCAACGCGACCTGCGTGCGCAGATCCACACCGCCCTCGCGCTCCAGCACACGCAGCACGGCCAGAGAAACCGCCATCAACGCGGGCTGCGTGTTTTCCGTGCGGGTCAGCTCCTCGATCGGGCCTTCAAACATCAGTTTCGACAGATGCTGGCCCAGCGCATCGTCAACTTCCTGGAAAACTTCACGCGCGGGCGCGAACGCATCGGCAAGGTCGCGTCCCATCCCGACGGACTGGCTTCCCTGACCGGGGAAAATAAAGGCTTGCACAGGCATGGCTGTCGTGTCCCGCTTAATGTTCAAAAAATCCCTGCGGTGATGGCGGCACGACGCCCCCCCTGTCAATCATGAGGTGATGTCGCGCGTGCCCGCCGCACCAGCATCAGCAACACATCCCATGGCAGGGCCGCCCCTTCGCGCAAGCGCCAGAACCATCGTCGCGACACCGAACGCGCGGCCGGATGCCGTGGCGGTGGAACCCGCACCACACGCCACCGCGCAAGCGCCATCAACACCATGCAGCGCGGCAGGTGATAGGCACTGCTGGCGACGGCCACCGGCCCGTCATGCCCGATTGCGCGCAACAGCCGCGAACATGCCAGCACCGAGTCCAGCGTATCGCGCGCCGTCTCCTCTGGCATGATGTCCCCATCCGCCACGCCAAGCTCACGCAGCAGCCCGGCCATGACCCGTGCTTCCGACGGCAGGCCGTCACGCGGGCCGCCTGTCGGGATCAGCAGGGGATTTTCACAATCGCGCGCGAACGACGCCGCCGCCTCCACCCGCAGGCGCAACGTGCGCGAGGGTGTCCCATCCGGGCGGACCCGCGCGCCGAAGATGACAATCGGCAGGCGGCGGCCAGCCCCCATCAGCGTGGGGCGCGCAACAAGACCCGGTTCAGCCCGGACAGGGTGGTAAACATCGTGCGCCAGATGGTTGCAAACCGCGCGGCAGAGATACCGCGCGTTTCCATGATGGCCGCAAGGTCGCCCACCGTACGTTCCCCGTCGATCAACGGCAGCAGTCCGCGCGTCTGCGGCGGCACCGCGACAGGCACCACCAGCGTGCCGAACGCGAAAGGCAGCCGGTCATCAGGCCCGATCTGTTTCGCAAGCTCGACACCGGGGATTTCACGCATTACCGGCACGGCATCACCGGCCATCGGGTCCGCGCGCGTTACCGGCGTGTCGGCACGGGTGACATACACCACATGTGTGGCCATGTTGCCCGCGATGTCCTCTGCCACGGCGGCGCGCTGACGTTCGGACATATCCTTCAGGCGCGCACGCAGGCGCGGATCGGGCAGCAGCAGCGCCGGATCGTAACGCAGCGGTTCCATCAGGCATGCAACCGCCAGCCCCGCCCGGTCCAGCAGGCCAAACAGCGCCGTGACGTCATACGCCCTGTCACGTGGATTGAGCAGCAGGTCATAAAGCCCGGCATCCCCGCCCGTCAGATGATCGCCAAAGTTGGTGTTCTGGCGCAGCCATGCGGTTGTCGGCAGATGGCGCATGACCCGCCGCGCCACATCCAGCCTGCGCACGGGTGCTTCCTCCAACGGGGCCAGGCGCGCCAATGCATCTTGCAGCATATACACGCCGGTCCGGCCATAAGGCGCATAGACCATAAGCCCCATGCCGCCCCCCGGCACCAGCATCCGCGCAAGGCATGACAGCACCGCATCAGGGTCCGGCAAATGATGCAGCACCCCACAGCAGTCGATGTAATCGAACAGGCCAAGGTCCAGCGCATCCAGATGCGTCAGGTCCCCCGGCACGAAACGGATATTGTCCAGCCCACGCGCCTGCGCGCGGTCACGCGCGATGCGCAGGGCGTGTTCCGAACGATCGACGCACACGACCTCGCCCGGGCGTTCATCACGCGACATGTGGGTGGCCAGCATGATGGCCCCATCCCCCGTGCCACACCCCGCGACCAGCGCACGCAATGGCTGCGAACGCGCGCGGGTCGCACCAAACACCCAGTAGTCGATTTCACGCAGATGGCTGGGGCTGCCGATCAGCAGCCGCCGCGTCTCGTCCCGCGGGTCACGCTCGGGATAGGGATAGGCCTCGTACTGGGCCGCCAGCCCCCCGTCACGCGCATCGCCACCGCCGGTCACGTCCATCCCGCCCTCAGCGCGGCAGCAGCTTGCCGCGCTGCCAGGCTTCGGCGGCGGCATCTGCGCTCATATCCTCGACCCGCATGGCGTGGTCAAGCGCGCTGACCACCTTGTTACCCAGCGTCAGTTCGTCGAGTTCGTCGAGCATGTCGCTGTCAAGGTCCGCCCGCACCGCACGGCGCACCAGCATCCGCGCCGTCTGCGCCGTGCCCAGCGCGCCCTTGGGGTCCAGCAGCGGCGTCAGGCTGGTGCTGCCATAATGCAGGAAATTCGGCTGCCACAGGGCGATGACCGCCGGTTCGCCGGCCTTGATCGCCTGATCGGCATACTGCATCGCCTCCGCATCGGGGCGGGCCGCAATGGTAAAACCATGTTCCGTCAGGTTATAGGCCGCAACGCCCTGGCGCACCCGGTCCAGAACGGACTGCGCCGCCACGATTTCACGGTTTACATCATGGCCATCCGCGGCCAGTTCGGCGATGGAGGTCAGGCCCATGGCGGCAGCCGTGGGCAGGTACCAGCCGAATTCAGGCCGATACAGATCGCCAAGCGGTTCCATCCCCAGCGCCGGGTCAAGATAGGCCGCATCCACATCGGGCAGCCATGCGGACACAAACAGGTCGATATCGCCATTACGCATGTGCGCCATCAACGCCTCATGCGTGGCGGGAACATATTCGATTTCCAGCTCATAGGCTTCGAGCACACGCGCGACGGCGGCGGCCGTGGCCTCGTGCAGTGTTTCGTCCAGGTGTCCAAGCGTGACCGATGTCATGCGAATTCTCCATTCTGGCGGGTGCGTTCCTGACGGGCGCACATGATCGGCACACGCGCGACACTCCCGAACCCCGATATGTCAGCCCCCGTCCCGCACGGGCCGGAGGCCATCTTCATCCCTGCTGCTGCGTCATGCCCGGTCGTATGACCGCCGCGCGGCGCGTGCGCTGCGCCTGATGCGCAGGCAGCGCATAATCGAACACCAGCACCCCGATGATATAGGGTGCGGCGAATTTCTTGAACGCTTCGTGCGCGGGATCGAAATAGGCAGGATCGCTGACCACCGGCTTTCCAACATAGTAATTGCGATCACCTTCGGAATTGAAGGTCACGACAAACCCCTGCCCAAAGCCCTGATCCACGCCCTCACCACTCATCTGCACGCCGGTCTCGATATCTGCGATGACCTGCTGCCCATTGTCACGCCGCGATACCTGCCCCAACGCCATAAACCTGCGCACGACTTCGGCGCGCTGGGCATCGGTGATGGTCGGCAAGAAGCGCATCAGCACGATATGGCGGACCTTGCCGGGATGGAAATCGGGCGCGGTAAAGGCCCGCAGCCCGATCTGCGCCGCCTGCAGGCGCACCGCCCGTGCTTCTTCCCCCAGTTCGGGGGCCGCGGGGCCACCGACGGGCAAGGGCCCGGTCGGCACGGCGGGCCCAGGCGCGGGCACAGGCACAGGCCGTGCCGCGACAGCCGGGGCAGATACGCCAGCCGACACACCACCGGACATGCCTGCTGTGGCACCTGCGGATTGTGCAGCGGGAGCGGTGGCAGCCACAGCCTCAGGCGCCGCCACAGGGACAGATACGCCCGGCACAGGCGTCACAGGAGCATGCGCGGCGGCAGAAGTCTCCGGCACATCGGCGTGGGCCTGCGCAAGGGGGGCGATCACCGGAACCCCGCCGGACAGGATCGCGCCAGACAGGACCACGCCCAGCACAAGGCGCGGGGCCATGCCCGCCACCGACCCGCGTTCCGCCATGCGCCGATACCTTACCGTCATTCCGTCCCAGTCCCTTCTTGCCATGCGCCTCAGGTGGCCTCCGCCATGCGGGCAAATCTTTTCTGCTGCAATTTCAGCAGCCAGTAAAACACGCGTGCAATGACCGCATGAAGCCTTCCATGCGGGGCCCAACCTATCGTCTTGAGGATCATGCCCGTCACGCGGTTGGTATGGCGCGGCTGATAGACCTTGAGCGCGCGTGACATATACGCCGCAATACAGCGACGATGGTCATAGGGCTGCCCCGGCGCTTCATTGGTGGTGTGATAGGCGGAGGCAAGTTCGTCATCCTCGCTTTCGCCCACACGGCCAATCGCAATGCGCGCACGCTGCCATACACCCAGCTTCTCGCGCTCCAGATAACGGTGCATATGGTCATAAAACAGCTTGAAATGACGGTATTCATCGGCGGCGATCTGCTTGCACACCGCCTTGAGCACGGGCTCCTGCGTTGCATCGGCCAGCGCGGTATAAAAAGAAGACGTCCCCGTCTCCACCATACATCGCGCGATCAGTTCCCCTGTGCGCGATCCCCGGATGGAGGTATCGACATCAAGATCCAGCCGATACGAGTCCCGGTAGCGTTCAAAGGCATGCATGTAATCCCATGACGGGTCCGCCAGCATCGCCCACCGGCCCAGCGCATCGCCATGCTGCACCTCCTCATGCGCCCACCTGTCGGCCGCCTGGCGAAAATCGGGATCATCCGCAAAAACGTTTTTCAGATATGCGGCGTAATCAACTCCGTTACGCTCCACCACCGACGCGGCCTTGACGAGGGGAATGATCTCCGGATTTACCAGTGACGGGTCAAACCCGTCCCAGTCCATCTGTTCAATGCGCCAGTGTTTCATCGCAATCCGTTACTCTCGCATAAACTCCGTCAGCCCCACCGGGACATGTCATTACGCCGCACGACATGGCACATGTTTCGCCATTACGCCAAGCCCGCGTATCATGGATCGTTGTAAAACCACGCATGGATCGTGTACGCCTCATTACGCATACAACAAGAAAAACGACAGATTGGGTCGCAACATGAACATTCACGAATATCAGGCCAAGGCGCTGCTGCGTTCGTTCGGCATGCCCGTGCCTGACGGTCGTGTCGCCACCTCTGCCGAAGATGCGGTCAGCGCCGCGCGCGAGCTTGCGGCGCCCCTGACCGTGGTCAAGGCGCAGATCCACGCAGGCGGCCGTGGCGCGGGCCATTTCGCCGGCGCCGGGGACGACAGGGGGGGCGTACGCCTGGCACGCACGGCCGAAGAGGCCGGGCATGCGGCCCGCGCCATGCTGGAACGCACGCTGGTCACGAAACAGACCGGGCCGCAGGGCAGGATTGTGCGCAAGGTATACATCGAATCGGGTTGTGACATCGCGCGTGAACTCTACCTCTCCCTCCTTGTCGACCGGGCCAATGGCCGCATCGCCGTGGTCGCGTCGTCCGAAGGCGGCATGGAGATCGAGGAAGTCGCCGCAGCCCACCCCGAACGTATCCTCAAGGCTGTGATCGACCCGGCCCTTGGCCTTTGCGATTACCAGTCGCGCGACCTTGCGGTGAAACTCGACCTGACGGGACGTTCCATCCGCGCGTTCCAAAATGTCGTGCGCGCCGCCTATGACGCGTTCTGCGGGCTTGATGCCGCCATCGTGGAAATCAACCCCCTGATCGTCACCGGATCGGGCGACCTTCTGGCGCTCGACGCCAAGATGTCCTTTGATGACAGCGCGCTTTACCGCCACCCCCACCTTGCCGAACTGCGTGACGAGGATGAGGAAGACCCGCGTGAGCGGGAGGCCGCGCGCCACGGGCTGGCATATGTCGGGCTCGACGGATCTATCGGCTGCATGGTCAACGGCGCGGGCCTGGCGATGGCGACGATGGACATCATCAAGATGGAAGGCGAATCGCCTGCCAACTTCCTTGATGTCGGCGGCGGGGCGACGACGGAACGCGTGGCCGCGGCCTTTCGCATCCTGATGTCGGACCGCAACGTGCGCGGTATCCTGGTCAACATCTTTGGCGGCATCATGCGCTGCGACGTGATCGCAGAGGCCATCATCGCCGCATCGCGTGACACCGGCCTGAACGTGCCGCTGGTGGTGCGCCTTGCGGGCACCAACGTCGAACGCGGGCGCGCCCTTCTGGCCGAATCCGGCCTGACCATCATTCCCGCCGACGACCTGGGCGATGCCGCCCGCAAGATCGTCGCAGCCGTTCGCACCGCCGGAGCAGCCTGATGTCCATTCTTGTCAACAGTTCAACCAAGGTCATTACACAGGGCTTCACCGGCGCACAGGGTACGTTCCATACCGAACAGGCCATCGCCTATGGCACCCGCATGGTTGGCGGTGTCACGCCCGGCAAGGGCGGGGAAGTCCATCTGGGCCTGCCGGTATTCGACACGGTGGCCCAGGCGCGCGAGGCAACCGGCGCCGACGCCTCGGTCATCTATGTGCCGCCCGCCGGTGCGGCCGATGCGATACTGGAGGCGATTGCGGCTGAAATCCCGCTGATCGTGTGTATCACCGAAGGTATTCCCGTCCTGGACATGGTGCGGGTGCGCATGGCGCTGGAACGTTCATCAAGCCTGCTGGTCGGCCCGAACTGCCCCGGTGTCATCACGCCCGGTGAATGCAAGATCGGGATCATGCCCGGCCCCATCCACCGCCGTGGCCATGTGGGCATCGTCTCGCGCTCCGGCACGCTGACATACGAAGCCGTGGCCCAGACCTCGGCCATCGGGCAGGGGCAGAGCACCTGCGTCGGCATTGGCGGCGACCCGGTCAAGGGTATGGATTTCACCGATGTGCTGGAACGCCTGATCGCGGACCCCGACACCCATTCGATCGTCATGATCGGTGAAATCGGCGGCACATCGGAAATCGAGGGCGCGGAACTGATCCGTGCAAGCGGCACGAAAAAGCCGGTCGTCGGCTTCATCGCCGGGGCGACCGCACCACCGGGCCGCCGGATGGGCCATGCGGGCGCGGTCATCACGGGGGGGCACGAAACCGCCGCCGCCAAGATCGAGGCCATGCGCGAGGCCGGTATCCATATCAGCGCAAGCCCGGCAGAGCTGGGCACCACGCTGGCGCGTATCCTGGGCTGACACCCCACGGGGGACGCATGGGCGTCCCCCACACCGGCCACACGCCAAAAAATATCCGGCACCGCCGCGCAGTCCGTGACAAGGAACGGCATTGTATGGCAGATGCTGCTTTTCATAACCCCTGAACCGTCCGAGGATCCCGCCAGATGTCCGATGGCATTATCGCGGCCACCATGCCGCATGCGACCACAACGCCGGTCCCGCCGCCGCCATCAATCAGGACCGACTGGACCCGCGACGAGGTCGCAGCCCTGATTGCCCTGCCATTCCCTGAACTGCTGTTTCGCGCGCAGGCGGTCCATCGCGAACATTTCGACCCGACAGAAATGCAGATTTCCACCCTGCTGTCGATCAAGACAGGCGGCTGTCCCGAGGACTGCGCCTACTGTCCGCAAAGCGCCCTGCACGAGGATGGCGGCGTCAAGGCCAGCCGCCTGATGGCCGTGGAAACCGTCATGAAGGAAGCCCGCGCCGCGCGTGACGCGGGGGCTGCGCGTTTCTGCATGGGGGCGGCATGGCGTTCGCCCAAGGAACATGATCTGGAAACCGTGTGCGCCATGGTCGAAGGCGTGAAAAGCCTGGGCATGGAAACCTGCGTGACGCTGGGGATGCTCGACAATGCACAGGCGCACCGCCTGCGTGACGCGGGGCTGGATTACTATAACCACAACATCGACACCTCCCCTGAATATTATGGGGAGATCATCAGCACCCGCACCTATCAGGACCGTCTGGATACGTTGTCGAACGTGCGCGATGCGGGCATCAATGTCTGCTGTGGCGGGATTGTCGGCATGGGCGAGGACGAAAACGACCGCGCGGGCCTGATCGCGACACTGGCGAGCATGCCGCGACATCCCGAAAGCGTGCCGATCAACATGCTTGTCCGTGTCGAGGGCACGCCATTGGCGGCGAAGGACACCGATACAGTCGATCCCATCGAATTCGTGCGCATCATCGCCGCCGCGCGCATCACCATGCCCACCAGCCGTGTCCGTCTGGCCGCGGGACGCGAGGACATGAATGACGAGGCACAGACGCTGTGTTTCCTCGCGGGGGCGAACTCCATTTTTTATGGCGAGAAACTGTTGACCACGCCCAACCCTGCCGCCAGCCGCGACATGCGCCTGCTGCAACGGCTGGGCATGCATACATCCGGCGCCTGAACGGCCCCGTCCACCCGCCTCCTTGCATCTGCGTCCATACAAGGTCACGTCGCGTCATGTCCTATACGGTAAAGGAGATATTTCCCACATTGCAGGGGGAAGGCAGCCAGGCCGGCCGGGCTGCTGTCTTCTGCCGCTTTGCGGGCTGCAACCTGTGGTCTGGCCGCGAAATTGACCGTGACGACGCGACGTGCCGGTTCTGTGACACAGACTTTATCGGCACGGATGGCATGGGAGGCGGGCGTTTTGCCGATGCCGCGTCGCTGGCCGATGCGATTGCCGCCGCATGGCCGGCCGCATCGCGCAGGGACGCCTTTGTCGTCTTTACGGGGGGAGAACCCCTGCTACAGCTGGATGCTGCGCTGGTTGCGGCGATGCATGCGCGGGGGTTTTTCATTGCCGTGGAAACCAACGGGACCATACGCGCGCCCGACGGGATCGACTGGATCTGCATGAGCCCCAAGGCAGGGGCGCCCCTGGTGCAGACGTCAGGGCATGAACTCAAACTGGTCTTTCCACAGCCTGACCTGATGCCCGAACAGGTGGCTGGGCTGGATTTCGCACAATTCTGGCTGCAACCGATGGATGGCCCGGAACGTGTGTCCAATACCAGCCACGCCGTGGAGTATTGCATGGCGCATCCGCAATGGCGGCTTTCGTTGCAGACACACAAGCTGATCGGGATTCCCTGACATGACCATTCCCGCAACTTCCGCCGCCGGGCCTTCGGGTGACAGCGCGCTTGTCGTCTTTTCGGGCGGTCAGGATTCGGCAACCTGTCTGGCATGGGCGCTATCGCGCTTTGCGCATGTCGAAACGCTGGGCTTCGATTACGGGCAGCGCCACAGCGTCGAACTGTCCTGCCGCGCGGCGCTGCGTGACGGGATGGCGCGGCTTGACCCCGCATGGGCGGCGCGGCTTGGCCCGGACCATACGCTCTCGCTTGACGCGCTGGGCGCGGTCTCGGATACGGCCCTGACGCGCGAGGCCGAGATTACGTTGGGGGAAAACGGGCTGCCCACGACATTCGTGCCGGGACGCAATATCATTTTCCTGACCTTTGCCGCCGCTCTTGCCGCGCGCCGCAACGCGCGCCACATCGTCACCGGCGTGTGCGAGACGGATTATTCAGGCTATCCCGACTGTCGCGACGATACGATCAAGGCATTGCAGGTGACACTCAACCTCGGCATGGCCAGCCGACTGGTGCTGCATACGCCGCTGATGTGGATCGACAAGGCACAGACATGGCTGATGGCCCAGGAGCTGGGCGGTGATGCGCTGGTCGGGTTGATCAATCGTGAAAGCCATAGCTGCTACCTCGGCACACGCGGGGTCATGCATCCATGGGGGCATGGGTGCGGCACATGCCCCGCCTGCCAGTTGCGACGCGCGGGGTGGGAACGTTTCAGGGCCATGACACAGGGCCATGACATCTGATGCTTGAACTGGTCTTTACCCGACGTTTCTGCATGGCGCACCGGCTGCTGTCGGGGGAAAGCGAGCGTTGCACCCTGCCCCATGGGCATAATGAATATGTCCGTGTAACCCTGCGCCCGACCCGTCCCGATCGCCTTGATGGGACGCAGAACATGGTCGTCCCCTTCCACCGTGCCAAGGGGACATGGCATGCCTTTGTCGATAACAGCCTCGACCACGCCTTCCAGCTTGGCGAGGGCGATCCGCTGCTGTCATGGTTCCGCGCGCATGAACCCGAACGCGCAGGCCGGATTGTCGTCACCCCCGGTGATCCCACGACAGAGTTGATGGCGTGCCTGATGATGGCAAAGCTCAATGCCTTTCTGCATGCCGATGGGGATCTGCTGACCTGTGCGGAAATTGTGCTTGAGGAAACGCCAACCAATACCGTGCGCTATGCTGGTGATCCGCTGCTGATGTTACCCACCCCCCGCCCACCGCAGGAATGCTGGTGGCGACGCGCGGATATGAGCATTGCGGACACCTGAATAGAATTCACGACAACTGACTGGAATTATTATATTTTCTTATACGACATTATAATATCATTGCGTTTTTAACCCAGAAGCTACGCGGATGCTTGATTTCCCGTGACGCTTCTCCTCCCGCCAAGGCATGGCATCCTGTCGTTTCTTCGTTTAAAGACTGTTTGAAAAGTCAGGCTTGATAACATACTGAAATTATAAAGG
>NZ_BANE01000274.1 GCF_000964405.1 Novacetimonas hansenii JCM 7643
TATAATTTCAGGGTGTTATCGAGCCTGACTTTTCAAACAGTCTCCAAACCCTTGTAACGCCGGTCGGGTATCGGGCCCGCACATGCCACGGTCCCGTCCCTGCGACCTTGCTTGGGTGGGTGTCAGTCGCCCGTGGCGCGGTCGATGCTGCGTCCCACCTTTTCCGCCGGACCCTTGGGCGGGTCAAAGGTGTCCTGCACCTTGTTGCCGAATTTATCCAGCTTTTCGCCCGCTGTCTCATGATGGCGCTTGCACCCGGCAAGGCCGGTACAGGCCAGTGTCACCGACAGCATCAGGACGGTCATCGCGCGTGTTCGTGTCATGTATGGGCTCCTGGTGGGGGGAGCAGGGAAAACGCGCCGGGGTGCGCCGGGTTGCGTGTACCGCCGGCGAAAGGGGTCATACCGGCCGCCGGTCGCCTGATGACGTGGCGCGCGGCGTGGGTGGCGGCGTGACGGAGGGGGTGGCCCGCGTTACCTTTCCCGACGGGGACGCGGGCATGCCGGGTGGATGGAACATGGCGCGACAGCGTGGCGACAGGCGGTCGATCTTGCGCTGCATGCAGGCGGTGATGCGGGCTTCATCGGGGATGGAGGTCGCACACAGACGCAGCGCGTCGCCCCGGCATGCGCGGGCCTGCTGCTGCCGGGTGGGTTCATGCGCCCATGCGCCGGGCAGTGCCATCATGCCCCCAGCCAGCAGGCCCCCCAGCACCATTCCCCCAAGCAATATCCTGTGTGCACGTCCCCCATGTGGCAGGAATATCCCCGCAAATGAAAATTGTCGCATGACCTGTCCTGTTTTGTCCTGCTATCGCCATGGGTGTATCCGTGCCAACGCCCGGGCAGGGGGATGGGTTTGGCGTGGCAGGAGGGATGAAAAGAGCGAGCCAATATCATATTGAAAGAGTGGTGGTTTTTGGAGGCTGTTTGAAAAGAAAGGCTCGATAACATCCTGAAATTATAAAGATTTTGGTGAAGATTTTCCTAAAAAGCCTTCAGAAGGAACCGCTTTTTTGCAAAAGGGAGGCGCCCGAAAACTTTTCCTGTTTTTTATCAATGATGTGTTTTCAAACAATCTCTTGGAATAATGTCTGGACATGCCCCGTGATAATGAATGGGGAAAGATGTCAGGCGTTGCCGTGCATTTTTGGAAATGCCGTATCTTTCAAACATTTTTTAAAAAACTTTTGTTGCTTCAGGGGGTTACTGTCCTGATCCGGTCAACGTGGCCTCTGGCCATCGTGACTGGTCGGTCGGGGGCCTGCGGGATCTCTTGCCGAACATCTTGCCGGGTGCAGCATTGGCGTGTGACAGGCCCCAACCCGGGGATTATCCCGGTCTTGACTCCGGCCCGTGCCCGGTTTCCGGGATTGGCTCTGGCTCTGGCTCTGGCTCTGGCTCTGGCTCTGGCTCTG
>NZ_BANE01000273.1 GCF_000964405.1 Novacetimonas hansenii JCM 7643
AAAAAGCTTCACCAAAAACCTTTATAATTTCAGTGTGTTATCGATCCTGACTTTTCAAACAGTCTCTAAAGAATGATAAAAGTTGTCGGGGAATTGCTTTTGCCCAGATAATGCCTCGTCCTTGCAACGTTCCCTGAAAAAAGCTGCATCAAAAACTTTTATGATTCCGGTAGGTTACGGGGGCTGTTTTTCAGGCAGTCTCTGATTGGGAATATGCAATAAAGCCCGTTCGGCGTTTCTGAAGGAATGATGCAAAAGCATGGACAGGGGATTTTTGTCGCGGCGCAGGGGGGCGCGACGCAAGGGGCTGCAACACCGGGAACGGTACCATAGGGGATCGAAAGGCTGGTGGCCCGGACATTCCGGTGCGCGTGCCGTGGTGGGGGCATCTGTGCTGGTGGTGGGCATGGGGCTGGCGATGTCACCGTCCCCCGCACATCCCGCACCGTCCGGCCCATCGTTGTCCGGCCCGCCCTTGCCGGATGGGCGGGTGTTCCTGCCTCCGCCTCCAGCCGCCGAAACCGCAGGCAGCGCCGCCGATGCCAGCATCTTTGCCGATACACGTGTGCAGGAAGGCAGCGGGCGGTGGAAACTGGCGCAGCGTGATGCCCGGCATGGGGTGGGACATATGCTGTCCGCTTTTTCCTGTGCGGCGGGTTTTACGCTGTCACCTGCCCATCTGCCACGGCTGGAAGCGTTGCTGACACGGATGGAGGCACGGGTTGAACCCGTGATTGCGTTGGAAAAGGCGCAATGGAACCGCCCGCGTCCCTATTCCGCGATGGAATTGCCCCTGTGCGTGGCCGAACGGGGGGAGGTGGCGCATACGCCGTCCTATCCTTCCGACTATGCCACGCTGGGATGGATGACGGGGGCTGTACTGTCGGACCTGCTGCCCACGCGTACGGCCCAGATCATGCGCCGGGCGCGCATCTATGGTGAAAGCCGTGTGATCTGTGGCGTCCACTGGCACAGTGATGTCACGGCGGGATGGATGAATGGGGCCGTGCTGTATACCGCCATGCGGCAGGAGGCGGACTTTGCGCAGGGTCTTGACGCCGCCCGTACGGAAATCGAGGCCCTGCGCGATCATCCCCCCGCCCACCTGCCGCCGCCCGATCCCGGTGAATGCGCGCAGGAAGACGACGCCGCAGCCCATTCCCCCCAGTAAGGCTGTCCCCGGTAAGGACGCTTTCAGTAAGGACGCACAGAAGTTAAGCGGCTTGGTCTTTTTAAAGTGGGGTCTTTTTAAAAAAGGCAATGCCTTACAAAATATCGTTAAAAACTTTCCCTAAAACTTTTAGAGATTGCTTGAAAACAAATCATTGATAAAAAATCAGAAAAGTTTTTGGGTGCCGCCTTTTTTCAAAAAGGCGGCGTCT
>NZ_BANE01000272.1 GCF_000964405.1 Novacetimonas hansenii JCM 7643
GCCTTCTAAGCTGTGGGTCGTTGGTTCGAATCCAACAGGGCGCGCCATTTTTCAATGACTTAGCCTTCAAAAAAAGTTTGCACGATTGGCATGTGGTTTGCAGATGGTTTGCGCATGCATCATGGGTCATCCCAGACGTCCGCGTGTTGCTGCAATCGAGACGACCTTGCTGATCTTGCGGTCCTGGTGCCGCTCCCACAGTTGCATGCCAGCGATCGCGACCTCGGTGCGGCGGGGCAGGTACGTGTCGATGATTCTCTGGCAGTAGTCGATGCCGTGACCGCTGATGGAGGCGATCTGGGGTGTCGTGGCCCCCGCCTCGGCCAGGCGCACGATCCCGGTGCGGCGCAGGTCACGGCGCTGGCGATGATTTTCCTGAAGGTGGGCGCGGACTTCGTCCTTCGTCAGGCCCTCTTTGAACAACTGCTTCGCCGTGCTGAACGCCATCTGTCGCACGACCTGGTCCCACGCACGGCTGAAATTGCGTCGGGCCCAGGGCCGGCCCGTCGGGCTTGGCACCTGCAGTCGGGGGGCAGGGCTGCCTGTCCGGGTGACCCTCCTGCCGGTCCTGCCTGCCGTTTCCTGCTCGATCTGTCGCATCCGTTCACGAATGCGACTCGCCAGCCTTTCATGGATGGGAACATCCAGCAGCGTGCCCGTCTTGGACTGGCGCAGGGCAATGAACAGGCGCCCATTGCGTTCCGAAATCAGCGACGCATCCATGGACAGCACGTCGCTCGGTCGCTGAACGGTATAGAGCAGGAGCATGTAAGCCAACTGGAGTGTCGGCCGGGCGCGCTCTACAAACGCGTCCTCCATTTCATAGCTCCAGATCTGTA
>NZ_BANE01000271.1 GCF_000964405.1 Novacetimonas hansenii JCM 7643
GAAAAAGCTTCACCAAAAACTTTTATGATTTCAGGATGTTATCGGGCCTGACTCTTCAGGCAGCCTCTGAGGCGATACAGGTTTTTGCAAAGCTGTTGTCAGGGAGCCTTGAAAGACATTGCCTTTTTGAAACAAGGCAATGCCGGGAAACGTCCATCATTTCCGATCAATAAGTGTGTTTTGACACGGCCTTTCAGCGTGCGTACCGATCAAGCGACAGGTCAAGGCTGGGAATATCGGTTGGCTTGTGGCTTATCATGTCGGCCACCAGTTTTCCTGACCCGCACGCCATCGTCCATCCCAACGTTCCGTGGCCGGTATTGAACCACAGGTTGCCAAACCGCTTTGATCCGCCAATGACGGGCGTGCTATCGGGCGTATTGGGGCGCAGGCCCGTCCAGTACACCGCCTGTGACAGGTCGCCGCCGCCAAACAGTTCGGAAAAACATTCCTCCAGCCCCGCGCGGCGGTCCCGGCTCAACCGTGTATTATATCCCGTCAGTTCCGCCGTCCCGCCAATGCGGATGCGATCGCCAAGCCGCGTGATGGCAACCTTGTACCTGTCATCATTGACGGTGGAGGTCGGCGCGCGGGTTTCATCCGTTACCGGCAGCGTCAGGGAATATCCCTTAACCGGATAGATCGGCAGCCGCAGCCCCAGTGGGCGGACAAGGCGCGGCGCATAACTGCCGAGGGCGATGACATAGGCATCGCCCGTGATGCGTCCGGCAGATGTCCGCACGCCCAGGATTTCGTCGGCCGAGGCATCAAGCGCCCGCACCGTTGTTTCATATCGGAACGTCACGCCCAGCTCTGCCGCCTTTTGCGCCAGGCGCTGTGTGAACATGTGCGCATCGCCGGTTTCATCCCCCGGCAGGCGCAGCCCCGCGCGCAGCAGGTGGCGCGATCCCGACAGGCCGGGTTCGTATGCCGCGATCTGGTCCGGGTTGAGGAGTTCGTGTTCCACGCCATGCTGGCGCAGCACCTGCATGTCCTTATGCGCTTTTGCAACATCGCGGTCAGTACGGAACAACTGGATCAGTCCGCGCTGTGCATCGTCATAGGTGATGCCGGTTTCCGCACGCAGCGCATCAAGGCAGTCGCGGCTGTAGGTTGCGATACGCAGCATGCGTGACTTGTTGATGTCATAGGCATGGGCGTTGCAGTTGCGCAGGACCTCCATCATCCAGCCGAACATTGCGAAATCAATGCGTGGGCGGACGATCATGGGGCTGGCGCTGCTGCACATCCATTTCAGGACCTGCAACGGCAGGCCCGGCCCGGCCCATGGTGCGGAATATCCGGGGGAAACCTGCCCCGCATTGGCGAATGACGTTTCCATCGCGGCGGCGGGCTGGCGGTCGATCACCTCGACCTCGTGCCCCTGTCGGGCCAGGTACCATGCCGTGGTCACGCCCACCACGCCCGCGCCCAGAATAATAACCTTCACCCGCTGCCCCTTCGTGTCACATCATGAAATCCGGGCGCGATGCTATCGCCCGACCCGATGGGGTCAAGCGTGGCGCGCCCGATCCGGCACATGGTGTCATAACATTATGTGTCGGAATATGTATCGCCTGATGCGGGCGGAATTCAGGCAGAGGGTACGCCCTTGCTGGTGGAATATTCGAAATGCAGCGCCGTGTCGGGATGGACGATGGGATGGATGGCGTGCGCGGCCATGGCGCATTCGCTGAATCCCTGCAGGATCAGCTTCAGCTTCCCCGGATAGGATGCGACATCCCCCACGGCAAAGATGCCGGGCATGCTGCTTTCGCAGGTGGAAGGCGTGACCGGGATGGTGCCGCGGATGGTATCAAGCCCCCATTGTGCGATGGGGCCAAGGTCTGTCGCCAGGCCAAAGAATGGCAGGAGCGTCTGGCACGGGACATGCAGCATCTCCCCATCAAGGGTGATGAGGTCAACCCCCTCAAGCACGCCGTCAGCGCCGCGCAGGCCGTGAAGCTGATAACCGACAAGTTTCTCGATCTCGCCGCGTTCCACGGCTTCGTCCAGCTGGCGCAGGCTTTCGGGGGCGGCGCGGAAGCGGTTGCGGCGATGGACGATGGAAACGCGCGCCGCCACGTCACGCAGCGACAGCGCCCAGTCCACGGCCGAATCCCCACCCCCGGCGATCAGGACATGCTGGCCCGCGAAATCGGCGCGGCGACGGACATAATACCGCACCGCGCCGCTTTTTTCGAACCCCTCCAGCCCGTCGAGAGGCGGGCGGTTGGGGCCGAACGCCCCGGCGCCGGCGGCGATGATGACGGCGTGGGCGCGAATCGTGTCACCCGTGCTGGTGCGCAGGGTGAACGCCCCGCGCGTGCCCGACAGTTCCTCCACCCGGCGGCCAAGCAGGCGCGGGACATCGAACGGCGCGATCTGCCGGTCGAGTGCGGCAATCAGGTCGCCCCCCGCGATGGCCGGATGGGCGGGAATGTCATAAATCGGCTTTTCGGGATACAGCGCCGTGCATTGGCCGCCGATTTCATCCAGCGCATCAATCATGACGCAGCCCAGCTTGAGCATCGCGCATTCGAACGCGGCGAACAGGCCGGCAGGCCCCGCGCCGATAATGGCGACATCGGTGGAAAGGCTGGCGGTGTCGGTCATTGCTGTATGTCCTGCAATCCGTGTCTGTTCGGGCTCGTGCTGCGTTGTGCGTTGCATGGCGCAACAGCGCAACCCACAAAATATGGCGCAAACCCTGCGTAAACACCCCATCGCGGGGATGTGTCGCGCGGGGATGGCCCCTGTATATGGCCCTCCTGTATGGCCATTCGTGGATGGGCTCTGTGAATGATCCCTGTGGATGGCCTTTGGGGAAGATCCCCGTGGATAAGCCTTGTGGATGGTACGTGTGCGGAACAAGCGCGCGGGCATGCTGCTCCGTCTTGTCTGCGCACGCGTCATGGGCGCACAATACCCTGATGACGCAGATGGACACGACCCCTTCGCGCGCGCCGGACGTGGTGCGCATATGCCTGCCTGATGACGCCGCAACCATGGCGTTGGGCCGGGCGCTGGCCCCTGTCGTGCGGGTGGGGGATGCGGTGCTGCTGCGCGGTGACCTCGGCGCGGGAAAGACGACGCTGGCGCGCGCGCTGTTGCGGGCAATGTGCGATGACCCGGCGATGGAGGTGCCAAGCCCGTCCTATACCCTTGTGCAGACCTATGACGTGCCGGGCAAGGATGTGCCGGGCGAAGGCGGGCAGGTGGCAGGCGGGCAGGCGGAACGCGGCCAGGGGGTTGAGGTCTCGCATTTTGACCTGTGGCGGCTGGATGGTCCCGGCGCGCTGGTCGAACTTGGCTGGGATGATGCGTGCGAGGGGATCGTGCTGGTGGAATGGCCCGAACGTCTGGGCGCACTGACACCGCCGCACGCACGGCATATCGACCTGGTGGTGCGTGCCGATGGCGGGCGCGACGCCATCCTGCGCGGATGGGGTGCGGATGGCCGGGCGGTGGCGTGCGGGCTGGGTGATGACACGAAACAGGCAGGAGAGCACGCATGAGTGTGGACATGCCCGAAACGGCGATGATTTTTGCCGCCGGGATGGGGCGGCGGATGCGCCCGTTGAGCGAAACCACCCCCAAGCCCCTGCTGAAGGTGGGGGGGCAGGCGATCCTGTGCCATGCGCTCGACCGGCTGGACCGTGCCGGGGTGGCGCGTGTGGTGGTCAATGCCCACTGGCATGCCGACATGGTGGCCGCCGCGCTGGAGGCCCGGCGTGGCGCAGGCGACGGGCCGCGCACCGTGTTGCGGCGCGAGGACGCATTGCTGGAGACCGGCGGCAGCGCGGCAGCCGCCCTGCG
>NZ_BANE01000270.1 GCF_000964405.1 Novacetimonas hansenii JCM 7643
TCAGAAGAGGCCGCCTTTTTGAAAAAAGGCGGCACCCAGAAACTTTTCCTGTTTTTTCTCAATGATTTGTTTTCAAACAATCTCTGATGAAAAAGCTGCACGAGAAACTTTTATCCCTCATCCCTCCTGGGATGCGGCCCCGTCCTGCGCCGATCTGGTGCGGGCATGGGCCATCAGTCCCTTCATGTGGCGGATGACAACGGGCAGGCCATCGAAAATCGCCTGCCCGATCAGGAAATGGCCAATATTGAGTTCGACGATTTCCGGTCGCGCGGCAATCGGGGCGACATTGTCGTAATTCAGCCCATGTCCCGCATGGACCTCCAACCCCATTGATGCCGCAAGCGTCGCCCCACGTGCAATCCGTGCCAGTTCACGGACCTGCGCATCGTCATCCCCGCCCCCCGTTCCGGCATAGGCCCCGGTATGCAGTTCCACCACCGCCGCGCCAACCCGGGCGGCGGCCGCGATCTGTTCCGCATCGGGGTCAATGAACAGTGACACGCGTATCCCCGCATCACGCAGGCGCGCGACCTGCGCGGACAGCGCCGTTTCCTGCCCCGCGACGTCAAGGCCCCCTTCGGTCGTCACCTCTTCCCGCCGTTCGGGGACAAGGCAGCAGGCATGCGGGCGCAGGGTGGTCGCGATTGCAACCATTTCCGCCGTCGCGGCCATTTCCATGTTCAACGGGATCGCCAGTTCCGCGCGCAGGCGCGCCAGATCACGATCACGGATATGACGCCGATCCTCACGCAGGTGGGCCGTAATACCGTCCGCGCCCGCCGCCTGCGCCAGCAGGGCGGCACGCACGGGGTCCGGATCGATGCCGCCGCGCGCATTCCGCACGGTGGCGACATGATCAATATTTACACCCAGACGCTGTGGGGAATGGGAAAAAGAGGTCATGACATGTTCCTGTGTACTGCCATTTCGGCGGCCATGCGCATCGCCGCCACCAGGCTCGATGGATCGGCGATGCCCTGTCCCGCAATATCGAAGGCCGTACCATGGTCGGGGGATGTGCGGATGATCGGCAGGCCCAGCGTGACATTCACCCCCTGCGCCATGTCCAGTGTCTTGAGCGGGATCAGCCCCTGATCATGGTACATGCACATCGCCACGTCATAACGCGCGCGCGCCGTGGGCGTGAACATCGTATCGGGCGGCCACGGGCCAGTAATGTCCATACCCTGCGCGCGCAGGGCCTCGATTGCGGGAATGATGATGTCGCGTTCTTCCGTGCCCATCGTACCGCCTTCGCCCGCATGGGGGTTCAGGCCGGCGATTGCGATACGTGGCGCATCAATCCCGAAATCCCGGCGCAGGGCGGCATGCGTGGTGCGCGTGGTGCGGATAATATCATGCGTGCCCAGTTCGGCGATCGCCTGACGCAGGGCGACATGGACCGTCACCGGCACCACCCGCAGGTACGGACAGGCCAGCATCATGACCTCCCGCCCTGGCGTGCCGCACAGTTCGCCCAGATATTCGGTATGGCCGGGATGGGGAAAACCCGCCCGACGCAGCACGACCTTGCTGATGGGATTGGTGACGACCCCCGCGACCTCCCCCCCGCGCGCCATGCGCACGGCATGGGCGATGCTGCTGGTAATGGCATCGGCATTGGCGCTGTCGGGATGGCCCGGCGCCACCGGGGCGCCAAGCGGCAGCGGCAGGACGGGAATCGCATCGGCAAACGCCGCCCGCGCCGCCGCGACATCGGCCACCTCGCACACCGCCCCCCCCGCACGTGCCAGGATGGCGGGATCACCGATCACGACAAAGGCCGGGCCATGCCGGTGCAGCGCCTGCCACGCGCCCACGGTAATTTCGGGGCCGATCCCCGCCGGGTCGCCCATCGTCAGGGCCAGCATGTCGGACATCGGCCTTGCCTTTCCCTAAGAGACTGTTTGAAAAGTCAGCCTCGATAACATACTGAAATTCTAAAGATTTTTGGTGAAGCTTTTTCTAAAAAGCTTCAGAAGACG
>NZ_BANE01000269.1 GCF_000964405.1 Novacetimonas hansenii JCM 7643
CTGACGCCCTGACGCCCTGACGCCCTGACGCCCTGACGCCCTGAATGCGGTCGCCTGTATCCTGACGCCACCCTTTTCTGTCCTGCATGCGGCCCTGTTTTCCCCTGCCCCCCTTTTCCCATCGGGCTGCGTTACACGCCATTGAGGCAGGGGGCGCGGCGGGTTATCATGCGCGCCTCACATGCCATGGCAGTGTCACCAGACGGAGGGAAACAGGTCGGGATGCGCATTTTTTCTGTCGTGTTTTCTGTCACGACCCCACCCGTCGCATCCACGCCTGTCGTGCCCATCCCTGTTGTATCCCCCTCTGCCGTGCCCCCCCCTGCCGTATCCATCCCTGCCCGCACGTTGCGGGCCGTGGCGCTGGGATTAGGACTGGGGCTTGCGCTCCTCCCCGCCATTGCGATGCCCGCCCGATCCGCACATGCCGCCCCGGCCATGGCCCCGGGCAATAATGGGGGCGATAATGGGGGCGATGGCGCGCAGGGCGGTGCCCAGGATGCCGGATGGTCGTTTTCCCCCGACGGGGCGCAGGGACAGCCGATGGTCATATCCCGGCAGAACCAGCTTGACATCATGTTCTATCGTTCTGCGTCCGGCTCGCTTGGGATGGCGGTCCATGACCTGCATAAACGCTATCGCAACCCGGCGGGCGTCACCACGGCGGGTGTGGTGATCGGCAAGTTCGAACTGGTGATGCAGATCTTCTCCAAGGGGCGGAAGTGGGATACGGCGGGCGGTGACATGAAACCCGACGCCGTGGCCGACCTGATGCAGCAGTTGCACACCGTCACCACCGGCAACCTTGTGCCGCCCGAACGCGCGCCCGTGCCATTTTCCGTTGCCGGGGCGGCCAACGCCCTGTCGCAGATGGGGGAATATGCCGCCGCCCATGCCCTGTGGATGCCACCGCCACTTGGCCCTGCGGCCGCCACCCCCCATGCCGCGCCGCCGCTGGATATCGAAAAGCTGGCCCACCACCCCTATGACACGCAGCACGGGCGCATGGTGGCGCTGCCGCATTATCCGATTGCGCAGAACTGCGCCCGCGCACATGTGGAAATGCAGGACAGCGATACGGACTGCATCACGGCGGAACAGAAAAGTGAGGCCGCCCTTTCCACCGCGTGGGCACATTATGACAGCGACCTGAAGGCCGCATGTCTGGGCATGGCGGGCGATGTCGGACGGCTGGAGAAATATCAGGCGCTGGAAATGTGTCTTTCACGCTATCAGGATGATCGCAGGCAGTGGCAGCTTGTCTCCGGCTCCTCCGGCAGTGACGACATCATGCCGCATGACCATCCCACGCCCCCACCCGCGACGCCCTGACGGTGGGAACAGCAGGCGGGTCATTCCGAAAAAAGACAGCCTGAAACCGACCCATTGATAATATAAATCTTCATTTTCTGGGTTTTTATCAGGGCCTGTTTGGAATTAAGTTTTCTAAGAGACTGTTTGAAAATAACTCATTGATAAAAAACAAGAAAAGTTTTTGGGTGCTGCCTTT
>NZ_BANE01000268.1 GCF_000964405.1 Novacetimonas hansenii JCM 7643
GGCACCGCATCCGTCTGGTCATTGAAAACCGGGGTGAACAGCGACGCCACAGAGGCCCCGGACGGGTTGGCCGTATCCTCCGGCACGGGGGGCAGCGTCACATTCCCGGTGGCAAGCGGCGCATCATTCACCGGCTGCACAATGGCGGGAAGATCGACCGTGCCAATGGATATGGCCGTCGTCCCCCCATTTTTCGTCGCATCAATATGCGTGCCGGTTGTCACGGCACCGCTGCTGCTGTCGATCAGGTGAACCGTCAGCGGGTCGGGCGTACCGTTCCAGTTCGGCGCAGGCACGAAGGCCAGCCGGTCCGAGGCCGAAACCACAAGGCCATTCGTTTCCGACACGGCCCCCACCGGGGTGCGTGATCCATCCGCATGGACCACGATCCATGTCCCGTCCGATGCGGGCGTATCATTTTTCGTAATGACCACCCCCGCCAGATCATTTGCCGACGACCCACCCGGCACCGCATCCGTCTGGTCATTGAAGCTCGGCCCGAAAAGGGTGGACACCGATATGCCCGGTGGTGTCGTCGTATCCTCCGCCACCGTCATCGCAGGCGGCGTGCGCCCTGTCGTGACCGGGGCGTCATTCACCGGCGTCACCGCCGTCGAAAGCATCGACGTCCCGGCCGAAATGGCCGTAATCCCGCCATTGGCCGATACATCCACCCCTGTTGCATCCGCCACGGGGCCGCTGCTGCTGTCGATCAGGCGTGTCGTCAGTGCGG
>NZ_BANE01000267.1 GCF_000964405.1 Novacetimonas hansenii JCM 7643
CTGGGCGAAGCGGGGAACCCGCCCCCGGGCGACAGCCGACCTAATACCAATTTGTTTTGGCTGTGACTCAGGGGGGGGGGGTACACATAGGCGTTGAATTGTGATTCACAGGATACCGTCATTGAAGGAAGGTATCCCTGATGAGCAAGGCGGTCGCACTCCGAGAAGATTATGATGCAGCGAGCATGCGAGGTCTGGCGCGACGAAGCAGACATGCGGCCCAGTCGCGGCGCCTTCTGGCGCTTGCCGCGATTTATGACGGGGCAACGCGTGGCGAGGCGGCCCGTCTTGCGGGAACGGATCGACAGATCGTTCGGGACTGGGTTTTGCGCTTTAACGCGCAAGGGCCTGCGGGGCTGATTGATCGTCATGGTGGGGGTGCTGCCCGCCGCATCATACCTTCCGTCATGGAGGCTCTGGCGCAGCGGATTGAAGACGGTCCCATTCCTTCGGCTCATGGCGTGGTGCGCTGGCGATTGCGTGATCTGTGCGCCTGGCTTCATGAAGAGCACGGGGTCAGCCTGTCTGTTTCCTGGTTGAGCAGGATTGTCCGCAGTGAGAATTTTCGTCTGCTGACGCCACGCCCCCGGCATTATGCCCAGAACCCGGATGCCCAGGACATTTTTAAAAAGATTTTCCTGATGCCCTTGCCGCAATCAGCGCCTGTCACCCCGGAGAAAATATCGAACTGTGGTGGGCGGATGAAGCAAGGATCGGCCAGAAAACGAAGCTGACACGGCGCTGGGCGAAGCGGGGAACCCGCCCCCGGGCGACAGCCGACCTAA
>NZ_BANE01000266.1 GCF_000964405.1 Novacetimonas hansenii JCM 7643
AAGACGCCGCCTTTTTCGATCAAAAGGCAGCACCCAAAAACTTTCCTTATTTTCAAACAATCTTTTATTATTTCAGTGGGTGTTGGTGCAAACTGTTCAGACAGCCGCTAAGGAATGACAAAAGTTTTCCGGTATTGCTGTTTTTTCAGAAATCAAAGCCTCGTTAAAGACCTTTATCATTTCAGTGAAAGCATCGTTCAGCAGGCTGTGGCAGTCATGTTGCATGGTGGGCGGGAACCACGAAAGGGTTTCTGGCAGGATTTTGCGTCAACATTGCCGGGATGGGCGGGATCTTTTTTGCCCCCTTTTTGCCCCTGCCTTCTGGCCTCGGGGAATGCCTGCATTCAGGATGCGGTGCGTTCCGGCCGCCCGCATGCGCGGATGGGGGTTCATATTTCTGTCACAAAACTGTCACGGATATATAATCCTACCCCCTGAATTCGTCGTTATATTTGCCCGCGTTCGCTGGATATTCACCTGGTATCTGGTTGTTGTATTGGGGAACACAAGTATTATGTACTTTCCTGTCCGATTTCTGGCGCTTGCCCTTGCGGCGACCGCGGCTCCTGTCATGGCGCATGCCGCCGACATCACGGGGGCGGGGTCCAGCTTCGCCGCGCCCATTTATGGCGCGTGGGGCGCGGACAGCCGCAATTCGATCGGTGTCAGCCTGAATTACCAGACGGTCGGTTCCAGCGCGGGCCAGAACCAGATCCTGGCCAAGACTGTTGATTTTGGCGCATCCGACGTGCCGATGGACCCGCAGAAGCTTGATGCCGCGCACCTGTTCCAATTCCCGACCGTGATGGGCGGCATCGTGCCGGTCGTCAATGTGCCTGGTGTGCCCGCAGGTTCGCTGCAGCTTGATGGCCCGACGCTTGCCGCCATTTACCGTGGTGATATCACGCAGTGGAACGATCCGAAGATCGTGGCCCTGAACCCCGGTGTAAAGCTGCCGGATACCGCCATCGCCACCGTGCATCGTGCGGATGGGTCGGGCACGACCGCCGTGTTCACGTCCTACCTGTCCCGCGTTTCACCGGAATGGAAGGGCGCGCAGGGTGCCGGAGCGTCCATTTCATGGCCCGGCGGGATCGGCGCGCGTGGCAATGACGGCGTGGCGGCGTCCGTGCGCAATACCGAAGGTGCGATCGGTTACGTGGAATATGCCTTCGCCGCCAATACCCACATGGCGACGGTCAAGCTGAAGAACCATAGCGGTGCGTTCGTTGCCGCCGGCCTCGACAGTTTCAGCCGTGCGGCCGAAGCCGCCGACTGGAAGGGGGCATCGCACTTCGCGGTGGACCTGATCGACACCGATGGCGCGGGCGCATGGCCCATCGTGTCGCCGACCTATGTGATGGTTTACGTGCCGGTGTCCAAGGCGGAACACGGTGCGGCAGTGCGCAAGTTCTTTGGCCATGCCCTGCAAAGCGGCGACAAGGCCGCCAACCGTCTGGATTACGTGCCGGTGCCCGCCAGTGTGAAGGCCGATATCCTGCAAAAGTGGGACAGCGCGCAGTAATAACAGCCTTTCAGCAGTTATAAATCCGCGACCGCGTTGTGGACCTGCCCCGAAAGGGGCAGGTTTTTGCGCATGCGCGGCTGTCATAAAACCTTCATGAAACTGTCTTGGAAACATAACACACAATAAAGCGCGAACAGATTACATCACGATCATCTTTTATTTACGGAATGAACAAGATGATTCGCCGGTCTGCTGCTTCGTTCTTTCTGGCTTCTTCTGCCTTGTGGGGCACCATGCCGGTTCATAAGGCATGTGCAACGTCCGCGCAGGATGCCCAGATCCAGCAACTCCAGCGGGAGATGCAGGAAATGCGGCGTGAGATGTCGGGGCAGATCAGCGCCCTGCGTCAGCGTCTTGTCCGTGCGGAAGGACGCACCACCGCAGGCCAGCAGCCGGTCCGTCATGCGATGGCCCGTCCGGTCGGCGCACCGATGTCCCCGGCCATGGCGAATGATATCGCGATTGGTGGGGATACGGGGCCGGGGATGAATGGGTCGGTCAGCGGCATGCTGCGTTCATCCGACGTGGGTACGCCGCCGTCCGACCGTGGGATTGATTCGTCGTGGAAATCGTTCCGTGCCGCGACGGAAAAGGAAGAGGCTGTTCATTTCGGTGGCATGATGATCGGCTTCCCCGGCGGTCGTCCCACCATCTCGTCCGAGGATGGCGCCTATGCCCTTCAGATCGGCCTTGCGTTCCATGAAGACCTTGGCGGGTTCATGGGCATGTCCCCGCGTGCGGGGGAAACGAAGGGCCTGTTTCCCGGCATGACGGAAAATGCGCGTCGCCTGCGTATCCCCATCTCCTTCCGTTACAAGAACTGGATTGCGAATATCACGCCTGATTTCGGCGCAGGCAGTGCGGATGGCGCGGTGACGCTGTATGAAGCGAACCTGAATTATGCAGGTATCCACCATACGGTGCTGACCGCCGGTTACTTTCAGCCGCGCGTGACCGAGGAAGATTCCGAAAGCTCCAACGAATTCGAAATGATGGAACGTCCCGCCATCACCGATATCGTGCGTAACATCGCCGCGGGCGATGCGCGCTTCAGCCTTGGTGCCCTGCATTATGCCAAACGCTGGTGGATTGCGGGTTACGTGACGGGCCAGAGCTATGGCAACCGTTCGTCCGCCGTCGTCAGCGACAGCCAGACGGGTGCGACGTTCCGTGTTGCGGGCCGTCCCTATGTCTCGCGCGATGTTGACCTGCATGTCGGCCTGTCGGCCATCAGCGCGTTCAAGGTGAATGAAACCGCCAATGGCCGCGTCTATTCCCCCAGCGAGGCACCTGAAGTCAATCTGACGACGACAAAGCTGCTGTCCGCCACGGTCGGGAATGCGGGCACCGTCTGGTCTGCTGGTCCCGAACTCGGCTTCCGCTGGAAGCGCCTGACGCTGAAGGGCGAATATTACCATATCGGCGTGCAGCGCAAGGGAACCGAGGCCACGGGCAACATGCCTGCCGCCAATTTCGAAGGGTATTACGGCGCGGCGAACTATACCCTGTTTGGCAAGGGACGGTCGTATAACATCAAGGAAGGTGCATTCTCCGCCCCTGGTGTGGAACATCCCTTCAACCCCGCTACGGGCGACTGGGGTGCGCTGGAACTGTCCGCGCGTTACAGTGTGGCGGACCTGAACAGCAACCTTGGCGGTATCGGCAGCGTGCGGGGCGGGCAGCAGACGGTCTGGTCGGCGGGCGTGAACTGGTATCCCAACCGTCATTTCCGTTTCATGCTGGATTTCAACCACTTCATCGTGACCCGCAACAGCCAGTTGTATGACCTGATGGGCCGTACCGGTAACTCGGTGGCCGGACGTATTCAGGCGGCATTCTGATCCGTCGGCCTGTCGCGGTCCTTTGGTAACATGACCCCGCCAGAGATCTGGCGGGGTTATTGTGTCAGAAGCGGTCCGGGCACGCCGCCTGTATCAACAGTTTGCCGGACAAGGATTTCGTGCTGATCATAAAGTTTTGAGAGTGAAGTTTAGAAAAGGTAAGTCCGATAATATTATGAAATCATAAAAGTTTTTGGTGAAGCTTTTTTCAAAAAGCTTCGAAAGACATCGCCTTTTTTCGATTGAATGGCAGCACCAAAAATATTTCCTATTGTTTATCGACGGTTTGTTTTCAAATAATCGCTAAGAAAAGTCTTTGGGTATTTCCTTTTTTCAAAAAGATAGCGTCTTCTGAAGCTTTTTTGAAAAAGCTTCACCAAAAACTTTTATAATTTCAGGATATTGTTGAGACTGATTTTTTTTAAAAAATCATGGCAATTACAGAAATGTTCCTGTTTTTTTTGATGGGGTGTCGCCATTTTCAAAATGGCGACACCCCAAGACTTTCATTATTTTTGCAGGAACGGGCAGGGACCTTTTGTTCAGGCCGGTACGGGGCCTGAAAGCTGCGGCAGGGTGTGACCCATTGGAATGCTCTGTTCTGATGGGCGCCACTCGCCGGTATTGTCGTCACGACCCTGCAGGACAAAGCGCGGGTTGGGCAGGGACATCTGTGCGATGGCCTGTGCGGACAGGGTGCCGATCGGACCGGGCAGGAGCCTGTTGACGATCAGGCCCAGTTCTGTATCGGCAAATGTGCTCAGCATGGCGGCGTCGCCGCTGCTGTCGCCACAGACCAGCAGCGGACCTTGCCCATGCCGGCGGACCAGTGCTTCGCGGATGGCGCGGACCTTTCCCGTGCGATAGGTCACGGGCCAGTGCGCGGCCCCATGCAGGCCAAGGCGGCCGCCGGGCCACTGCATGCGAACGCCAAGGATATTGGCGCGTGGCAGGCCATAGCCATAATCCGGATCGGTCGCAAATACCGCCACCACTTCTTCCAGAGAGGCGGAACAGACATAAACCTCGATCCCCGCACCGCGCAATGCTGCCTGCAACTCGGCAATTTCAGGCGTCAGGCGCAGGCCCGTCTGGATGGGGCGTGCGACGATGCCTGCGCGCCCCGGCCGGCTTGCAGGCGTGATCCATGTTTCCCGCCCGATCCCCTGGCCAAGGTGCCATGCGTTCGATGCCCGCGCCAGTGCCGCCAGCCCCGATGCGTCATATCCCGCCAGCAGCCGGATGATCCATCGGCAGGCGACGTCGCCATCACATGTCGCGTTGATGGCGTCATAGGCAAAGACCAGCTTTGAACGCAGGCTGAGCAGTATCAGATCATCCGCCGCCGGTGTGCCCTGCCGCGCCGCCAGCGTGGCATGGTCCGCGCACAGATCCGCATGCAGGTCGGCAAAGCGCACGCGGCGCCCGTCCACGGTGCGGAATTCCCCATCGAAAATACGTGCGGGCACATCAAGTGCCGTCGCCTGGGCAAAGACGTGTGGGGGCATGGCGAACAGGAAACGGCTGGCGGTATAATGCAGCAGCGTTTCTTCGCAATCGCCTGCGATGCAGGTATTGTCCCAGTCGAACACGGCATAGGGACGTCGCGCCGGGTTATTGCGTGCGTCGGGGCCGGTGGTGCCATGGGTTGCGATCAGGTTTTCGATCACCTGGCGGGTGCGCGGCGCCCATTTCAGGGGGGCCAGCACCGGCGTCGCGGCCCGGGTGAAGGAAGGCACGGCCGGGGCCATGCAGGCCGCAAGGCCGGATGCAAGCGCTCTGCGCCGGGTAAGGACTGTCATGCCTGTTGCTGCCCCATATGTGGATCGGTCCGGCTGGGTCTGCCATTTTCCATGTGTCCCGCCAATATGATGGTGTCATGGCCATGATGGGGGATATGCAGGGTCAGGTCATACCAGCAGTCCGACGCGGTGACGGGCCATGTGGTTTCGCTGTTCCCGCCGGGTGGTATGATGACCTTTTGCGTGGTGCGGGCATAGGCGTCATCCACCTGTATCTTTTGTGGTGTATGGCCGGGATTGTGCAGCGACAGCACCACCGCGTCATGCACCGGATCATATCGCAGCGCCACCCCCGGCGGTGCCTTGCTGGCAAAGCGGCGGAAGAACCCGTTGGGTCCATGTACCGTTATGTCCACCGTCATGCCGGGGACATGGGGCGTCCCCACCCGCACATCCATGTCATGGCCCGCATCAAGCGTGTAATGCCGTGTCACCCCTGCGTCGCGGATGCGCAGGACCGCCCCCTGCGTGCCCGTATTCGCCAGGCGCAGGACCCCCGTGGGCAGAAGGTCGGCATGCAGGGCGTAAGGCAGGGCACGTGCGCGACGTTGCCCGGATTCCTGTTGTGGCAGGGCCTGCTGCGTCGGGAGTGTCGGCAGCGGCAGCGTGCAGGACTGGCGTGTCTGGGCCAGGTATGTATCGGTGCGCGGCAGGTCCGCCTGCCACCGGCGGTCTGTCTGTGCAAAGTCGAAGATGGAGGTCATGTCCCCGCAGACCACGCGCCGCCATGGGGTGATATAGGGGGCCTCCACGCCAAAGCGGGCCTCCAGAAAGCGCAGGACGGAGGTATGGTCGAACACCTGCGAATTGACCCATCCCCCCTTGGTCCAGGGTGACACCACGATCGTGGGTACGCGTGGGCCAAGCCCGACGGGAACGCCGTGATAGGATTCACCGTCCACTGTTACGCTGCTTGCGCCCTGTGCCGGATCAAGGGCGGGGACTGGCGGGGGCATATGGTCAAAAAAACCGTCATTTTCATCGTAATTGAGGATGAAAACCGTTTTGGCCCAGACATCGGGATGACGTACGAATACGTCCATCAACTGTGATATCAGGTGTTCACCATATCCCGGTGGTGCATTGGGATGTTCCGACAACGCGGCGGGCGGCACGATCCACGATACCTGCGGCAAGGTGCCGTGCGCCACGTCATGTTCGAACGCACGGATCAGGTAGCGCCCTTCGGATTGATGCATGTTGGCGGCATTCGACCCCCGCACGACCATGCGCGCGCGGCGATAGGCCCATGATTTCGTATCAAGGTTGCGAAACTGTGCAAAGGAGGCCAGCGGATTGTCGCCGAAATTGTCATATTCCTGGTAAACACGCCATGACACCCCGGCCGCCTGTAGCTTTTCGGGATAGGTAGACCAGCGGAACGGTTCGAAATCCGGGTGGTCATGCGCCATGTCGGCGGACCAGTTGCCGTCATCGCAGTTGTCGATGACCTGTTTGCCCGTATTCCCGGCGGCAAGGCCGCTTGTGCCGGAAAACAGGAACAGCCGGTTGGGGTTGGTCGGCCCGAAGATGGAGGCGTGATAGGCGTCGCAGATCGTAAAGGCATCGGCCAGCGCGTAATAGTACGGGATCTGCGCGCGGGTGAAATGGCCCATGGTCATGGGTGTCTTGTGCGGCACCCATGTGTCCCAGTCGTTCCATGCCGTCTGCGTGCCCTTCCAATTATGGTCAAGGCTGGCGATGCAGGCCGATGACGTATGGGCCGTATCCAGCATGAACGGCATGACGCGGCCGCCTTTTCCATCCGGTTGGGAAAAGACGCTGTTGCCATCGGGAAGTTGTTCGGCGCGTGGGTCGCCATATCCGCGCACGCCCTGCAGGCAGCCGAAATAATGATCGAAAGAGCGGTTTTCCTGCATAAGGATCACCACATGTTCCACGTCGCGGATTGTGCCCGTCACCCGGTTGGGGGCGATGGCCATCGCGCGGCGCAGGTTATCGGGCAATGCCGTTCCCGCGGCCACCGCCGCACTGAATTTCAGGAATGCGCGGCGGCCGGTGGTATGTGACATTGGTCTGCTCATCCGTCGTGGGGGGGATTTTCAAATAACATCGTGGGAAAATAATGAAAGATTTCGGGCACCGCCTTTTTAAAAAAGCGGTGCCCTGATGAAGATTCCGGGGAAACCCGCCGCCAGAAACCTCCAAAGGCTGTTTGAAAGGGTCAGCCCGATAAGGCCGTGAAATCATAAAAGTTTTTGGTGAAGATTTTTTCAGAAATCTTCGAAAGACGTCGCCTTTTTCAATCGAAAGGCAACGCCAGGAATCTTTTCTATGATTTATCAACAGCCTGTTTCAGGCAGCATCAGCACGCCCTCAGAAATGCTTGCGCAGGGTAAAGAAGACCATGCGCGGTGCGCCAGCCTGCAATGTCTGGAATGTGCCCTTGGGGTCGGAAACCTCGAACCCGTTAC
This sequence comes from Novacetimonas hansenii JCM 7643, assembly GCF_000964405.1. GTDB lineage: Bacteria > Pseudomonadota > Alphaproteobacteria > Acetobacterales > Acetobacteraceae > Novacetimonas > Novacetimonas hansenii. The sequence goes on from NZ_BANE01000266.1 coordinate 7,607, forward strand.
TGCCGACCGTCGCGACATAACGCTTGTCAAACAGGTTGGTTACGTTGATCTGCGCATCGACGCCACGCAGCACCCAGTTGCGGCTGTGGAAGCGATAGCCAAGGTTGAGGTTGAATATGTCGTTGGGCTTCACCCACTGGTCATTGGTATAGGTATAGCTCCGGCGGCCCTGGTACTGCATCTGGAAATTACCCCAGATCGTGCCGTCATCATAACTGACCTGCACGTTGGCAAGGTTGCGCGGCATTGCGACCACGCTCTTGCCCTTGGTGTTGTACGTTACGCCAGATTCGGTCAGGTTGTTGTCATAGACAGAGTCGTTATACGAATATGATGCATACAGCGACCAGTTATCGGCAAAGCGGTAGTTGAACGCCGTGTCGATGCCGCGTGCCGTGACGCCGCCCACATTGCTCAGCACCGCCGGGTTGCCCTGAATGCCGACGCCCTGCGTAATGGACAGAAGGCGGTCCTCGAATTCCACATAATATCCGGTGATGGACGCCTGTATCCGCTTGTTATGGAAGCGGTAGCCGATTTCCTCACTATAGGACATCTCGGGGTGGATCTTGTTCTTGATCGCCTCATACCCGGCCACCGTCGTTGCAAACGGGCTGGTCGCACCGGTGGAGGAATTGTCGAACGCCGCCATATTGCGCGAGAAATCGGCAAAGACTTCGTGATTGCGGTTGAAGCGGTAGTTCGCGCCGATCTGTGGCAAGAAACCGTTGGCCGAGGTGATCGAACCCGATGCATACGGGTTGGCCGTGGCCGTGCCCATGTAATTGCCCGGCAGCGCCTGCGCGATATTGTCCACCACCAGCGACTTGAAACCATAATTCAGTTTCAGCTTTGGCGTGATCTGCCACGTGTCCTGGATATGGAACTGGTAGGTTTTGGTATTGTAATTGCCCTGCCACTGCGTTTCAAAGGAATTGCCGCCGAACCAGTGGACGGAACTGCCGGTATATTTTGTCGCGCTGAGGGGATAGAAACGCCGCGCCTGTTCGAAATTGTTGTTTTCGAACCAGAACCCGCCTTCGATCGTGTGATGGCCGATATTATACGACAGGCTGGACAATACGCCTTCGCGGTGGATGTCATATTCCGTGGTGCGCGTGGACAGCGCCCCGCCACCAAGGGATGCCGGCGTCGGGTTATAAGGCGTGACCCACACGCCTTCGCCGGTATTGGTATGACCGTAGACGGTGACAAACCCCTTCAGCCGGTCGGTGATGTTGAAGTCAATCTTGCCATAGCCAAGGATGTCCTGACGCAGGCCGGCGGAGTTGTAATAGGACTGGTCCTGATTCGCGATCCCGGCGGGCATGGCCGTCCCGTTCTGGTACGCGCGGCCGATCTGCTGGGCAAGGGGATAGTTGCCGGTGATATTATCGACATTGTACCCCTTGGTCGCGATCATCTGCTGCGAGAGGTCCTGATAATCGTTTTCGGCGCGCTGGCTGTAATCCCCGAACAGCGTCAGCTTGACGTGCTTGCCCAATGGCTGGATGTATTTGGCGTTGGCCTGCTGCTGCTGCTGGATGCCATCGCCCTTCCACTTGTTCGCATCCTGATAGTCATAGGATACATAAAGTCGGCCGCCGCCCTTCATCGTGCCGGTATTGACGCGCGCGAACGTGCGCCATGTGCCATACGACCCGACCGTGCCCGCGACATCGACGCCGAATTTCTTGGTCGGGTCGATGGAGGTGAACTCCAGCGCGCCGCCAAGGTCGTTCGATGCCGCGACGCCCACCGCGCCCGCACCCTGCGCCAGGGTGGCGGCACCGTTATTTTCGGTCTGGAGCGCGCGCCCGATCGACAGCCCGTTGTCGTTACCATAGGCAAGGTTGCCCAGCGGGATGCCATCCATGGTGAAACCAAGGCGGCTCTGGTCAAAGCCACGGATGATGATCTGCTGCGACCATTCATACGATCCCAGGGGATCGGACGAGGTGAACATGACACCAGGCAGTTTCGACAGGGCCTTGAGCGGGCTGGTCCCCGGTGCGGTTTCCTGGATGGCGGTATGTGACAGCGTCTGCGTCTCACGCGCTGCGCCCGCGCCAAGGACAATGATCGATTCCGCCTGTGTGGCACGCACGGAATCGACATTTGTTCTGGCTGCGGCTGCGGCTGTGGTCGTAGTCTTGGCGTGTGCGGGGGGCTGCTTTGCCGGGGCCGTCTTGCGGGCTGTGCTGGCCGCGTTGGCATTATGCAACAGCAGGGTGCTCATGCATGTTGTCAGCAAAAGGAGTTTGGTCTTTTTCATACAGCGCGATCCCTCAAGCCCAAGGCCCCAGTTATTCCGGTTGGGTGTTTACTGGCGCGAACCTAGGTTTTGGGTTCCACACTGTCTTGTTATAGTTTGGTGACGGGAGTGTTACAGTAATATGACACGATGTATTTGATGTATCTGCGTGCTTTTCATGTATGAAGATAAAGGAACCTGATGATATTTCTGGCCTGTATATTGCATGGCCCCCTGGGTTCATGCCGCGTAATCATGCAGGTCAGGTACATGCTTCGTTACGGATTGCGCGATTATTTATTATGGCCGGATTTGATTATGTCTGGAAATATTATGCATGGCGCATCGCATAACGGCATGGGACGCAATCCGGCACGGGATGTGAAACCATGCGCACGATTGCCGCGGACAGGGTGTGATCGTGCCATGATTTGTAACATCACATTGTTTTCACGCAGAAAATGCGAATTTCATGCCGCGCCCCCGTCCGTTGATGCGGGGGATGGGATCGTGGCGACATGGCCGGTGTTGCTTTTGGAACACAGTGCCCTGAAAACCTGCTGGCGCGTTGCGTCCCCCGTTATCGGTAATACCGGGGGACATGTGCGGCCGGGGCATGGCGGGATGCCGCAGGCATTATCCCCGTATGTTCTGATATATTTTAGAGAGTGTCTGAAAACACATCATTGATAAAAAAGAAAAGTTTTTGGGTG
>NZ_BANE01000265.1 GCF_000964405.1 Novacetimonas hansenii JCM 7643
AAGCTTTTTGGAAAAAGCTTCACCAAAAACTTTTATAATTTCAGGATGTTATCGAGCCTGAATTTTCAAACCGTCTCTTATGGGGCCATGGTGCTCAAAGGGTCATACCCCTTGGCGGGGTATGGGGCAAAACCCCATGAAAACCGCCCCACGCGCCCCATCCCGTAACATGGGGACAGCGCGCGTGCTCCGTAATCAGCGTTCGATCGGACGGTACTTGATGCGGCCCGGTTCGGTTGCATCCGGCCCGAGGCGACGGCGTTTGTCTTCTTCATAGGCCTGGAAGTTGCCTTCGAACCATTCGACGTGGCTGTCGCCCTCGAACGCAAGGATATGCGTTGCAAGACGGTCAAGGAACCAGCGGTCATGGCTGATGATCACCGCACAGCCCGCGAACTCCGCCAGTGCGTCTTCGAGGGCGCGCAGCGTATCGACGTCAAGGTCATTGGTCGGTTCGTCAAGCAGGATGACGTTGCTTTCCTGACGCAGCATCTTGGCAAGGTGGACGCGGTTGCGTTCACCACCCGACAGGACGCCAACCTTTTTCTGCTGGTCCGGTCCCTTGAAGTTGAAGGCCCCGACATAGGCGCGTGACGGCACCGCGCGCTTGCCAAGATAGATGACATCCGTCCCGCCGGAGATTTCTTCCCACACGGTCTTGTTGTCATCAAGGCTGAAGCGTGACTGGTCCACATAGCCCAGTTTGACGGTATCACCGATCTTCAGTTCGCCACTGTCGGGCTTTTCAAGGCCCATGATCATCTTGAACAGCGTGGACTTGCCCGCGCCGTTCGGCCCGATCACGCCAACGATGCCACCGGGCGGCAGCTTGAAGTTAAGGTCGTCGATCAGCAGGCGGTTGCCAAAGCCCTTGCGCAGGTCTTCGGCCTCGATCACCGTGCTGCCAAGGCGCGGGCCGGGCGGGATGACGATGTCGGCAACACCGGTCGCCTTTTCCCCGCTCTGGGCCAACATTTCCTCGTAACGTGCGATACGCGACTTGCTCTTGGCCTGACGCGCCTTGGGGGAGGAGCCGATCCATTCCTGCTCCGCCGCAAGGGCGCGCTGGCGTGCGCTTTCCTCTTTTTCTTCCTGTGCAAGGCGCTTGCGCTTTTGCGTCAGCCACGAGGAGTAGTTGCCCTCGAACGGGAAACCACGGCCACGTTCAAGTTCAAGGATCCAGTTCGTCACGTTGTCAAGGAAGTACCGGTCATGGGTGATGACCATGACGGTGCCTTCGTAATCGCGCAGGGTCTTTTCCAGCCAGGAGACGCTTTCGGCATCAAGATGGTTGGTCGGTTCGTCAAGCAGCAGCAGGTCAGGCTTTTCAAGCAGCAGGCGGCACAGCGCCACGCGGCGGCGTTCACCACCGGACAGCTTCTCCACCGGGCTGTCAGCCGGGGGGCAGCGCAGCGCGTCGAGCGCGATCTCCAGCTTGCGGTCGAGTTCCCATCCGTCGCCCGCATCGATGACTTCCTGTAGTTCCGCCTGTTCGGCAAGCAGGGTGTTCATCTCTTCGTCGGACATGGGTTCGGCGAACTTCATCGAAATTTCGTTGAAGCGGTCCACAGCCTTTTTCAGCTTCCCGAAGCCAAGGGCGACATTCTCGCCCACGGTCAGGCTCTCGTCGAGCTTGGGCTCCTGTTCGAGGTAGCCGATGGTCGCACCTTCGGCGGCCCAGGCTTCGCCACCGAATTCCTTTTCGATGCCGGCCATGATTTTCAGCAAGGTGGACTTGCCCGCGCCGTTGACACCAAGGACACCGATCTTGACGCCGGGCAGGAACGACAGGGTGATCCCCTTGAAGACCTCGCGCCCACCCGGATACGCCTTGGTCAGGTCCTTCATCACATAGACATATTGCGTGGCGGCCATGACGGTCAGGCTCCCGAAAGCTGAAGGATATAGGAATGTGCAAGGAACATGGTTGAAGGCCCCTACGGCGAAGGGCCGCGTTCGTGCAACATGGGCCTGCGCCCGGCAGGACTTGAACCCGCAACCAAGCCGTTATGAGCGGCCCGCTCTAACCAATTGAGCTACGGGCGCGCAGGCAGGCCTTGATTCGCGCATGTGCGCGCTTTTTGCAAGATGCGATAGGGCCCGGGGATGCCGAATTTAGATCTTTTTTCACCGACACCCCCCTCACGGCAAAGATGACATACGTGTAACGTCCATGATCTGGCTCATGTCCGTGGGGCGCGATTGACTGTATCGGGCATGGACAGGACACGCGTGATGGCGGGGTGTTGCCCCGCAGGATCAGGCGTGTGAATTCGAAAGCGACAGAATAACCCTTTGCATGGCAGGAGCCATAAAGTGGACGTATCCAAGATTTCCCCGGGCAAGGACGTGCCCAACGACATCAACGTGGTCATCGAGATCCCGCAGGGATCGGGCGTGAAGTACGAAATCGACAAGGACAGCGGCGCGGTCGTCGTTGACCGTATCCTGTTCACGCCCATGGTCTATCCCGCGGCGTATGGGTTCATCCCCAACACGCTGGCGGCTGATGGCGACCCGACCGATGCGCTGGTGCTGCTGCCGGCTGCCGTGGTGCCGGGTTGTGTGGTGCGTGCGCGTCCCATCGGCATGCTGAAGATGGAAGATGAAAGCGGCCAGGACGAAAAGATCATCTGCGTCCCCCACGACAAGGTGCATCCGTACTATTCCAAGGTCGAGAAGCTTGAAGACCTGCCCGAGATCACCCTGAAGGAGATCGAGCATTTCTTCACGCGCTACAAGGACCTTGAAAAGGGCAAGTGGGTGAAGGTGTCCGGCTGGGCCGACAAGGAAGAAGCCGGCAAGGCGATCCTGGATTCCATCAAGGCTGTCACCAAGAAATAATGCCATTACGGGGTGGCGGGCCGGTCGGTCTCACCGCCCCCGTGGTTGCGTCAGGTTGCGTGTGCGTGGGGGTCAGGCCACCACGGCGCGTGCCTTGCGTGTCGGGGTCCTGCGTGTCTGGGCCTTGTGTGCCGCAGTTTTGTGTGCCTCAGCCTTGTGTGCCGGGGCCTTGTGCCCTGTCAGGCGTTCAATCAACGCCATGTAACGGGCCATGTAATCGCCCATGTCCAGCGTGCGGACAGCTTCCGCACGGACCCTGCCCCGCAGTCGCCGTGACAGCGTCTGATCCTCCAGAAGTTCAAGGACACCATCCGCGATGCGCCCCGGCTCCAGGAATGGTACCAGACGCGCGGTTCTGGCGTCCTGTAAGAATTCCCGCACAGGTGGGGTGTCGCTGCCGACGATGGCGCATCCGCAGGCCATCGCCTCCCGCAGGGACCATGACACCACGAACGGATATGTCAGATAGACATGCGCGTCGGAGCGTTGCAGCAGGCCAATGAAACGGTCATAGGGCAGCCTGCCGACGAAATGCACCCGCGCAGGGTCGATCCATGCGCCCAGTTCCGAGAGCATCCGCTCACGCCAGCACCCCTGGGGCGGCGGGGTGCCGTAACTGACGCCATCACCCCCCACCACGATCACCCGCACATCCGTCCGTCCGCGCAGGATACGCGGCAGCGCACGCATGAAGACATGGAAACCGCGATAGGGTTCAAGGTCGCGCGCGACATAGGTCACAAGTTTTTCGCGGGGGGAGATGCGGACATCCTCCAGTGCGAAGGGACGGGTCGCGGCGCGTGGGTCGGGACGGCACTGCGTCAGGTCCACCCCTTCATGCAGCAGCGTAATGCGTGGGCGTGCCCAGTCGGGATAGGTGTCGCGTTGGAAGCGTGTGGGGCAATGGCCCCATCCCGGCTGTGCCAGTGCCTGCAGGTTGAGGGTGTTGCGCGCACGCACCATGGGCGCCGATGCGGCGGGGAAGGGGAATTCGGGGTCAAAGCCGACATCCAGCCCCGATGGATGATAGAAGAATTCATAATATCCCAGCATCGGCACACCGGGATATACATCGCCAAGGTCCAGCAGTTCGCCCCAGCCATGATGGCCAATGATGATATCGGGGACGAAGCCAAGGTCACGCAGCGTGCGCGCCGCCTGCGCCACCTGTGCGGCGCGTTGCATGGCATGGGCGATTTCACCCACGGGGGGTGGCCCGCCAACCTTTGCCGGTGGGGGCATGCGGTATCCCACCCGCCTGACCCCGGGCATCATGCCCTGCCCGGTCTCGCTTATGAAAACAAGTTCATTGCCCCCCTGCGCATGAAGATGGCGCAGGAGGTGCAGGAACTGTCCGGGGAAGTTCTGGTGGACGAACAGGTATTTCACCTGTCACGCCCCCCTGTGCCCGCCCATGGCGCGGGGCCGGGCCGGGGCAGGTGTGGGCATGGTGATGGCATGATGCGTCAGGTCCGGCGCCGGGTTGCGGCCTTCTTGCGTGCCTTGAGCAGCGCCACCCGCGAACCCGGCGCCTTGCGACCGCGACCGGGATGGATATCCCTGGGCGGTATGTCCGTAGCATCGACCGGCGTGTCCCTGACCTGTGTGTCCTTGGCCTGTGTATTCACGGCCTGTGCATCCATGGCCTGCGTGCGCGCCCTGGATGCGGTTTTCGCCGTTACTTTCGCCGGGCTTTTCTTGGTGCCACGCGTTGTGCCCGCGCGTGGGGCGGTGGCCGCAGCAATGGCGGAGGGAGCCTGTTCCCCCGCCATATCCCTGCGCGTGGGGCGGCGGCCGCGTCGTGTGCGTGTTGCCGCAGGTGCTGCTTGTGCCGCTGATACCTCATCAAGCAGGTCGAGTACCTGCGTATCATGCGCCATATCGGCCGCTATGTCGGCATTTTCCGGCATGATGCCCCCCGTCATGTCGTCCTGTGCCGTGCGCGGGGTGATTTCGATCCTGAACGCTTCGAGTGGCGACAGATCATCGGACATGACGGCGATATCCTCCACCGGTCCGATATGGCTGCCATCGATAAAGGTGGCGCTGACGCGGCATATGAACTGTTCCGCGGCCTTGCCTGTCAGGCGCACGCGCAGTCCCAGCAGGGGCAGCGCCATGCCACGGCTGCCGCAATAGGTGCCCCCTTCCACCCAGGGGGAGAACCATCCCTGTCCGAGTACGGCCTGGTATTCGATCTGACCCGGTGTGACGGGATCGTCGGGCAGGATGGAGAAACCCTCGATCCACGCATGGCCACCGACCGTTCCCATCCATTCGTCACATGTGACATGCACATCCCCGCGCCGCTGGATATGGGCGACGATGCCGCTGCCACCGGTTTGGGGTGCGGCGATGGGGGGGGCGGTCGCGGGCCGGGGGGCAGCCTGTTGCATCGCGGTCGCCGGGGCGGCGAATGGCGCCGCCGCGGCGGCTGGTGTCGTGGGGGTATAAAGCCGGGCAACCTGCAGATTGGGCCGCACGTCGTCATGGGCGGGATCGTGATAGGTCGTGACCAGTATCCATGTGGGCCGGTTGTCCACCCGCACCAGCGCCGCACCACGATCAAGGCCAAGCCACCCGTCATCATCAAGGCCACGGATCGTGATCGCACCATCCGGGTCCGTGGGTGAAGGGGTCACGCGCACCCCCGGCAGGCCGCCAAGCCCCCCCATCCCGGGCGGGCGGGCGACGGGGGCGTGAAAGATGCAGAACGTCCCGGGTTCCAGCAGCATCAGTTGCGCGGAGACCCCGACATTGAGGATTCGGTCAGGCCGCCCGGTCATGCGGGGGCGTCCGGCTGGCGGGAATGTGCGCGGGTGGGCTGCACAGGACATGTCAAAGGCCGGGCATGGGCCGGAGTACGGATCAAGGCCGGATTTCCCCCGTTGGCTGTATCGCGTGTCATGGTCGGGCATGCCCTGCCGGTCAGGGCGGCAGGGTGCGCGGCCCATAAGACATGAAAAACATGTTCAATTGGTGAACGCCCATCGACAGCGGCACGGTGGTCCCGCGCCGGGTTGCGCGGATGCGTTCAGCCACCGCCCCGATATCGAACGATACGCAGGGCAGCCCTGCCCGCCACAGCAGCCCCAGCGTGAAGCACCATGTTTCAGGACAGACGGAGGGGACGAACCCGATATCCGCCTGTTGCGCGCGGACAAGGGACAGGGCCTCGGCATCGCCATAACGTCCGGTGATGAAGACATGGCCCGTCGCCAGCAGTTGCGCGTCGTCGGCGGTGTATCCAGCAACGACATATTCCACCGGCAGGCCATGCGCGTGTGCATCGCGCGCCGCGTCACGCAGGATGTCATATCCTTTTTCCATCCCGATCGCGCCCGCCACAAGGACACGTACCCGGCCCGTGCGTGGGTGTGCGGCGATGGTGTGCATATCCTGTGGCACGGGGGTGGCTGCGACCAGTTCGGGGAGTGAAAGCGTGGGGCGGTCGTCTTCAGGCGGGCGGACATGTACGGCCTGCGTCGGGAAATGCCGCGCCAGTCGGCGCGCGACATCATGCGATGGCACGATGACCTGCCGTGCATGCGCCATGTCGTGCCCGAAACGGGTGCGCAGGGCCACGATGCCGCCGTCCCCTTCGTGTTCCTCCCCATCGGGGTCAAGCAGGCTGCCCAGTGCCGTCACGCAGCGGGTGCAGCCGTCGATGTCGGGTTCCCCGCAGTAACGGCCCGACGGCCCGACCATGGCGATACGCGGGCACAGTCGCGCATAATCATGCACATACATTTCATAGGGGACGCCAAGCGCCATGCACAGTTCACGCAGGCGCGGCCCATGGCCCAGTGCATGGTGCCATTCCACGGCGCGCACGCCCTCTGTCCGCAGGAAGGCCAGCAGGGCATCGCGTTCCATTGGCCAGCGGAATGTCAGCACCGGCATTTTCAGCCCCTGCGTCCCGTCGCAGTCTTCCTCGATGCAGAAGCCTGGGGTGTCATGGGGGGAGCTTTCATTGGCGGGACGCAGGATCAGCGGACGTATGCCCCGTGCCCGCCACATGCGTGCGCGTTCGGTGATGACACGGTCCACCCCGCCGCGCATGGAATGGGTGGCCAGCACCACGGCACGCGAAAACCCCTGCGCGCGTGACATGCGCCGCCACAGCACCACCCCCATGCGCCGTCGCGCGGGGGCCAGCGGGTCGCGCGCCACATGATCGCGGATCAGGGTGTCATATCCGGGGTAAAGGCGGTTGATTACCCACAGGTTGCGTTGCATCAGCGTATGGCGCGCCATTCCGAACGATGCGCCGCCCACATGCCCGACAAACGCGCCGGGGGCCGCGACATGACGCCAGCCCAGCCGTGTGGCCCGCATGCAGAAATCGTTTTCTTCTCCATATCCCTGCGCGAACAGCTCGGTCCGTAACGGGCCGGTCGCGTCCAGACAGTCATGGCGGATAAACATGCAAAAACCATGTGCGGTGGGGATATCCACCGCCCGTCCCGCATTGGCGGTGCGTGCGGCATCCATCAGCATATGCACCTGTCGTGCATCGGGGGGCGGGATATCGCCGGTATCGGCGTGCGGGTCGGGCCATGTCAGGATGCTGGCATCGTTGGAAAAGGGGGTGACGGTGCCGGTGTCGGGCCGCCCATATGCCACGATCGCCAGTTCCTCCAGCCAGCCCGGCGCAACCAGGGCATCGCTGTTGAGGAGGACGACATCATCCCCCCCCGCATGCGCCAGCCCCGTATTGACGGCATGGGGAAATCCCCTGTTGGTTGCATGGCGCAGCAGCGTGATCGCACCGGTTGTCCCAAGACGGTCAAGGTCTGCGGCCAGCGTGGGGTCCGGTGTGGCATCATCCACAACGATGACAGACATCACAAGGCCACTGGCGGATTGCGGGCGGGCGTGCAGGACACTGTCGATACAGGCCAGTGTCAGGTCGCGGTTGCCATGGGCGGGAATGATGACATGCACCCGCCCATTGCGTGACGGCATGTCGCGACGCCGTGCGCCTGCCTGCGTCGTTCCCGCGCGCCGTGGGGTGGGCAGGGGGCCAAGCAGGATCGGGCTGCCGGGCAGGTCGCATCCGCCGGGGGTCTGCACATGCACGCAGCCGGTGGCGGGCAGGGCGTTGCGTGTAATGTGGAACGCGCGTGGCCGTGCCAGTGGCGGCAGGCCGGGGCAGGGGGGCGTGGCCTGTGTGGCGTCGTGTGGGGGGACAAGTGTCGCGCCATGGGCGTCGCGTATCAGGATGCGCGGCGTATGCGCCGGGTCTGCCGGGTGCCATGCCCATCCCCGGATTCCACCCCGGTCAAGCCTGACCGCCCCGACGATACGACGGATGGCGGCGGGGTGTAGCGGGCTGCCCAGCAGGTCGCGCCCATGGGGGTCCGTGGCCGTCATCGTCGCAGCCCGCGCGGCCCGGTCGGGCAGGGCGTACGATGTGGCCGATCCATGGCCATCACGCGGAACCCGCATGTCGGCCCTGACCGCGATATCCCCGGTCTTCATGTGTGGGGCCACGCCTGCGGGCAAGCCGCCCCAATGCACGGTCCCGTCGCCGGTCATGCCGATCCATCCCGGCAGGTCCAGCGCGGTGCAGACCCGTGTGGCGCAGCCCCCGATGGCATCATCGAACCCATGGCGTGACAGAACATGGGCGACGATCGTGCGGGCATCCGCCCATTGTGCAAGGGCGATATGCGCCAGCGCCAGCAGGGTCCACCCCTCGCGGAAGTCATGTCGGCGCATCAGGGGGTGCAACAGGCGTACGACACCCGCATGATCGCCCATGCCCATCCGGCCCACCGCCAGTGCGAATGCAATATCCGCATCCTGCGGCGCCAGACGCCACGCCCGTTCCAGCCATGGCCCGGCCATGGCGTCCTCCCCCCGTGCGATCAGTGATTGCGCATGGCGCATGGCGGCGTGGGCATCCCCACCGGTGGAAGAGTCGTGGGGGAGACTTTCCCCCGAACTTTTCCCCCTGGGGGCGTCCCCCGGTGGCAGGGGCGCAGCATTATCGCGTGGCACGTGCATCCCCCGATGCCTGCTTGCGTGCGGCTTCCCCCGGCATGGCCGTGGGGGGGGCGGTGCGTATGGTATCAGGCGTTATGGCGTCATTTGCGGTGTCAATGGTGGGGGCATGTGCGGCGCCATGCGAAATGTCGGGGGCAATGTCGGGCACGCAGGCAACGGACAGGCGCGCCAGTTCCCGTGTCGCCTGCGTCACGCCCTGTGCCTGCGCGCGGCGCAGCCATATGCGCGCGCGCGCCAGGTCGGTCGTGCCCGCCAGCCCCCGGGCGAAGTAGCGCCCCAGCATCAGTTGCGCCAGCGGGTTGCCCCTTTTTGCGGCTTCGGCGAACCAGTGCTGTGCCTGCGCGCGGTCGGGGGGGACGTCATGCCCGCCACCATACATCGCCCCCAGCGAAAACATGGCATCGGCCAGCCCCTGTCGCGCAGCTTCGTAATACAGCGCCAGCGCACCGGCATGGTCACGGGGGCCACCCTGTCCCGTCACGCGCATCTGTGCCGCCACGGCCTGTGCTTCCGCCATGCCGCTGCGTGCGGCCTGTTCGATCCAGTGGCGGCCCGCCACCGTGTCTGCCGTTACGCCCTGCCCACCCAGCAGCATGCGTCCGTACCAGTACTGCGCATTGACCACCCCTGCCTGTGCCGCCTGGCGCATCCATTGCGCCGCGTGGATGGGATCGGGGGCGTGGCCGAACCCTTCAAGAAGGCATTTGGCGTAATTGAAGGCCGCGACCGGATCACCCCGCGCCGCCGCCCGTGCGAACCTGTCCGTCAGCGTGCGGTGTTCATCCCCGTCGGCCTCGCCGTCCCTACCGGATGGTATGTGGCGCGTGGGCTGGTCCGCCATGTTGTCGAGTATGGCGGCAAGGTCCGCCGTCGCCGCGTCGTCCCCACATGCGACCGCACGGCGCAGCCAGTGGGCCGCCGCGCGTGGGTCGGGCATGGGCAGGCCCCGGCCGGACATGCACATCATCGCCATCATGCGGCACCCGTCGGCGCGTCCCCCCTCCGCCGCGCGCCGGTACCATGCAACCGCCTCATGGTCGCTGGCCATTTCGGCGATGCCGCGCGCATGCAGGTCCCCCACGACGATTGCCGCCTCCCGGTCGCCATGCAGGGCCGCGCGGCGCAACCATGTCTCCGCGCGCAGGACATCACGCGCCACCCCCCGCCCGCGCAGCAGCGCCATGCCATAACGCGCGCAGGCGGGACGGATATCCTGTTCGGCGGCCTGCTGGTACAGTTCCGCCGCCGCCCCAAGGTCCACCTTTCCCCCGCGCCCGGTTTCATGCAGCAGGCCCAGCACGTAACACGCACTGCCCAGCCCTCCTGCCGCCGCCCTTTGCAGGGCGTCCATCGCCGTTGCCGCATCCGCCTGCAACCGCGCAAGGCCCAGCCCCAGATATCCCTGCACGCATCCGGCTTCGGCCGCGAGGGTGCTCCAGCGTTCCGCCGCCGCGATGTCGCGTACTTCCTGTGGCCCGTTCGCCAGCAGGTGACCATACAGCGCCTGCGCATCAGGCAGCCCCATTTCCGCCGCGCGGCCGATCCATCGCGTGGCTTCCACCGGGTCGTGCTCAGGGACAGGCATTGCCTCCCCACCAGGCAGCAGAGTCTGCGCCTGATCCGTGCGCGGGATGTCCAGCAGCAGCAGCATGCCGAACGTAAAACATGACTCCGCATGTCCCGCCTGCGCCCCGCGCAGCAGCCACCGCGCGCCCTCGGGAACACTCAGCGGCGTGCCGGTCCCGTCGAGATAGGCTTGCGCCACGCGATACTGCGCCTGTGGCATCCCCTCGCGCGCCATCTGGCCCAGCAGGGCGAACCCGCGCGCCGCTTCCCCCCCTTCAAGCAGGCGGCAGGCGTGCTCATAGGCGGCCTTTGGTGCGATACCTGCAAAGAAACGGTCGAAAACGCGCGTGATTTTCATGGTGCCGGCAAATCAGGGTTCGCGCATGCCGTCAGTCATCGCAGGCACCAGCTTGTTCAGCAGGTACTGCATGATGGTGCGTCGCCCGACATGGATATCTGCCTCCACCGGCATGCCGGGCTGTGGGCGGAAGAAGGGGGGGACGCCATGCAGGGTATAACGGTCGATCGCCAGCCGCACGCGGTAATAGGCCGATTGTGGGTCGCCCGTCACATCCGGGGCGCCACCCTCCTGCGCCGTCATGCCGCCCGCACTGTTGCCCCCCCCGACAAAGGAGTCCGCGCTGATGACGCGCACCGTCGCGTCCGCCCCACCATATTGCGTATACGGGAAGGCAGAGAATTTCAGCAACGCCCTGTCGCCGGGCCGGACATAGCCGACATCCAGCCCCCGCATCACCGATTCCACCTCCAGCCGTCCGTCAACGGGCACAAGCGTCATCAGCGGTGATGCCGCCTGCAGCACCGATCCGGTGGACAGGCGCGCGATGCTGAGTACCACGGCATCCTTTTCCGCGCGCATCTGCACCAGCGTATGGTGCAGCATCGCCTTGCGATAGCTGCTGTCCGCATCGGCAAGGTGATGCTGCGCGACGCTGAGATCCTGATAGATCGTGGCCTGCCAGTTGCCGATATAGCCATCGCGCTGCGCCTTCATCGCGTCCAGGCGCGCGCGTGTGGCATCCGCGTCGTGGCGGGCGGTGATCTGTGAACGCACGACCTCCATCAGGCTGTCCTGCGAGGCAAGGGTGGACAGGCGGCTGCCGACCTGTTCGTGTTGCAGGCGTACGCGCATGTCGCGCACATCGCTTGCCACCTTCGCGCGCGCGGCATACATCGCCGTGCTGGCCTCATATCCCTGAAGGTCGCTTTGCAGCCCGACGATCTGGCGGTCGTAATTGGCCACCTTGGCCGAATATTCGGACCTGCGGCGCATGAAATCCGCCGCTTCCTGTATCGAGGCCGGGTCGGACATGTCCGGGACGTAATCGTGGCCTGCCGCCTCCGCCGTCAGGCGCGCCACTTCCGCGCGATAGGACGCGGCCTGCTTGCGCATGTTTTCCACGTCGGCATCGCTGATGGTGGGATCAAGCTGCGCCAGTACGTCGCCCTTGTGGACAATATCCCCCTCATGCACGTCGATCGAACGGATGATCGACGTTTCCAGTGGCTGCACCACAAGGGTGCCATCCGCCGCGACCAGCCGCCCGTTGGTCATGACCACGCGATCCAGCGGCAGGAACGTCATCACCAGCAGGCCCGCGATGGCAAGCCCCCCGATCACCCAGATGATATACAGCGCCGCATCCTGTGGCGGCATGTCGATCAGCGCCGCGCTGGGGGAATAGAACTCCAGCAGGCCTGGCGGCATCGCCGGTGTCGTGTCGTTGTCGGCACGGGGGAGCAGGCGGGCGAGCCTGCGGCCGGTATCGGCACCTGTCGCGCCGTGTGTGCCGCCATCCGGGGCGCTGGCATCATGGGGGGTCATGTCGCGCTCGCTCATTCTTCGGGCTCATGAAGGTCGGGCAGCATGTCTTCGCCCGATGCGGCCGGGGGGGACGACTGGTGCCGGTTCTGCTGCTGCCACAGGGTGCGATAGATCTCGCATCGCCGGAGCAGGACCGCATGCGGGGCGATATCGACCACCTTGCCCTGATCCATCACGCAGATCTGGTCACATTCCATCAGCGATGACAGCCGGTGGGAGACGATGACCATCGTGCGCCCATGCGCCAGGCGTTGCAGGTTCGCGTTGACCAGAGCCTCGCTTTCGGGGTCAAGGGCGGATGTCGCCTCGTCCAGGATCATCAGGCGCGGGTCTGAAATCACCGCCCGCGCGATGGCAAGGCGCTGGCGCTGCCCGCCGGAGATGTTGGTGGACCCTTCCTCGATCCATGTTTCATACCCTGCGGGCATGCGTTCGATGAACTCTTCCGCCCCTGCAAGGCGGGCCGCGCGGACCACGGCCTCCATCGTCAGGCCGGGCCGGCCGGCGACGATATTGTCGCGGATGGTGCCACGGAACAGGAAGTTGTCCTGCAACACCACCCCACACGACCGGCGCAGGTAGGTCAGGTTGATTTCACGCAGGTCGATCCCGTCAAGCCGGAGATAGCCGGTATAGGACCGGCTGACGCCCTGCAGCAGGCGCGTGATCGTGGATTTGCCCGACCCGCTGCGTCCCACCAGTCCCAGCATGGTGCCCGCCGGGACATTGAATGTGACATCCGACAGCGCGGGTGTGGATGCGCCGGGATAGGTGAAGCAGACATCGGAAAAAGACAGCGCCCCGTGGATGGGCGGGCGCATGCCGGTGGTCAGGGCCTGCGTCTCGGTGGGGCGGTTCAGCACCGATCCCGCCTCGCCCAGGGAGGCGCGGACATCGTTGAGATCGTCGATCAGGCGCGCCAGCCCCACCAGCGGGGCCGCGACCCGGCCGCCAAGCATGCTGAAGGCCATCAGCGCCCCGGCTTCCAGCCCGGTGGAGGTGGAGCTGATGGCCAGATAAGCCCCGATCAGGATGATGCCGCGATTGATGAACAGGTCGAGCGGCATGACCATCATGTTGATCCAGTTGCCCATCCGCCCCGACGCCAGCGAGGTGCGCACGACATCGGCGGTGCGTTCGTCCCACAGGTGGCGACGGCTTGGTTCCAGCGCCAGCGTCTTGATGGTGCGGATGCCCGAGACGGTTTCATACATGACGGCGTTGCGCGCCATTTCCGCGTTGACCTGCCGTCCCACCAACCGGCCCATCGGGGCCATGCCGATGACGACCACCAGCCCGATTGCGCCGGCGGCGGCGATCGTCATCCATGCCAGCGTCGCGCTGAGCCAGAACAGCAGCGGCAGGATCACCACCAGTGTGAAAAGGTCAAGGAAGGTGGACAGCAGCCGCCCCGTCATGAACTGACGCACCTTGTAGATGGCGGATACGCGCCCGATGATGTTGCCCGCCTGCGCACGTTCGAAAAATTCCAGAGGCAGCGCCAGCAGCCTGTCGAAGACCGTGAGCGAGATTTTGGTATCAAGGCGCGTACTGATCACCAGCGTCAGTTCCCGCCGCCCGTAGGTCAGCAGGGTTTCATAGAAGCTCATGACGATCACAAGCCCGCTGATGGAAATCAGCGTCGCCATGGAGTGGTAGTTCACAACCCGGTCGATCACCTGCATGACGATCAGCGGCGGGAAGATCGCAAGGATGCTGATGACCATGGAGGCCAGGATGATATTGCGCAGCAGGGAACGTTCGCCCATCACCATGCGCGCCAGCCATGCGGCGTCGATCGGGGGTTCGGACTGGCGCGTCTCGCTGCGCGCACGCACCAGCAGGACGTCGCCTGTCCATGCCTGGTGCATGCGCAGTTCGTCCACCGCCACAGGTGCGCTGCCCTCCGGGGCGAACGGGTCCACCAGCCAGACGACGCCATCGCCGGCATCCGCGCCAACCATCAGCCCCGCCGAACCGTCGGTGAACATCAGCACGATGGGCGGGATGTCGCGCATCTGGACCAATGTGGCCCACGGCATGTGCATCCCGCGTGCGCTCAGGCCGTTTTCTTCCAGCCAGCGGGCAAGGGACGCGACGGAGGGAACCTCCTCGCCCGGTTCCGCCCGGTAATCGCGGACCTCCAGGTCGATACCATGAAATTTCGCCGCCCGAACCACCGCCTGCAACCGTATCGTGACGGGTGCGTGGGGGTCATCTTCCGGTGGGGGAAGGGCGGGATCTGTCTTCGGGTCCAGATAGCCCACGGCGATCCCCTGCTTGCAAGACTTTGGCCAGATGAAGCCTGCAAACTAGGTCCAGAAAGCAAAATGTTTCTTAACGCCTAGGCATTTTCGATATCCGTGGCGTCAACCACGCGATAACGCGCGCGGACAACGACGTCGGTCGTGACGTCGCGACGCAGCGCAGGCATGAAGGCGGCGTCGGCGATGACCACCACGCGTGTGAACCATGTGATCCCACCTGTCGCGCGCCTGCGGAACAATGCGCCCAGCAGCGTGCCGATTCCGCCGCGTCCGAGACAGCACCCACATCCCGGCCCATGCCCGAACGCGGTGGGCGAGGGCGTGGGCAGGATTTCCACCGCCGCCCACCCGTCCGCCACCTGTCCGCCCGTCGCCTGTCGGTCCGCCGCCTGTCCATCCGTCGTCAACGTCGCCGGGCGCACCGCGTGGGGCGGCATCGCGTGGGGCACAGGCCCGACGCGCACGAGTACGGTATGGGCATCAGGTGGGGGAAGGGGTGTCGCGGTGGCATGCAGTTCAAGGCGGATGCGTCCGTCATGTGCTCCATGCGCATCATGTACGTCCATATCGGGGCGTGGCGCGATGTTGTGCATGACGGGTATCCTTATGTGATATCGTATGGCCCGGCGCCCACCCTGTGTGCCGCCCGGCATCTGGCCGGAACGTCGCGGGTGGGCGGGGGGGTGGCGCGAAGTGCGTCACTCCCGCATGCCCGAACTGGACAGGCATGCGGGAGTGAGGGAATAAGTGGGCGTGGACCGGTATGTTTGCGATACCGTTTGCAATTCATCCTCCATGCGGCCCCGTTCGCGGCGCGGTAACATCTTTTGCGCATATGACAGATCAGGATACCCATGACCACTCGTCCCCATCTCCTTGACGCCCTTCGTGATCAGGTCCTGCTGTGTGATGGCGGGATGGGGTCGCGCGTCCAGCTTCTCGATCTGGAGGTGGAGCGTGATTACTGGGGGCAGGAAAACTGCACCGAAATCCTGAACCTGTCGCGGCCCGAACTGGTGCGTGAAATCCACCGTGGCTATTTCGAGGCCGGGGCCGACATGGTCGAAACCAACAGCTTTGGTGGCTCTCCCATCACGCTGGGGGAATTCGGGCTTTCCGATCGGGCGCGTGAGATCAACCGCACCGCCGCCCATCTTGCCCGTGAGGCGGCGGAGCAGTTTTCGGATGGCCGCCACCGCTATGTCGTGGGGTCGGTCGGGCCAGGGACAAAGCTGCCGTCGCTGGGCAATATTGATTATGATACGCTT
Organism: Novacetimonas hansenii JCM 7643; assembly: GCF_000964405.1. Taxonomy (GTDB): domain Bacteria; phylum Pseudomonadota; class Alphaproteobacteria; order Acetobacterales; family Acetobacteraceae; genus Novacetimonas; species Novacetimonas hansenii. Next base: position 15,804 of record NZ_BANE01000265.1, read on the forward strand.
GAATCCGGGCTTGCGGAACAGTGCCGTGGCTTGATCGAAGGCGGCGTGGACTGCCTGCTGATCGAGACGTGTCAGGATACGTTACAGATCAAGGCGGCGGTCAACGCGGGCAAGATCGCGCGCGCCGAACTGGGCACCGATACCCCCATTTTCGTGCAGGTCACGGTGGAAACCACCGGCACCTTGCTGGTCGGTCCCGATATCGGGGCGGCGGCAACGGTGGTCAATGCGCTCGATGTGCCGGTGATGGGCCTGAACTGCGCCACGGGGCCGCAGGAAATGGCCGAACATGTGCGCTGGCTGTCGGAAAACTGGCCGGGCATGATTTCGGTCCAGCCCAATGCCGGCCTGCCCGAACTGGTCAATGGCAAGACACATTATCCCCTGACGCCACAGGATATGGCAACATGGGTCGAACGCTTCATTGTCGAGGACGGGCTGAACCTGATCGGGGGGTGCTGCGGCACGTCCACGCCGCATACGCAGGCGCTTGACGCGATGCTGCGTCGCCGTGCGCAGGAGGCGGGCGGCAGCCTGCGTCCTGCCCCCGTGCCGCGCAGGCCGGTCTGGATCCCCTCTGTCGCCAGCCTGTATTCGCAGGTGCCGCTGCGCCAGGAAAACAGCTATTTCTCCATCGGGGAACGTTGCAACGCCAATGGGTCGAAGAAATGGCGGCAGTTGCAGGAAGCGGGCGACTGGGACGGCTGTGTCGCCGTCGGGCGCGAACAGGCGGCCGAAGGGTCCAACGCGCTTGATATCTGCACCGCGTTCGTCGGACGCGATGAAATGCGCGAGATGAATGAGGTCATCACCCGCTTCACCTCCTCGGTCAATGCGCCGCTGGTGATCGATTCGACCGAAACCCCGGTCATCGAGGCCGCGTTGAAGCTGCATGGCGGCAAGCCGATCATCAATTCGATCAATTTCGAGGATGGCGAAGCTGCCGCCAATGACCGCCTGAAGCTGGCGCGTAAATTCGGTGCATCGGTCATCGCGCTGACCATTGACGAAGTGGGCATGGCCAAGACGGCCGAGGACAAGTTGCGCATCGCCACGCGCCTGGTTGATTATGCCTGCAACCAGCATGGCCTGCCGCAGGCCGACCTGATGATCGACCCGCTGACGTTCACCATCGGCACGGGGGTGGAGGACGACCGCAAGCTGGGCCTGTGGACGCTGGAGGGTATCCGCCTGATCCATGAGCGTTTCCCCGACATCCAGATCGTGCTGGGCCTGTCGAACATTTCCTTCGGGCTGAACCCGGCGGCGCGCGCGGTGCTCAATTCCGTCTTTCTTGACCATGCGGTGCGCGCAGGCATGACGGCGGCGATCGTGCATGTTTCGAAAATACGTCCGCTGCACCTGATCGCGGAGGAAGAGGTGAAGGTGGCCGAGGACCTGATCTTTGACCGCCGTGCGCCGGGATATGACCCGTTGCAGCGCATGCTTGAACTGTTCGCGGACCGCAAGGCCGCTGATGCGGTGAAAAAGGTGCGTGCCGAAACGGCGGCGGAACGCCTGAAGGACCGTATCGTCGATGGCGACCGCAAGGGGCTGGAGGATGACCTGGCAGAGGCGATGCGTGACATGGCCCCGCTGGATATCATCAATACCGTCCTGCTCGACGGGATGAAGGTGGTGGGCGAACTGTTCGGGTCGGGCAAGATGCAGCTTCCCTTCGTCCTGCAGTCCGCCGAGACGATGAAGGCCGCCGTGGCGTGGCTTGAACCGCACATGGAGCGCAAGGAAGGACAGGCGCGCGGCACGATGGTGCTGGCGACGGTCAAGGGCGATGTCCATGACATCGGCAAGAACCTGGTGGACATCATCCTGACCAACAACGGCTATCGCGTGATCAACCTTGGCATCAAGGTGCCGGTGGCGGACATGATCGCCGCCGTGCGCGAACATGGTGCCGATGCGATCGGGATGTCCGGGCTGTTGGTGAAATCGACCGTCATCATGCGCGAGAACCTGGAGGAAATGAACCGTCAGGGGATCGAAACGCCGATCCTGCTTGGGGGTGCCGCACTGACCCGCAATTATGTGGAAGAGGACTGCGTCGCCGCCTATGGCGAGGACGGGCGCGTGGCCTATGCCCGCGACGCGTTCGACGGGCTGTCGCTGATGGACAAGGTGGTGAAGGGCGAATTCGATGCCTATATCGCCGCCATCCAGTCGCGCCGCGCAACCAAGGCCGCACGCAGCACGCCACGTGATCTGGAACAGGCGGAAAATCGTGGCTTTGCCCCCGCCGACATTCCCGCCGCGCGTGCGCGGCGCGAACGCCTGACGCGTGATGAACCGGTGATTGCCCCCCCGTTCTGGGGCGCGCGCGTGCTGGAAGCGACGCCCGAAGCGGTGCTGCCGTTCCTCAATGAACGTTCGCTGTACCAGTTCCAGTGGGGGTTTCGTAAACAGGGGCGTTCCCTGGATGAATTCATGGTCTGGGCGCGGCAGGAACTGCGCCCGGTCATGCGCCGCATGCTGGCGATGTGCGCGCAGGATGACATCCTGCGCCCGCAGGCGTCCTATGGTTACTGGAAGGCGGCGGGCGAGGGGAATGACCTGATCCTGTTCGATGCCGATGGCACGACGCCGGTGGCCCGTTTCACCCTGCCGCGCCAGCCGCGCGCGGATGGGGAATGTATCGCCGATTTCGTGCGTGACATCGACGATGCGCAGCGCGACGTCATCGGCCTGCAGGTCGTGACCGTGGGGCAGAAGGCGTCCGACATCGCACGCCAGTGGTTCGAGGCCGACCGGTATCAGGATTACCTTTACCTGCATGGCCTGTCGGTGGAGATGGCCGAGGCGATGGCCGAATATACCCATAAACGCATCCGTGCCGAACTCGGCTTCGCGGCAGAGGACGCGCGCGACATGAACAAACTGCTGCAGCAGGGCTATCGCGGGTCGCGTTATTCCTTCGGCTATCCCGCCTGTCCGCGTCTGGAGGAGCAGGAACCGATCCTGAAACTTCTGGATGCTGAAAAAATTGGCGTGACGCTGACGGATGGCTTTCAGCTTCACCCCGAACAGTCGACTTCCGCGCTGGTGATCCTCAACCCCCACGCCAAATATTTCTCCATCTGATGGGGCGCATCGCGCGCGCAGGTGATGCCGCGTGCGCGTTGTTGACCGCGGACCCGTTGGCCCCCATCATCGGTCCATGTCCCATCCCGTCCCCCCTGACCGTGCCGATCCGGATTCTGGCCTGCGGGCCGGGAAGGTGATGGTGCGGCTTTATGAACGCCTGCGCGCGCGGGCGGGCAATGACGGCGCGGCCCCTGCGGGGATCGCGCCCGATGCACGGGAACTGGCGCATATCCGCGCGGCGGCGCGGCAGTTCACCATCCATGCCGAACAGTGCCTGCTGGCGCTGATGACCGAGGAACATGGCGAACTGGTGCGCCACAGTGCCGATGCCTTGTCCGAACTGGTGCGGACATGGGTGGCGTGTGGCGTCAACCCCGAGGATGTCTGGATCGAACTGGACCGTCGTACGCGCATGGGCAACCTGTTGCTGGCGTTGAACACGGCCGAACGGCAGAACACGGCCCCCGTCCTGCGCCGTCGCCCGTGGAAGATCCGCACGACCAAACTGCCGTAAGGTCCATCCTGCGCCGCGCATGGGAAACAAAAGAATTTTCTGGCGAGTTTTGTGCCCCTCCCCAAAAGAAGTGCCGCATTTTAAAAGAGGCGACACCAGAGATTTCTATCTTTCCGCCAGCGGTTCTGCCCCCCATCCGCAATGTTGGTCATGCGGGGGATGAATTGATGGTTTTCCCCCTATGAACCGTAACGGGCAGATGGCATAAGCACCCCGGCGGCGGGGCATCGCCATGGGTGCGGACGCCCTGTATTCCCGCCGGAACAGAAGGAACAGCGCGATCCATGGATCGGGTCCATGCCCGCAGCGTGCCTGCCATTGGGGCACGCAGGATTTTTGCCCGGTTGATCCCTCCTCGCCTGTTTTGCGGCGGATGAACTGGATCGACATTGCCTGCCTGTCCATTGTCGGGCTGTCGGCGGTGGTTGGCGCCGTGCGTGGCTTTTCACGCGAAGTGCTGGGCATTGCCGCATGGGCCATGGCGGGCGTCCTGTCCTTAAGCTGGCACGGTTTCCTCATTCCCTATGCCGCGCAATGGATACATACGCCGCTGCTGGCGCGTGCGGCCGCGCTGGGGATAATGTTCATCGCGCTCCTTGTGGTTTTCACCACGACAGCCCATCTGTCGGGTCAGGCCGTGCGTGGTTCCGTCCTGGGTGGAATCGACAGGGCGCTGGGGCTGCTGTTCGGGGTGCTGCGCGGGTATGCGTGCCTGCTTGCACTGTATATGGCGGTGTCTTTTCTCATGCCGCAGGACGCATGGCCCGACGCCATGAATGACAGCCGGATTGTCCCCCTTATTGGCGACAGTACGACGTACCTGTCGCATTTTACGTCCGATTCCATCACACCACATCTTGCGCAACCGGCGCGAACGCGTCATGACGCGCCAATCTGAACCTTCCGCCGGTCCCCGCCGCCGCTGTCCGCCAAGGAAAGATCGCTGATCCATGTCCCGCATCCGCTTCTCCGCCTCGTCCGGTTCTCCCATGCAGGCATGCGCGCCGAACGATGACGTTCCGGCCCAATGGCATGATGATGACAAGCCGCATGAGGAATGTGGCGTCTTTGGTGTATGGAACACCAAGGGGGCGTCGGCGCTGACGGCGCTGGGCCTGCATGCGCTGCAACATCGTGGGCAGGAAGCCACCGGCATCGTGTCCTATGACGGTGAACGTTTCCACACGCACAAGGGCCTGGGCCTGGTGGGTGATGTCTTTGGCGATGCGCAGGTGATGGCAACCCTGCCGGGGCACAGCGCGGTCGGCCACAACCGTTACGCCACCACGGGCGCGACCCTGATCCGTAATGTGCAGCCCCTGTTCGCCGATTTTGAATTCGGTGGCCTGGCCGTGGCGCATAATGGCAATCTCACCAATGCCGAGACCCTGCGCAAGGCGCTGGTGCGCCGTGGCTGCATCTTTCAGTCCACCACCGACAGCGAGGTGTTCATCCACCTGATTGCCATTTCGCTGTATGCCAGCGTGGAAGATCGCCTGATCGACGCGCTCAAGCAGGTGCTGGGCGCGTATTCGCTGGTGGCGCTGTCGCGTGACGCGCTGATGGGTGTGCGCGACCCGCTGGGTGTGCGTCCCCTGATCCTTGGGCAAATCCCTGGTGAGGAGGGCGAAGGCCCGACCTGGGTGCTGGCGAGCGAGACCTGCGCACTTGATATCGTCGGCGCGGAGTTCGTGCGTGATGTGGAACCGGGCGAGATTGTCGTCATCAATGATGAGGGCATTCGCTCCATCCGGCCCTTCAACACCAAGCAATCGCGTTTCTGCGTCTTCGAATATATCTATTTCGCGCGTCCTGATTCCGTCATGGATGGCAAGGCGGTGTATGACACGCGCAAGCAGATCGGCGTCGAGCTGGCCCGCGAAAGCGCGGTGGAAGCTGATGTGATCGTGCCGGTACCCGATTCCGGCGTGCCGTCGGCCATGGGCTATTCCGTCGCCAGCGGCATTCCCTTTGAACTGGGCATCATTCGTAACCATTATGTGGGCCGTACGTTCATCGAACCCACCGACCAGATCCGCAACCTTGGCGTAAAGCTGAAACATTCCACCAATCGCCCGGTACTGGATGGCAAGCGGGTGATCCTGGTGGATGATTCGATCGTGCGTGGCACCACCTCGCGCAAGATCGTGGACATGGTGCGCGCGGCAGGTGCAAAGGAAGTGCATATGCGCATCTCCTCGCCGCCGACAATGCATTCGTGCTTTTATGGTATCGACACGCCCGAACGCAGCAAGCTGCTGGCCGCACAGCACAACCTTCAGGAAATGGCTGAACTGATCGGCGTCGATTCGCTGGCGTTCATTTCCTTTGACGGGCTGTATCGTGCGCTGGGTTACAAGGATCGTGATGCGGCGTGCAACCGGTATTGCGATGCCTGTTTCACCGGCGATTATCCCATCGAACTGGTGGACTACAACGCTGAACATCCCAACGTCCCGGCGTGATGCCGCCCCTCGTGCGCCGATTGCCTGAAGGGTCGGTCGCACTTGTAACCGGCGCCAGCCGGGGGATCGGGCGCGCGATGGCCTGCGCCCTGGCCGAAGCCGGTGCGCACTGCATCCTTGTGGCGCGGACGGTGGGCGGGCTGGAACGCACGGATGACCTGATCGCCGCGCGCCATGGTGACGCGGGGGACAGGACGGCGCAGCGGGCCACGCTGCTGCCGATGGACCTTACCGATGGCGCGGCGCTTGATCTGCTTGGCCCATCGGTCATGGCCCGGTTCGGGCGACTTGATATCCTTGTTCATTGTGCTGCGACGCTGGGTGTGCTGACACCTGTGACCCATATGGATGTGGCGGCATGGCAGGACTGCCTTGCCCTGAACACCACGGCGGCATGGCGGCTGATCCGCACGACGGCCCCCCTGCTTGAAGGGGCGGCACATGGGCGTGCCGTGTTCCTGACGGATGCGCATGCCTGTGTCCCCGCGCCCTTCTGGGGTATGGTGGCGGCATCACGCGCGGCGCAGGATGCGCTGGTGCGGACATGGGCGTGTGAAATTCCGGCAACGTCCGGCCTGCGGGTTAATCTGTTCGATCCCGGAATTGTTGCGACACGGATGCGCAGGCAGGCCATGCCCGGTGGTGATCCCGCCCCCCTGCCGCGCCCGGAACAGGTGGCGCGGCAGATCGTGCCCCTGTGCCTGCCCGGTGAAATGCGACACGGACAGCGTATTGTCGCCATGCCTGTTGTGCAGCAGGGCTGATTCCTGGGTTTTTGGGACAGGCCCTGCCATAAATTTCTTTAGAGATTATTTGAAAACAAACCATTGGTAAAAAACAGGAAAAGTTTTTGGGTGTCGCCTTTTTTCAAAAAGGCGACGTCTT
>NZ_BANE01000264.1 GCF_000964405.1 Novacetimonas hansenii JCM 7643
AATATGCGTCTTCGCACGGCGTTACTGGCAACGACCCTGATGGCTGCTGCTCCGGCGGCTTCGATGGCCACGACGATCACCGGTCCGTATGTTGATATCGGGGGTGGCTACAACCTCACCCAGACCCAGCACGGCCACTTTGCCGATACTGATGGCGGCACGGAACCGGGCCGTGAAAAGGTCGGGCACCGTCACGGCTGGACCGGCTTCGGCGCGGTTGGCTGGGGCTTCGGTAACGGCCTGCGCGCCGAGGTCGAGGGCGATTACAACTGGTCCGAAATCTACAGCAAGAGCCGTGGCGACAAGGGCTCCGACCGCTCTTATGGCGGTTTCGTCAACGTGCTGTATGACATCGACCTGAAGCGTCTGTTCAGCATCGACGTCCCCGTCACGCCGTTCGTCGGTGTCGGCGCGGGCTATCTGTGGCAGGGCGTGCATGACGCCACCATCGGCGGCAACAACCCCGGCGGCGCACGCAGCATGAGCGGCACCAAGGGCGGCTTCGCCTACCAGGGTATCGTCGGTGCGGCCTATGACATCCCCGGCGTCCCGGGCCTGCAGATGACCACCGAATACCGCATGATCGGTCAGCCGCAGTCCTTCACCATGGGCAACTTCACGGCGGGTGACGGTCACGCAAGCTTCGACCATCGCTTCAACCACCAGTTCATCGTCGGTGTCCGCTACGCGTTCAACAACGCGCCGCCGCCGCCGCCGCCGGCCCCCACCGTGGCCCCGCCCGCACC
>NZ_BANE01000263.1 GCF_000964405.1 Novacetimonas hansenii JCM 7643
GCCGCCGGCGTGCAGGCCCAGCCGCTGAGCACCGGTCCCGTCGCGCGTCCCGCGACGCCTGCGTCCGATGTCGCCGCGCAGGGCGCAGCCCATGCGCCGTTCCCCGCCGCGCAGAAAGCCATGACCGAACAGGGCGTGTCCGCAGCACAGGTCGGCACCGGTTCCGGCAAGGATGGACGTATCACGAAGGGTGACGTGCAGGCATTCCTTGCACAGCCCCGCGCGGCAACCCCGGCCGCCGCCCCGCGTCCGCCGCGCCAGGACGACCCGCGTGAGGAACGCGTGAAGATGACGCGCCTGCGCCGCACCATTGCGCGCCGCCTCAAGGATGCGCAGAACACGGCCGCCCTGCTGACCACTTTCAACGAGGTGGACATGTCGGCAGTCAAGGCGATGCGCGCCGAATACAAGGATGCGTTCGCCAAGAAGCATAACGGCGCAAAGCTGGGCTTCATGTCGATCTTCAGCCGCGCAGTCATTGCCGCATTGCAGGAATTCCCCGCGATCAACGCCGAAATCGACGGCGATGACGTGATCTATCGTGAATTCGTCAATCTTGGCATCGCGGTGGGCGGTCCCAATGGGCTGGTGGTGCCGGTGATCCGTGACGCCGACCAGAAGAACTTTGCCGAAATCGAAAATGCGATCGCAGGCTTTGGCAAGAAAGCACGCGAAGGCACGCTGAAGATTGATGAACTGTCGGGTGGCACGTTCTCCATCACCAATGGCGGCATCTATGGCTCCCTGATGTCCACCCCCATCATCAATGCGCCGCAGTCGGCCATTCTGGGCATGCATTCCATCCAGGATCGTCCCGTGGCCGTGGACGGGCAGGTCGTGATCCGTCCGATGATGTATATCGCGCTGACCTATGACCACCGCATCGTCGATGGTAAGGAAGCCGTCAGCTTCCTCGTCCGGGTCAAGCAGAACGTGGAAGATCCGCGTCGTCTGCTGCTGCAGGTCTGATGCGGCGGGCGGGGGGCCGATCCATGGCCTTCCCGCCTGATCCTCCACGATACCGCAAGCAGGACAGAATAGAATGACCATTGAAATCAAGGTTCCGACGCTGGGTGAAAGCGTCACCACCGCTACGATCGGCAAATGGCTGAAGCAGCCGGGCGAGACGGTTTCCGCCGATGACCCGATTGTGGAGCTGGAAACGGACAAGGTCAGTGTCGAAGTCCCGGCCCCGCAGGCTGGTGTGCTTGGCGCGCACAAGGTGGCCGAAGGTGATGAAGTCGAGGTCGGTGCGATCCTGACCACGCTGGAGGCCGGTGGCGCCGCTGCCGCGGCAAAGCCTGCCGCCCCCGCCAAGGCCGCTGCACCCGCGGCTGCCCCTGTTTCGGCCCCTGCTGCCTCCACCCCGGCGGCCCCCGTTGCGGCCCCGCCGGCAGAGACGGATTACGATGTCATCGTGATCGGTGCTGGTCCCGGCGGTTATGTCTGCGCCATCCGCGCGGCACAGCTTGGCTTCAAGGTGGCCTGCGTCGAAAAGCGCGCGACCCTTGGGGGCACCTGCCTCAATGTCGGGTGTATCCCGTCCAAGGCGCTGTTGCAGCAGTCCGAGAATTTCCATGCTGCCAAGGATGAATATGCCGACATGGGCATCATCATCGACAGTGTGAAGCTTGACCTCAACCGCATGATGGCGCGCAAGCAGTCGGTGGTGGACGCCAACGTCAAGGGTGTCGAGTTCCTGTTCAAGAAGAACAAGGTCACCTGGCTGAAGGGTGAAGGCCGCGTCGAGGGCACCGGTCGCATCACCGTCAATGGCAAGCCCGTGACGGCGAAGCACATCATCATCGCCAGCGGCAGCGACAGCGCAGTACTGCCGGGTGTCGATGTCGATGAAAAGCAGATCGTGACTTCGACTGGCGCACTCGAACTGTCCGCCGTGCCGAAGAAGATGGTGGTGATCGGTGGTGGTGTAATCGGCCTCGAACTCGGCAGTGTATGGCATCGCCTGGGGGCCGAGGTGACGGTGATTGAATATCTCGACCGTCTGGTGCCGGGTACGGATAATGAAATCGCCAAGCAGTTCCAGCGTATCCTGACCAAGCAGGGGCTGGAAATGAAGCTGGGTCACAAGGTGACCAAGGCCGTTAAGGGACCAAAGGGCGTGACCCTGACGGTGGAACCGTCGGCGGGTGGCACGGCGGAGACGATCGACGCGGACATCGTGCTGGTGGCGATCGGGCGTTCTGCGGCCAGCAAGAACATGGGCCTGGAAGAAGCGGGGATTGCGCTGGACAAGCGTGGCCGCATCGTGACCGATGCCCATTATGCGACGAACGTGCCGGGTATCTATGCCATTGGTGACGTGATTGCAGGCCCAATGCTGGCGCACAAGGCCGAAGAGGAAGGTGTCGCCATTGCGGAACTTCTGGCCGGTCAGGCCGGGCACGTCAATTACGGCGCCATTCCCGCTGTTGTCTATACATGGCCGGAAGTCGCGACCGTGGGCAAGACCGAGGAAGTGTTGAAGGAAGAAGGCGTCGCCTACAAGGTTGGCAAATTCCCCTTCACCGCCAATGGTCGTGCGCGTGCGATCGGGATGACCGATGGGTTCGTCAAGGTTCTGGCTGACGCCAAGACGGATGCGGTTCTTGGTGTGCATATCATTGGCCCGATGGCGGGCGAACTGATTGCCGAATGCACCATGGCGATCGAATTCGGGGCATCGTCCGAAGATATCGCCCGCACCTGCCATGCGCATCCCACACTGAGCGAAGCCGTCAAGGAAGCCGCTCTGGACGTGGACAAGCGCGCCATTCACATCTGAACCGCCGTTCGGGGTGGGGCGTTATGTCCCACCCCATCAGAATGTTGGGTCACGTAAAAAGCCTTTCGCACGGTCTGGGGCATCCCGTCCGCGTGGAAGGCTTTTTTCGATAAGACGTTGTTTGAAAATTCGTAATAATACTGCACTGAAATCATGAAGCTTCCTGGTAGATGTTTTCCGAAAAATCTTTAAGAGGCATCGCATTTTCAGAAGATTACAGTAGCGTCTGAAATTTCCTATTCCTTATGGATTGCCTGAAAACAAATCATTGATAAAAAACAGGAAAAGTTTTTGGGTGC
>NZ_BANE01000262.1 GCF_000964405.1 Novacetimonas hansenii JCM 7643
AAAAACTTTTCTTATTTTTTTATCAATGGTTTGTTTTCAAACAGTCTCTGGCTTTTGAATAGACAGGACAAAACCTGAAATTTCCCTATTCCTCTTGATGGCTTGTTTTTAAACTACCTTTCCAGAACAGATCCTGTCAGGAAGAAGGATAATGCCCACTGGCCTTATTATTCTTTTCCGATGGCTGATATGAAAAAAGCCGGGACATGGTTTCCCATGTCCCGGCCCCCGCACGGCTGGCCTGTGGGGCCGCCTTATTTCTGCGGATAGGAGAAGGTAAATTTCTCGGTAAATGTGTCCCAGAATCCGGGGGTTCCGGTCTCCTTGTCCACATGGTGCAGGAAGCCGTTCTTTTCCGGCGAGGAATAGCGCAGTTCGACTGTGTATTTGCCCGGCCCGTCCATTTTCACGTTATTGGCGTAATGCGGGCCGTCCTTTGCGGTCATGGCGCGCATTGTGCCGCTGGCGCTGAAGGAAGAACCCACCTTCGTCAGGGTATAGTCGATGGTGAGGTAGGGAATCCACGCACCATCGGGATAGCCCCAGACATTATCGGCCGTTGCGTGAACATCGGTTTCAAGATGGATCACATCCTTGCCCATCGGCATGTCGGCGGGCATCGGGGCCATGTCCACCCCGACAAGGTAGCTGGAGGCGATTTCCATATCGTGGGCCTGTACCGGGCCGCCAATCGGGTATTCACGGGCAAGGGCCGGTGAAACCGTCGTGGCGATACCTGTCACAAGGCCAGCAGCCAGAAGGCCTTTTGTAAAGCGCATGTCTTTATACCTTTGTCAGCATATGTGGAAAAGAAGGGTAACGTTCGGAAAGTTGCCAGGGGGAACGCGCCGGTATGAAATCAGACAGAGTAGAAATCATGAATGATGCAATGAATACGGATGAACAGGCAGGCATGATGGTAATCAACCGGTCTTCCCGCCCGGTATCATGGGCGGGCGCGGGGCAGTTTCGAACGAATGGCCCAACAATATGAGAATAATTATCAATGTCAATATAGCGCGACGACAGGCCATCCAAAAACTTCTGGCCGCACACGCGCTTGTCATTCCATGCGCTCATTCCATCCGCCACCAGGCGGGCGGCCTTTGTCCCTCAACGCAGCTTGATCGAAATTATGCCCCCCACCATGCCCGCACGGTATAGGATCAGGTGAAAAGACAGGAGGATATGATGGGACGTGTATCAGGTAAGGTTGCGCTGGTAACGGGCGCCGCACTGGGTATTGGCAAGGCGACGGCGCAGCTTCTGGCGAAGGAAGGCGCAAAGGTCGTCATTGCGGACCTGAAGGCCGCCGAGGGACAGGCCGCCGTGGCGGAGATCACGGCCGCAGGCGGGGAGGCCATGTTCGTCGAACTCAATGTCGGGCAGGAGGATGACTGGAAAAAAGCGATTGCCGCCATTATCGCCCGTTTCGGGCAACTGGATATCGCGGTCAATAACGCGGGTATCCTCTACAGCGGTTCGGTCGAAAGCACGGACCTTGACGACTGGCGGCGTGTGCAGTCGATCAACCTTGATGGTGTATTTCTCGGGACGAAATACGCGGTGGAGGCGATGAAGCCTAACCGGCGGGGATCCATCATCAATCTGTCCTCCATTGAGGGACTGGTGGGGGACCCGATGCTGGCGGCCTATAACGCGTCCAAGGGGGGTGTGCGTCTGTTTACCAAATCCGCGGCGCTGCATTGCGCGAAATCTGGCTATAACATCCGGGTCAATTCCATCCATCCCGGCTATATCTGGACGCCGATGGTGCAGGGCTATACCCACGACACCGTCGATCAGGAGGCCGCGCGCCAGAAGCTGATTGCGCTGCACCCGCTGGGTCATCTGGGGGAACCCGATGACATCGCTTATGGCATCGTGTTCCTTGCGTCCGATGAATCAAAGTTCATGACCGGAAGTGAACTGGTGATCGACGGTGGTTATACCGCGCAGTAAGAGCCCGATCCGAAAGTTTTTCAAGCTTGACAATGCCTT
>NZ_BANE01000261.1 GCF_000964405.1 Novacetimonas hansenii JCM 7643
AAAAAGCTTCAGAAGACGCCGCCTTTTTCGATCAAAAGGCGGCATCCAAAAACTTTTCCTTTTTTTATCAATGAGTTGTTTTCAAACCCTCTCTAAGGGGTTCCCAGACGGTTTTTACGTATCTGTTCAGGCTGGATTGACAACAGTTTCTGGTGAAGCTGCTTTCCAGAAAAGCTTTGAAAGATGTCCCCTTGCTAAAAAGGTGACACCTGAAATCTTATGAAAATGCTGTTTTCAAACGACCTGCCATGCCGGGGCAGCGATCAGTCGAGGGCCGGGCGGCCACGTCCCTGCTTGACCTGACCGCGCCGTGACTTGTCATCCATCCTGCGGCGACGCTGTGTGCGGGACGGGCGGGTGGCGATGCGGCGCGTGGGGACATGGGCTGCCTGACGCAGCAGGTCGCACAGGCGTTCGATCGCGTCCTCGCGGTTACGGGTCTGGCTGCGGAATTTCTGTGCGGTCAGGACGATGGTCCCGTCGCGTGTCATACGGCTACCCGCCAGCAGGTGCAGGCGGGCGCGTATGCGCGATGTCAACGCGGCACACCGCGCCATGTCAAAGCGGAGTTGTGCTGCGGTTGCGACTTTGTTGACATTCTGCCCCCCCGGCCCGGACGCATGGATATAGGTCACGACAATATCGTCGTCAGAGATAACAAGATCGGGAAGGATATGGTACGCCATGCCTGTGTATAGCATATTCCCGCCATTGTGGGGGGAGGTGTTCGCTTTGTGGATACCTTCCCCGCATGGTGGGCATTGCCCGCGGACGTGGATACGACCACCATGCACCCAACCAAAAAACATGGCGGGAGGAACACATGACCGAGGTTACGGATCGCGAGAGCGAACAGTTGCAGCAGCTTCTGGCGCAGGCGGCCGATCAGGCGGCACAGAAGAAAGTGATGCCGGTGGTCAAGATGATCGCGGCACAGCAGCTTGTCATCATGGACCTGATGCAGTTGTTGGTGGACAGTGGCACAGTGCATGCCGAAGACATCGTCGCGCGCATGCGTCACCTGATGGAACATGCCGATACCCGCGACATGGCCGCGCGCGCCCTGTTCGATCAGGTGCGTTCGCGATTTGCAACCCAGTAGCCCCTTCTTTGTATGCAAAGGTTGTGACGAATGGATGATCATCCCCCCGCCCTGCGTGCCGAGATCGCAGCCCTGAAGACCGAGCTGCTCCGCCTTAGGGAGGCGCTGGCAAATGCGCAGAAAACCATCGAGGCGCAGAGCGCGCAGTTGCGTCATGAACAGGCGCAGAAGAAACGCATGCGCTAATCCCCCTTTCATTCCCCCTATCACGACAGGACCCCATGTCTGACGAAAAAGCAAAAGACGCCAGCGGCAATGTTGTCGTCTATCCCACGGTAAGCTGCGGCGCGGAGGCCGTGCAGGGAACCGTGGTCATCCTTGACCTGTTCATGGCTACATCCCCCGAACACCTGAAATCGGGGGACCGTCGTGTGGTCACGGCCCTGCATCCCGAACAGGCCCTGCATCTGGCACAGCAGTTGCAGGCTGCGGCGGAGACCGTCTTGAAGGCGCGTAAGGACCGTGCGGCATCCTGAACGCGCCGGACGCTGGAAACATCAGGCAGGCATGTCCTGCCATCCTTGTCCCTGACGGCTGTTTGGGAATGCCTGGTGACAGGAACAATAAAAAACCCTGTTGGAGGATTTGAAAAAAATCCTTGTGTCCCATCATCTTTTTGAAAAAATGATGATGGTGACTTTTAGAGGCTGTTTGAAAAGGTAAGTCCGATAAGATCGTGAAATCATAAAAGTTTTTGGTGAAGCT
>NZ_BANE01000260.1 GCF_000964405.1 Novacetimonas hansenii JCM 7643
GTAATACCCTTTGGTGGGGGTTCGGGGGCAAAGCCCCTGAATGCTGCACTTATAACAGATGCACCCTCCGGGCGCGGCCCGTCCCTGTCATTCTGTTGGGAGGACAAACGGGGGTGGTTTTGGGCGTGTGGCGTTTTTGCGGGCGCGCACGACGGCGGTGTCGAGTGCGGAGAGGAAGTTGGAGCGGTCCCCGCGGGAGAAGCCGCGTCCCCCCTGCATGATGGCCCCGGTGGAGCGCAGGTCGTCCATCAGGTTCCTGACGGCAAGCGCCATGCCGATTGCGTTTTCATCCAGGATACGCCCGCGCGGGTCCAGCACGCAGGCGCCCTGTGCCACGCATCGCGCGGCCAGCGGGATATCGGTTGAAATCACGATATCATGGGCGTGGGCATGCCCGGCGATCCAGTCATCGGCGACATCCATGCCCTGTGTCACGACAACCCGTTCAATCAGGGGCGAGGGCGGGATGGCGATCATCCGGTTTGCCACGACAAAAGTATGCACCCCATGGCGCAGCGCCACGCGATAGGTTTCATCGCGCACCGGGCAGGCATCGGCGTCAATAAAGATCCGGGTCATGGTGGTGCTTACCCCGCCGGGGCATGGAAATACACGGTCATTCCCCGTTTTAGGTCGCCTTGCACATGTGTGACAAGGGCAGCCCCCTGCGCAGGGCCGCAGAATGCCCGGCAATAAGATCCATTCTGAATGGATGTTTAAAATGCATATCAAAGTAGCAGGCACGCACAGGGATGTTGCCCCAAGGATTCCCCCATCCCAAAGGTAAAAGACAGCGGCGCGCGCGAAGCGGATGCGATTTCAAATTAACCCATTGATAAGGAAAGGGAATAATTTCACAAAACGCCTGCTTCCCAGAAGTCGATATTTTCGTGAAGCTTTTTCAAAAAGACGGATATTGCAAAATCTCCTTGTGAACGCACGATGTTTCCCCGACAGATTGCCGCCATGCCATGTGGCATCACGCAAAACGGTGTGATAGGGTCCAGACCATAAGAGATGGCTGGAAATATTGGGGAACAGTAACCTGTTGGAATAGGAAAAGTTTTTGAAAGATCCTGATATAGGGGCTGTTTAAAAAGTCAGGATTAATAATATCCTGAAATCATATAAGGTTTTTTGGTGAAGCTTTTTCCAAAAAGCTTCAGAAAACTCTACCTTTTTCGATCAAAAAGCAGCATCCAAGAACTTTTCTTAGAGAGTGTTTGAAAACAACTCATTGATAAAAAACAAGAAAA
>NZ_BANE01000259.1 GCF_000964405.1 Novacetimonas hansenii JCM 7643
GCTTTTTCTAAAAAGCTTCAGAAGACGCCGCCTTTCTGAAAAAAAGCAGAACCCAAAAACTTTTCTTTTTTATCAAGCACTTATTTTCAAACAATCTCTTAATGGATATGGGCCAGGTCGCGCAGGAACCCGGGCAATAGCAGGGCATACGGATTGACATGCACGTTCGGGTTATCGAACGGTCCGTTGATCTGATACGTGGCCGACACCACGCCACCATTCTTTTCCGGGCTGAACAGCCAACCCAGCACGCCCGGCAGGTGTCCGGGGGCCGCATTGACGGCAAAGGCCGGGATGATTGTCCCGTCAAGGTCAAGCGTCGCCGTATCCAGGTTGATACGCCCCGCAACCGTCGCCCCAAGTGACGTATTGCTGACGAGGCCATCGGTAATATTGACCACACCGTCCCGAAACGTCAGGGGCATCTTGACGTGTTCGACCTCGAATTCCGGTGCATGGGGCGCCTTCATCCAGCCATAGATGGAGGCATTGTTGACCATACGCACCACGGTGGGCACCTGCCGCAGGACGAATGGCCCGGTCGTCAGATTACCGGAAAAGGGTGCGCTGGCATCCATGTCATCGAATGTTCCCTCCAGATCGACCTGTCCCCCCTCCATACGATCCCCCAGCTTCATGTCCTTAAGCAACGCGCCAAGGTCCGCGATATGCATCGACAGCACCCGGCTCTTGCCATCGGGCGTCAGCGTGGCGGAGGCAGGCGTCGGCCCGGTCATGGAAAATGACGCGCGCGTCAGCCGCACGCCATCATCCTCCAGATGGCTGCGCACACCCTGTATCGACTGTGTCTTGGTATAAAAGACGGTGCGGGCATCGACATTGATGTTCCAGCTCCGCCCCGGCGCGCTTTTCACCCGTCCACTCGCGGCCTCGGGCATGTGATACCCCTTGGCCGGGGCAGGGGCGGTACCACCATCGGCCGTCGCCCCGGCCTGCCGCTGATAGGTCAGCAACGGCGACAGGTCGAGCACCCGGGCCGCAACCGATACGCCATATGGCTCCTTCTCCCCCGCCGGGATGGTGATAATCGCGTTCCCGTTCGAACGTCCCACGCGAAACCCGTGCAGGATCAGGCGCCTGCCCGTTCCCTCCGCCGTTTCGGCATGCCCATCAATCAGAAGTTCCGGCCCCGCCGCGCGTATGTCCTCGATGGAGGACACATGCCCGTGGTCAAGGTTGATGACCACGGACGCATTGGCATCTTCGCCCACACGCTTGCTCCAGATCGGAATGGTAAGCGATGCGTGCTTGAGGTCGAGGTCGATATCCACCTGCGCCCGCCCACCGGGATAACGGTCATAATCCACATCCAGCGCGGCGCTGCCCCCGAAATGCTCGCCCATGTCCAATCCGGCGCGACGCACACCGCCGGGCGTCAGGTATCCCTGCACGCTTGCGCTTTCAACCGCGCGGTCAGACGGCCCGGACCGGAAATCCATCGTATACAGGATGGTGGAGGGTATGCCCGACAGGTTCCCCGTTCCCTTGAGCATCAGCCCGTCGATCGAGGCGTCGATCCCGAAACGCCCGCTGTCGAGGGCACGGCCCATTACCACATTGCCCAGATGCACCTGTGCCAGGTCGGTATGCGTGCGCAGGTCGATCTGCGCCAGCTTGACATGCGCATCAAGGGGCAGCGCGATATGCAGCGAGACATTGGCCTTGCCGGAGGGGGAGGTAAAGCTCATCGGGTGGCGTGACAGCACATTCAGCCTCGGCTCAGCCAGCAGGGCGAGGATATCACGCGCATTGCCCTGCAAGGTGGTGTTGATGTCCCCCATCTGGATCTTCTTCATCAGGCCGGTAATCAGCATTGATCCCGGCCCGACCTCGATCCGGCCGATACCGGTCGCATTGACGTGACGGTCCGTCCGATCCACGAGCTGATAGGCATGGCCAAAGCTGATCGCGATTTCGTCCGGCCCCTTGAACGTCAGGTGGGCATCCATGTCATGCAGCGGCGGGATCGGACGCAGCCAGTACAGTTCCATCCCCTCTGCACGGATGTCACCCGTCAGCGATGTCAGGTCCAGCCCGTCCCAGCCATCGTGACTGACCAGCCCGACACGCGCCTGCAGTTCGCTGACATGGCCTTTCGTTATGTTCGCCGTCACCCACCGGCGCGCGCCCTTCATCGCGCCAGGCGGCCAGAAATCACCCAGCGTGGCGAAATCAAGGGCCAGCGCCTCCGCCGAGACGCCGATGCCAACATCACGCGGATGCAGCATGGAGGAGGCATGCATGCTCCCCGTGGCCGTCAGCGTCGGGCCGCTGCCGTCATCTTCGGCATGTCCCGGTGCCCGCAGATGTACGACCATCTTCTCCAACGTGGCGCGAAAGGGGCCGTCGAACGGTGCATCGGCCGGGCCGGGGTCAAAGGACGCGACAATATGGGCCTCCCCATCACCAACAAGCACCGTCCCGTTACGCCGCGTCACCACCGTGCCATTACCAACCTTCAGATAGGCGCCCAGTGTGCGCGGGGCCATGAACTGCCCCCCTCCCCCGGACGCCAGCAACACCTGCAAGGTCCCGCCCACCGGCAGGTCGAGCGGCGCAACCTCCTTCTGCCCCGGGGCAAAGGCGGACGGACTGACGGGATCAAGCTTCAACGTCCAGTTGATGCGTCCCGGCGCATCCTGCTGTCCCTCCCCACGCAGGACAAGGTGCTTGCCATTGCCCTCCAGCATGAAGCTGACCGAACCGCTGGCCCCGACCTGCCCCTGATGGGAAATGACATGCAGGTTGGCGGAGGCATCGCGCGTGCGCCATACGCGCTGCGAAATCTGGTCACTGAATTTTACCTGCGCATCCGACACGATGATCCGCCGCAGCAGCGACAGGTCCACCGAATGTCCGTGGGAATGGGTGCTGTCCTCGGGCGTGCCGGGGCCAAGGTCAAGACCGATGTCCCCTTCCGGGTTACGCGCCAGCGCAAGGCGGACACCAGTTACCGACAGTTGTTCCAGCACCACGTCACCATGCACCAGCGCAGGGGTGTCAAGCACGACATGACCGTGGTCGATGCTGTTGGCCAGCGTGCCATCCGCACTCATGATGGACAGGCCATCGGCCCATACTTCCAGCGGGCTGCGTATTCCCGCATGCAGCGCATTCCATCCAAGGCGCACCTGCCGCACCGTCAGGCGTCCCTGCCGCCGGCTGGCCCCCGGCCCATGCAGGACCGACAGCGGCGTCATCATGCGCACCATCGGCGTCACGTCGATCGGCCCCGTTGACAGCCGCAACGTCAGCGCCAGCAGCAGCACGGCAGGCAGCACGATGCACGCAAGCCCCGTCCAGACCAGCACACGCACCACACGCAACCCGATCAGGCGCAGCCACACATCCCGCGTGGGGGACGGCGGGGGTGGTGGCGGTGGTGGCGGTGGTGGCGGGGTGTCTTGACCATCATGCTTCATGGCGTCCACGCTGCGCCCCGTCGCCATTGCTGCCCAGGTTGTCCCAGATGTCCCACCTTCCCACCAGCCCCGATCTCCATCACGGCTGGCATGCCTGCACCTGGCCTCCGGCCGCCGATGCGCGCGGCGCACATCTGCTGCATGAGGACATGGAACGCGCCTTTGTCGAATGCGGGCTGGACATGGCGTGGCTGTCTGCGCCTGCTGTCGCCGCGATGCTTGACGCCATGGGGGGCAACAGCCCCTATCTGTCGGACCTTGCGCGACGCGATACCGAAACCTTCGCCCGGCTTCTGCGCGACGGGCCGGACCGGGTCATGCGCGACATCCTTGCCGACATGCGCGCCGAATCGCCACAGCAGCCCCGTCACGCGATCGCCCATACCCTGCGCACGGCCAAGCGGCATGCCGCCCTTACCATCGCACTGGCGGATATCGGGGGGGCATGGTCGCTGCAACAGGTGACGCACGCGCTGAGCCACCTGGCCGAAACAACCCTGCAGGTCGCGGTCAGACATCTGCTGCGCACGGCCCATGATGCAGGCCATCTGGTTCTGCCTGACCCGGACGATGCTGCGCGCGGCAGCGGCTTTGTCGTCCTGGCCATGGGGAAATTGGGCGCGCGGGAACTGAACTACTCCTCCGATATCGACCTGATCGTCCTTTACGACCCGGCCTGCCACCCCGAACACGAGGACCTGCGGCGTATCTTCGTCCGCATGACTAGCGACCTTGTCGGCCTGATGGAAGCACGCGATGCAGATGGGTATGTTTTCCGCACCGACCTGCGCCTGCGCCCAGATCCGTCGGCCACCCCCCTTGCCGTCTCGTTTCCCACGGCCATCACCTATTATGAAAGCATGGGACGGACATGGGAACGCGCCGCCATGATAAAGGCCCGCCCCGTCGCAGGCGACATTGCCGCGGGACAGCGTTTCCTTGCCGCGATCCATCCCTTCGTCTGGCGGCGTCATCTTGATTTCGCGGTGATTGACGACATCCATGACATGAAAGCACGCATCGACAGGCACCGGAATGCCGGGCGTGGCGGGCTGCTCGACATGGCGACGGACACCCCCGCCTGCACGGACGCGATGCGTGACTGGTTGCTGGGCCATGATGTGAAACTGGGCCAGGGTGGCATCCGCGAAGTGGAGTTCGTGGCACAGGCGCTGCAACTGGTCTGGGGTGGGCGCAGGCCCGACCTGCGCGACCCCACGACGCTGGGTGCGTTGCGGCACCTGACACAGGCGGAACTGATTACGCATGCGCAATACACAATCCTGTCGCGCAACTATCACATGATGCGACAGGTCGAACATCGCCTGCAGATGCGCGCCGACCACCAGACGCACAAACTGCCCGAAACCACCGACAGATTCGCACAGTTCGCCATTTTCATGAATGAGGTGGACGGCCCCGCCCTCGCCCGCGCCATGTTGCCCGTCATGCAGCAGTCGCGCCGCATTTTCGAACACCAGTTCTCCGAACCTGACCGTCCCGACGACACCATCGCCCCAGAGGACGCACAGGTGGGCGAGCACCTTGAACAGGCCGGCTTTGCACCCGATACGCTCGACGCGGCGCGCGGCATCCTGCAACGGTGGGATACCAACCGCCTGCGCGCCCTGCGTTCGGACCGCGCACGGATGCTGCTCCATCGCCTGTTGCCGGGGATATTGCGTGAAATCGGGGCGCGGCGCGATCCGCTGACGGTGCTGCGTCGCTTTGACACGCTGCTGGAACGGCAATGGGCGGGGGTGCAGTTCCTGTCGCTGCTGGAACGCAATCCCGCGCTGGTGCGCCGGATCATGACCGTACTCGACTGTTCCGCGTTCCTTGCCAACCATCTGGCGCAGGCGCCCTCCGCACTGGACGGATTGCTGGATGCCAGCACGATCGAGGCAGCGGACGACACCGCGCGTGCCGCCGTACTGCTGGTACGCCAGCATGTGGCGCAGGCGATGGGACCTGAACGCCTGCTGCCGGTGCTGCGCGGGCTGGTCTGTGGGGAGGAATTCCGCCTGTCCGTCGCGCGCCTGGAACATCGCATGACGGAGGACCGCACCGCGCGTGTGCGCACCGCGATGGCCGATGCGGTCATGCGCGGGCTTTTGCGCACCGTCATGACCGAACACCGCGCACGCCATGGTCACGTGCCCGGCGGGGCGATGGCAGTGGTGGCGATGGGCAAGGCCGGATCGCGCGAGATGATGCCGGGGTCCGACCTTGACCTGATGCTGGTGTTCGATCACCCCGATGATGTGATGGAAAGCGTGGTGCCACGCACGCGCCGTGCAACAGGCGCGCCGGTGGCACGGCCATTGGGGGCGGGTACCTATTACGTGCGGCTGGCGCATGCCTTCATCGCCACGCTGACCGCACCGGGGGCCGAAGGGCCGTTGTATGAGGCCGACATGCGCCTGCGTCCGTCGGGATCGAAGGGACCGGTCGCGGTGTCGCTGTCGTCGTTCCGGCGTTACCATGCGGAATCGGCATGGACGTGGGAACGCATGGCCCTGACACGTGCGCGCATCATCGCGGGTGCGCCCGCGATGGCCGAACGCCTGCGTGCGGCCATCGACACCGCACTTGATGGCACCAGCGGCAATGCACGCGCGCTGCATGCAGATGCGTTGCGCGCGGATGTCTGTTCCATGCGCGCACGCCTGATGCGCGACCTGCCGCCACAGGGACCGTGGGACATAAAACGCCGTGCGGGTGGGTTGATGGAGGTCGAATTCATCGCACAGGGCCTGCAACTCCTTGCCGCTGCCCCCGGCGCGCGTTCCCCATGCACGCGCGTGGCATTCACGCGGCTGGCGCGCGCGGGGATGCTGTCGGCCGCCGATGCGCGCCTGCTGCGGCGGGCGGACCTGTTCTGGCGTTCGGCGCAAAGCATGCTGCGCATCCTGATGGGTACCGAAATTCCCGATGCGCTGCCCCCCGCGGCCCAGGAAATCATGATGCGCGAACTCGATGCCCGCGACGAACAGGGCATGCTGGCGCGCATGGATGACATGGCGCAACGTGTGCGCGATGCGTTCGTCCGCCTGATCGGCCCATTGCCGCCCATCGGAAACATCGACGATGGGACATGAAGGAAACCATTGCGCAACGGCACAAAGCCCCACACAAACACAACAGCATGGCGGGTGTCCCCCTCCCTGCACCCCATGATGACTTTCGAAGGCATTTCATGATGAACGAGACTTCACCCCCCGTCTTTCCCGAACCCGGCGCACCGGTGCCCGATTTCGACATGGCGGCAAGCCATGACCGCCATGTCAGCCTGTCGGCACTGCGGGGCAAGCCGTTCGTCCTGTATTTCTATCCCAAGGCGAATACGTCGGGCTGCACCAAGGAAGCCTGCGGCTTTCAGGAAGCTCTGTCGGACCTGGGCAAGGAAGACGGCATCACCGTCATTGGCGTGTCACGCGATGCCATGCCCGCAATCGAGAAATTCGCGGATGCACAGAACCTGTCCTTCCCCCTGGCCTCCGACGCCACAGGCGCGGTGACGGAGGCCTATGGCGTATGGATCGAAAAATCCATGTATGGCCGGACCTATATGGGGATCGAACGCGCGACCTTCCTGGTCGATGCGCAGGGCCGGCTGGTGCAGGCATGGCGCAAGGTCAAGGTGACGGGCCACGTCGCCGCCGTGATGAAGGCCGTCCACGCCCTGCGCGCCGGAAAGTGAGCGGACACGCACGACCGGCGACCTGATGGACTGGCACCTGATGGGCTGCCACTGACTGCCCGATACCGCCCCCGCCGCATGCATCAGTAAGGCGGCGGCCCGTAATACCCGCCGCCATAACCACCATACGGACCCGGCGGCGGCGGAGGGGGCGGCCCATAGGCCATCGGTGGGGCGTAATACATCATCGGGCGGGGCGGCGGCGGGGGTGGCGGCG
>NZ_BANE01000258.1 GCF_000964405.1 Novacetimonas hansenii JCM 7643
TTTCGATCAAAAGGCGGCACCCAAAAACTTTTATTTTTTATCAAAGGCTTGTTTTCAAATGGTTCTTTTAGAACTCATAAGAATTTAATTTATGCATAATGAATTTATTCCTGCTGTATTTCTTTTTAAGATGCTCCTGTCGTTGATAAATGGCAGAACAATTTTTATCCATTTCAGCGGAGAGTTCAGTTTTCCTGTTCTGCGGCAGGCTGCTGTCCCATTCTCCGGCCAGATACTGACAGATATCTGCATCATGGGAAAATATCGCAACATCGTCTGGAAAATTTCCGCCCGTCCTGGCCATGGGCGATGAAATATTCACGAAATATAATTGGAATGTAAAAAGGATAAAAAATAAACCATGGCGATTAAGATTGATGTTTCCGGGTAATGGACATTCTGAAAATACCAAATAATTTTTCAACATCCTGAATATCTTTTTTATGACATCCTGTGGGATCACACTTCCCAACCGTCATCCGTGCCATTGCGATATGGAGGAGGGAGGGGCGTGTGCGGGAAAGGCATTTTCTGAAATCGTCATGGTTGTGACGGGAAAAGGCTTGCGCGTTATCTGGCCTTGGAAAGGGCTATTTTCAAACCGAAAGCAATAAAAAGACCGCCGGTCAAGCGATCAATCACAGACAGGAAACGCGGCCTTTTCAACAGCCGGAGCAGAGGTGCCGTTGCCATGGCCAGAATGGAAAACCACAGCACGGTAAGCATGGCGTGAATAGAGGTCAGTAAAAGCGCATACTGTACCAGATGGCCCGATGGCGGCATAAATTGCGGCAGGAAAGTAACATAGAATATCCCGACCTTGGGATTGAGGATATTGGTCAGGAAGCCTTGCCTCAATGCCTTTGACGCAGAAGCCATTGATGACGTCATGCCATCGGTCAGGTTTGTGCGTGGGTGAAGCAGCAGGTTGATGCCCAGCCAGCATAGATAGGCCGCCCCACTCCATTTAATAAGGTTATACGCCAGTTCAGAGGCGCGTAAAACGGCCCCCAGTCCAAATGATGCCGCGATCCCCCAGACCAGACATCCCAGCGCCACGCCCAGCCCTGCCATCAATGCGGGTCGTGTCCCGCTGCTTGTTGCGACACGCAGGACCATGGCCGTATCAAGGCCCGGTGTTATGGTCAGAAGGGAGGCCGCGGCAACAAAAGCAATCAGGGACATGGTTTCTAAATCTCGGAGGTTGTTTTGGAGATTGTTTGAAAAGTCAGGCTTGATAACATACTGTAATTATAAAAGT
>NZ_BANE01000257.1 GCF_000964405.1 Novacetimonas hansenii JCM 7643
CCCGGTCCTATCAGTCTACAAGGCGGCTTTTACCGGATGCTTACGCTGCAGGCCTCGCGCTCCCGTTTATCGGCACTGACAGCATGCAATTGCATCTCGACGAAATTGCGCGTTGTGTCGCCCGCGGAGCCCATGCTGTCCTCCTTCTCGATCGGGCACCATGGCATACGACTGGAAAAATCAGACTGCCGAAAAATGTCAGTCTGATCTTCCTTCCATCACGCGCTCCCGAACTGAACCCAGTCGAAAACGTCTGGCAGTTCCTCCGCGCCAACTGGCTGTCCAATACCGTCTTCGAAGATATCAATCATATCATCGATGCCGCATACTCAGCCTGGAACAATCTCTCTGCACTGCCGCAAACCATCCGCTCCATCGGTCTCAGAAAGTGGGCTCACACAGGTCAGTGACTATAACCGTTAGTATAAGATACTCGATCACGAGCGAACCACCCCGTCACCGTAAAACCGCCACGGCGTCTCACCCAAACTGACGCGGAATATCACCCTGACTGTCGCGCCGCGTGCACCTGTGAAGGATCCGGCCCAAAGCCGACCTTGCCCGAGGATCACGATGCTGCGTTGCGGCTCATCCTAAGTCGTCATCCTCACGCGACTTGTCTTCCGTCGTTCTTCTTTGTATCCTATCAACAAGATTGGCCTTCGGAGGAGTTGCGGGTTCGATTCCAATTGCTGTCATCACACTGCTCATCGTCATAAATTTTTTAACCTTTTTGAGCTTGCTCGGAGAATCAATTAAAGGAGGAATGAAGATGAAAAAAAGCAGTAAAGAAGTCCGTGAAGAGAAGACCGAGACTTGTGAGAACAACAAAGCAACAAAGCGCATACGCTTCTATCAACGATACATCGCTCAATTTATTGAGATCGCCGTGTCGATGAGCGTTAGTGTGATGGCGGCTGGTTCCGCCTGCCTCATCCTAAATGTCAGGGCTGCGTCTCCCCGCAGCCCTGACTAATCTGATTAGCACAAGCAAAAACCACTGATCGGCCCCTTGCTGCCGGTCATTCGGTGGGGCGAGATACCGCAGCCGTATTATTATGAGCAAACACTGAGGAACTGATTTTTTGGATGCCAGCCACAGTAAGTGTGTGCATTGCTGCTCAAGACGATCTCTTGCGCGAACTGTACGATTCATGTGTTCAACGCGAGGCTGAACACCGCAGTTTGATCGCCTGTCTGTACCGCAAAACGTGTCGCGGCAAAACGTAGCTGGCACCCGACTTCAAGGTATCCTAGGCGTAGACGCTACTCAATTCTTTCTTTTCGATCATGTTCAATAGGTCGATACCATCCCAGCGAACAAACCAATGCTGCTGTTGGATTTCGTTGATAAGCGCTTCGGCCTCGGCAACAGTAATGCTTCCGGAGTTCGCGCCAATCCTGTTCCATGAAGCCCGAAGCAACTTAGCTCTCTTGGACCTATCCAGATAAGGACAAGCGAGGGTGTCCAGCAACAAGTGAACTGCTTCAGAATCCCTATTCAGGTGCTTCTCTGACGAAATTCGCTTACAGATGAAATCCCAAATTTCGTTCCTCTGGACAGCGAACTCCGGTCGATCACCATAGATGAATAGCTTTACGACCAACTCGAAATAACCTTGGCTCTTTCTGTCTAGTTTGGCGAGCGAGATCAGCTCGTGCTCCAGTTGCCCATCGCCCCCAAATTGTTGAAGACTAACCAGAATGTTGAGTATCTCGATAGGGGTCACAGAATTTTTTGAGAA
The DNA here is from genome assembly GCF_000964405.1 of Novacetimonas hansenii JCM 7643. GTDB lineage: Bacteria > Pseudomonadota > Alphaproteobacteria > Acetobacterales > Acetobacteraceae > Novacetimonas > Novacetimonas hansenii. The sequence continues at coordinate 1,746 of NZ_BANE01000257.1, forward strand.
CAAGCCTTCGAAGCTAGGTGACCTCGCCAATTGTGACGCCCAACGAAGGGAGGCTTCTTTGAGAATGTCAAAACCTTCAGGATCAGTAAGCATCCGGGGAGGACCACGGGTCTGAATCAGGCGACCTGT
>NZ_BANE01000256.1 GCF_000964405.1 Novacetimonas hansenii JCM 7643
TGGTGAAGCTTTTTCTAAAAAGCTTCAGAAGACGCTGCCTTTTTGGAAAAAGGTACCACCCAAAAACTTTTCCTGTTTTTTATCAATGATGTGTTTTCAACCGGTTCTTTAAAATACTCTTTTACACTACCCGGCCCCACATGCAGGGCCGGGTAGTGCAACAGATTCAGTGCGCAGATGCAGCCTGCGGTGCGGGGGGATGTTCCGCATCATACAGGGTGGCTTTCTGCTCATCCGTCTTGCGGTTGCGGTAACGCTGCCACAGGCTCTCCTTGGGGTCGGCGGGATGTTCCTTGTCATACAGGGCCGCCTTTTCACGCAGGCCCTTGCGGTATTCATGGCGCTTGTACATACCAACCGCGCATCCGCCCACGGCACCCGCCACCGTATGATGGTTGGCGACATGCCCACCCACGGCACCGACCGCACCATATTTCAGGCATCCGCCCGGTTCCGCATGCGCCACCGCAACAGTGCCCCCGACCAGAGTGGTCGCCAGCAGGAATACCCTGGAAAATTTCTGTACCGTCATTGTCTGCATCATACCTGGCCCGATACTGATCCTGCCGGGAACGGGATGGCCTGCCCCGCTACGGCGCTTCTTGTTCAGGGACATTAGTAACACAATCCTTCGGACATGCATCATCCCCGTCAGGACTGGTCACAGTTTTCCGTCAGGTCATTATATACTTGTCCTTTTGGACAGGTATGCGCATTTTGCATGGGTGTAGCGGGCATGGTGGTCCCGCGCGCACCTGCCTGCCCCGCACTGCCCCCCGATGGTACAAGGGCCGATGGCGGTGCTGACTGCTGCTGTTGCTGCATCTCGGAATACAGGCTGTTGAGTTCGGCATCATAGACGGAGTCGTCTTCAGGCCCGGACCCGCTGGTGCCGTTATAGATACCAGGCGCGGCCTGACGGCTGGCGGCGACGGCTGCGGCCCCGATGGCCATGCCAGTGCCGACACCAAGGCCATACCCACCCCAGCCCCAACCCCAG
>NZ_BANE01000255.1 GCF_000964405.1 Novacetimonas hansenii JCM 7643
AATTTTTCTTGTTTTTTATCAATGACTTGTTTTCAAACAATCTCTTTGTCTTTCCCCCACTACGCGCCATGAAAAAGGGGATCATCCTGCAAAGGATGATCCCCCGTTCCCGTCAGGGCGGTCGTGAAACGACCGTTCAGATCGGCAATGCGCGTTCGAACACGGATTCCAGCGCCATGATGCCCGGCAGGGTCTTGCCCTCCAGCCATTCAAGGAATGCGCCGCCCGCGGTGGAGATATAGGAAATATCCTTCGTTACACCCGCATGGCGCAGGGCGGAGACGGTATCCCCCCCACCGGCGATGCTTTTCAGCCTGCCTTCCTGCGTCAGGCGACCAACTTCCTGCGCCACCGCGTTCGTACCTGCGTCAAACGGTGCGATTTCGAATGCGCCCAGCGGGCCGTTCCATACCAGCGTTTTCAGCATCGCGATCTTTGCACACAGGTCGCGGACGGTCTGCGGACCGACATCAAGGATCATCGCATCGTCGGGAATGGCGTCGATCCCGACCACGCGCGTGGGCACGTTGGCCTTGAATTCAGTCGCGGTTACGGCATCGACCGGCAAGATGACCTCGCACCCTTTTTCCTTGGCCTTCGCCAGGATGGCGCGCGCGGTGTCGTGCATTTCCCCTTCCTGCAGGGAACGCCCGACCTTCACGCCCTGCGCCGCAAGGAACGTATTGGCCATCGCCCCGCCGATAATCAGCACCTGTACCTTTTCAAGCAGGTTGCCGATCAGGTCGAGCTTGGTGGAGATTTTCGCCCCGCCAATGATCGCACCCACCGGACGTTCGGGATTTTCCAGCGCGATGTTCAGCGCGTTCAACTCCGTCTCCATCAGGCGTCCGGCAAAGGACGGCAGGTGACGGGCCACCCCCTCGGTGGAGGCATGGGCGCGGTGGGCGGCGGAGAACGCGTCATTGACGTAGAAATCCGCCAGTGACGCCAGCGATTTGGCAAGGTCTGGGTCGTTGGCTTCCTCGCCAGCATGGAAACGGGTGTTTTCCAGGACCACCACGTCGCCATCCTGCATCGCATCGACGGCGGCCTGCGCCACCGGGCCGATACAGTCATCGGCAAAGGTCACGGGACGGCCCAGCGCATCGCCCAGCGCATCTGCGATCGGGGCGAGCGACATTTCAGGCACGCGCTTGCCCTTGGGGCGGTCGAAATGGCTGACCACAATGACGCGCGCGCCCTTCTGCGCCAGTTCCTGTATGGTCGGCAGCAGGCGCAGCAGGCGGGTGGCGTCGGTAATCTGCCCGCCATTCACCGGAACGTTCAGGTCCGCGCGCAGAAGAACCTTCTTGCCCGCGGGTTGAAGCTGATCCAGCGTCTTGAACGCGACCGTCGCCATTACAGGCTGCCGAACAGGGCGGCTGTGTCGGACATACGGTTGGAGAAGCCCCATTCGTTGTCATACCAGCTGCAGATGCGCACCAGCCTGCCGCCGTCGATGACCGCCGTCTGTGTCGCATCAAAGGTGGAGGATGCAACCGAATGGTTGAAATCCGAACTTACCAGCGGTGCTGTGTTGTAATCGAGGATGCCCTTGAGCGGCGCCTCGCCCGCGGCCTTGCGCACCGCCTCGTTCACTTCCTCGACGGAGGACGGCGCGCGCTGTGGCACGAAATCAAGCGAGACGAGGGAGACGTTGGGCGTCGGCACGCGGATGGCGGTCCCGTCAAGACGCCCCTTCAGGTGCGGCAGCACGAGGCCCACGGCGCGGGCCGCCCCGGTGGAGGTCGGGATCATGTTCAGTGCGGCGCCACGTGCGCGGCGCGGGTCCTTGTGCAGGGTATCCACCGTGCGCTGGTCGCCGGTATAGGAATGGATTGTCACCATGTAGCCGCATTCGATGCCGAATGCATCGTCCAGCACCTTGGCCACCGGGGCCAGACAGTTGGTCGTGCATGATGCGTTGGAAATGACGGTCATGTCGGATGTCAGTACATCCTGGTTAACGCCATAGACGATCGTTGCATCGACGCCCGATGCCGGGGCGGAGACGATGACCTTGCGCGCGCCTGCCTTGATCAGTTGCGCGGCACTTTCCTTGTCGGTGAAGCGACCGGTGCATTCCAGCGCCACATCCACGCCCGTGAACCCGACCTTGGTCGGGTCCGCCTCGGCAGAGACATGGATCGGGGCATAGGTGCGGCCATTGGCCGTGATGATGATGCTGTTGCCTTCGACACGGACTTCGGCCGGGAAGCGGCCATGCACGCTGTCATAGGACAGGAGGTGGGCATTTGCCTCGACACTGCCGAGGTCGTTGATGGCGACAGGGACGACATCCGTGCGTCCGCTTTCGATAATCCCGCGCAGGACGAGGCGACCTATGCGACCGAAACCGTTGATCGCGACTTTGACAGCCATTTCTTATTCTCCGTTAAGGTCAGTTCTGTAGTGCAGCGCTTCGGGATGACGTGTCCGGAAAAGGCAGATCCCCGTCATCATGCCGCCGGTTGCCGATGGTCCCGGCAGGGCCGTTGCCGTGTGCGTGGAGGACCTCCAGCGCGCGGGCGACGATATGTTCGGGTTCGATGGTCACGTTACGCACCTGCCGTGTGCCGGCGGTGACGTTTTCACCAAAACCATCAATCCCGATGAATGTTCCTTCCTGTCCCAGCCAGCGTTCCCACCCGAACCCGGATGCGGCCTCCACGCCAATCCGGGGTGCCGTTCCCAGCACCTGTTCACGATAGGATATTTTTTGCGCCGCGAACAGTTCCCAGCATGGCAACGACACCAGGGCCGCGCCAATTCCCTGTTCACATAACAGCAGTTGCGCCGCGCGGGCGGTCGCGACCTCCTGTCCTGTGGCGATCAGCGTGACCTGCCGGGGAAGGGTGGGGGAATCGGCGACCACATATCCACCCCGTGCACACAGGTTCGTCAGTGGGTGCGCATTGGGCATGGAGGCGTCAGCGGCCATGTCGCTGGCCGGGATGAACGGGCACAGCGTCAGCAGGCTTGGGCCGTTGGTCCGTTCAAGGGCGAGTTCCATGCACTCCATCGTCTCGCGCCGGGTGGCGGGGCGGAATACCGCGACGTTTGGCATGGCGCGCAGGCTGGCGAGCTGTTCCACCGGCAGCCAGGCCGGCCCGTCCTCTTCGGGCGACAGGCCCCCATCGGTCAGGAAATAGATGACCTGGCGTTTCATCATGGCGGCAAAGCGCAGGGCGGGACGCATGCGGTCCACGGCGACGAAGGTTGCCGCCCCGCATGGCAGGAACCCGCCATGCAACGCGATCCCGTTCAGCAGTGCGGCCATGCCATGCACCTGTGTGTCGCACCGTGTCGGCAGGGCGGCGGGGCCATGGCCCGTTGTCGCACCGGATGCCAGCCCCAGGCGTGAACGCAGGCACAGTACCTCAGGCAGCAGTTCGCGCAGGATATCAAGGCCACGCCGGGCATAGCTGGTGGTGGGGAGTGCGGGATGGGACACGCGGTGCCGCCCCGTGCCCTGCCATGACCGTCGCCAGTCGGTACGCCACAGGGCCGGGCGTTCGCCCGAGATGAGGCGTTCGAAATCTATGCGCTGCCGGTCCTTGGCCAGCCTGCGCAGCCATGACCGGCGCGCGGTGGCGCCACGCCGCGCCGCTGACGCCCACAGGCCGGGATCATCGACGAAAGGTTCCGCCGTTTCCGCATCGGGCGCGGGGGACAGGCATGCGATCAGGCAGGGGCGGTGCGTGCGGATGGAGGATGCGATGGCGGCGGCGATCTGTTCGGGCTGATCGGCTGCGACCTTGCGTACGGACCATCCCGACGCGGCATAGCGGGGCAGGGCGGCTTCGGCCTGTACGCGTTCATGTTCCGACAGGCCAACCAGCACCGTGATGCGATCCAGCCCCATCTGCCCCGCCAGTACCGCCGCCTCCAGCGCCACACCGGTGGACAGTTCGGACCAGCAGCTGACGGCCCATATGCGGTGATTGACCAGCGTACGGCCAAAACGCGCGGCCATGTGCTGTTCCGCCATGGCCATGCCGATGGCGGCACCCAGTCCCTGCCCGCTGGGGCCGAATCCCATGGCGGTTGCGGGGTGGGGGGTATCGTCCATGCGGATCGCCGCCTGTCCCGACAGTGTGACCAGCGCATCGACAAGCGTACGGTAACGGACGGATGACACCACGAAACGGTCACGGTCGAACCATGTGGGGCAGGCGGGGTCGAACCTCAGATACCGGCTCCACAGCACGGCGCAGGCATTCGCCATCGCGCAGGCATGGATGACATGGTGGCTGTCGGGTTCGTTCGTGCGGATGATCTGCCGGATGGAGGCTGCGATCCGGCCTGTCTGGTCCAGCGGCGCATCGTCCCCTACCGCCGGGGGCGGGGATTGCGGCATGTTCTGGACGGGGTCGGGAGGAGGGGGCTGTTCCATGCCGTCTGGCCTGATCCACCTGTTGGTTCATGGGGAAGGCGAATGGGCCGCAGGCGGGGGCGGCGTTGTGCCATGCGGGCTCAATGTCCGGGTGATGCCGTATCGGGGCATCGTGAGTGTTCCACGACTACAGGATGAAGCTTCCTGATCGCAAGTCCCGTGAATGCATGCATGGTCACAGGCGTTTGATGGTCTTGGTGCAGCCGGCGTGCCGGTTATGGCCCTCCGCAGCGGCATTCTCATGGGTGGGTCAGGCATGGCGTGCGGTGTCACGATGCGTGCGGAAATGCAGGCCGGGCGACAGGTGGGGAGGGTGGGGAAGGTTTTTTCGCGGTGCGGGGGGCATGGATTTGGCGAAGCCGGCAGGCATCGGGGATTTTTGGTATTTTCATCCGTTGGGTCTTCGTGGCGGTGGTATTTGTGGCGGCGCGCGTAACGCGGGATTTGCAGGGCGATATTTTTCTCCCCTTGCCCCGCGACGTGGATGCTGTATCGCTTGGCGGTCATGCCTGTATCATGTCGCACCGCACTGCCCGTCTGTGTTGTCCTTGCCTCCAGCATGTTCTGGCTTGGGGGGTGTACTCTGGTGGGGCAAAAGACGTTCAACCGCCATGCCGGGGACCCGCCGCGCGTGGTGATCCCGCCGCCGCCGCCGGTGGAGGTCCGCCACGTTCCGCCATTGCTGGAAATCCGGGCAGGCACACCGCCACAGCAGTGGCAGCCCGACCTGAAGACGGCCGTGGCCGAGGCGCTGGCGCGAAAACCCAACGTCCTGTTTACCATCGTCACCGCCATTCCTGATGCCCTGTCCCCTGATGAACAGGCCTCATTGCTGTCGCGCCTTGTCGCGACCGATGCGCAATCTGTTGCGGCAGAGGTCGTCCATGATGGTGCCGCCCCCGCGCAGATGGAGATGACAGGCATGACAGATCCGGGCGTTGATGTCCCCATGATCCGCCTTTATGTCCGCTAGGACGCGCCGGAAAGTGGATGTTTTTTAAATTTACAAGACCGCCCTGCCATAGTGACCCGGCGGCCGAACGCTTATAAGACAGGATGGAGAGGGAAATACTCCTGCCTTGGGGCGTCGTTGCGTGATATCGCCGTCCCACGCCGTGGGACGCCCGGCCAGATCCGCCGTACATGGCGTGGTGTGGCTGCGTCCGGCGCTGGAATGACGGTTCGGTGCGGGTATGGAGCGAGGTTCGCATGGAAAGGAAGATCAGTGTCCAGTAATCATCCGGACGGCCATCCGTTTTACCGGTACTGCCGCACCGCACTGGTGGATATCCGTACGCAGGGCCGGTATCGCCAGTTCACCCCCCTGGCGCGCGAAGCGGACCGGTATCCCGTGTATGAGCAGGAAAAGGCCCCTGCTACGCCCGCGACCCCCGCGTGCGATCATGACCGCGAGGTCGTGGTGTGGTCATCGAACGATTACCTGGGCATGGGGGTGGAACCCGTTGTGATGGACGCCGCCATTACCGCGATCCGCGAACATGGCGCGGGGGCGGGCGGCACGCGCAACATCGCAGGCACCAGCCCCTTTCACACAGCACTTGAACACGAACTGGCCGACCTGCATGGCAAGGAAGCCGGACTGCTGTTCGTGTCGGGCTACGTCTCCAATCAGGCAAGCCTTCAGACCATCTTGACCAGCATGCCGGGTTGGATCTGTTTTTCCGATCGCCTGAACCATGCTTCGATGATCGCGGGCATCAAGGGCGCGCGCGGTTCGACCACCGTCATCTTTGAACATAACGACCTTGAGGACCTGGAGGCCAGATTGGCCGCGGCCCCTCCCGAGGCGCCAAAGCTGATCGCGTTCGAAAGCGTCTATTCCATGGATGGCGACATTTCCGACATTGCCGGGATCTGTGCGCTGGCGCGGAAATACAATGCCATGACCTATCTGGACGAGGTCCATGCGGTTGGCCTTTATGGCGCGCAGGGCGGCGGCATTTCCGAACGCGATGGTGTGGCGGACCAGGTGGACATTATCGAAGGTACCCTTGCCAAGGGGTTCGGCGTCCATGGGGGCTATATCACCGCGTCGAGCGACGTTGTCGAATATCTGCGCCTTGCTGCATCCGGCTTTATCTTTACCACCGCGTTGCCGCCTGCCGTGGTTGCCGCCGCGCTGACCAGCGTGCGGCAGGTGCGCAAGGATGCATGGCGTCGTGAAAGGATGTTCGAACGGGTCAACGCCTTCCGCGCGCGCCTGCGTAAGGCCGGGATCCCATTTACCATGACACCCAGCCATATCGTCCCCATTCCCGTGGGTGATGCGCAGCGCTGTCGTGACCTCAGTGACCGGTTGCTTGATGAATACGGGCTGTATGCCACGCCCATCAATTATCCCACCGTTCCACGCGGGACCGAACGGCTTCGTCTGACGCCCGGGCCATTCCACACGGACGAGATGATGGACCAGATGGTCGAGGCACTGTCACGTTTGATGCGGATCAACGCACCGGTGGAGACCACGCAGAAGGTGGCTGAGCCGGTGAAGTGATGGCTTGGGGAGGAAAGGGACATGTCGCCTTTCCTCCCTGAAGATAAGCAGAGTGCCTGAAAACAGATCATCGATAAAAACAGGAAAAGTTTTTGGGTGCTGCCTTTTGATCGAAAAAG
>NZ_BANE01000254.1 GCF_000964405.1 Novacetimonas hansenii JCM 7643
GCGCGGCGGAAAATAGCCGGCTCCGCCATTGCAGGCCCGGCCTGACTGACGCCCGCTCCCCTCCAGAAAAGGCTGCGGGCGCGCCCCATCCGGAAACAGGACAGCCCCGCACCACACCGGAAAGAAGTTAACCCGCACACCCCCTTCCCGGCCCGCCTCAGTGCGTGAACGGATGCAGGAACTGCGCCACGTCCTGCGGGGCAAGCTGGGGATGCAGGATCGCCCGCATCGCCCCGCGCCCGAGATAGCGCAGATCATCGTTGAAATCCGCCAGACGCGGTGACAGCACGAGGCACTCGATCCCGGCCTCCTGTGTCCTAGCATGCAGGGCCGTCACCGCATGGTCTCCGGCGGGATCGTCGTCGCGCAGCACGTAAAGGCGGCGCAGCGTGGGCGGAAACGTCATGGCGGCGAGATGCGCCGAGGACAGGCACGCGGCTAGTGGCAAATCGGGCATGACCTCGCGGAGCGAGAGCACCGTTTCGACCCCCTCGCCTGCCGCCAGAACGTCAGAGGCTGCGCCAAAACGCACGGCATGGCCGAGCAGGTCGCCCATCGCCCGACGGGGGATTTGGACAGGCGCCTTGCCGCGTCCGTCCCGCGCCAGCCAGGTGCGATGCACGCCGGTCACGCGACCTTCGAGATCGGTGACGGCGGCGATCATGGCAGGCCAGATCTCGGTCGGGCTGTCAGCATCGGCGCGATAATAGCAGTCAGGGTGGAAACGCAGCGATGCCAAGTCCGTCAGGCGGGTGAGGTCACGATGGCGCAACCAAGTTTCCGCTTGCGTGCCGGCAATCGGGCGGGACATGGCCCAGAGCCGTCGTGCCGCATCAGCGGTTCCTGATGCCTGCGGGGAAGCGTCATGCCCGAACGCATCGGAACGACCGTGATCAGAAGCCGGTCGTGGCTGTGGTTGCGGCAGGCAGAGAAAGTGCCGGGCCTCGTCGGCGACATCCCGAAAATCAAGCAGCCCGAGGCAATCGCGGATGATGTCGAGCAGATCGCCATGCTGCCCTGTCGCGCC
>NZ_BANE01000253.1 GCF_000964405.1 Novacetimonas hansenii JCM 7643
GCCACCGCCGCCACCGCCGGTGATCACGCAGCCGCCGCCGCCGTACATCCCGCCGCCGAAGATCCAGGTGCAGGCGCCGCCGCCGCCGATCAAGCACGTGACGCACACGAAGCCGCCCAAGCCCATGCCGCCGGCAAAGGTTACGCCGCCGTCGTCGTCGGATGCGCCGGTGTCCAATGCGCCGCCCGTGCCCGATCATATGGCTGGTTCGTCGCCGCTGAACCATGTGGTGCCCGAATATCCCGAAGAAATGTCGGATGCGGGTCGCGAAGGCGTCGTGACGGTTGCCTGTGACGTCGAAACGACGGGCGCGACCAGCAACTGCCAGGTCATGAGCGTGAAGGGTGGGCAGCCGTTTGCCGATGCCGCGCTGCGTGCCGTGCGTCAGTCGCGTTATGCTCCGGCCGTAAAAAATGGTGTTCCGATCAAGGAATTTCATCACCTTTATACCATCACATTCAGCCTGAACGACTGAGTGTGGCGGTGTCAGCCCATGTTGCGATGCGGGGGCTCGCAGTCCCCCGCAGCTTCTAAAAACAACACGTCCTGTCTAGAGGATCCTGAGTAAATGATCAGACTGCATCGCAAACACGCTCTCATCACCTCGGCAGCTTTCGCCGCCATGCTGTGCGTTTCGTCTCCGCTTGCGGCGCTGGCGCAGGACGCGGCCCCGGCGGCCGATGGGGCCGCCCCGGCGGTTTCCGCGCCGCCGACCGATGGTGCGGGCGCCCCTGCGGC
>NZ_BANE01000252.1 GCF_000964405.1 Novacetimonas hansenii JCM 7643
CCCCCCTGAAGCACCCCCCCCCCGCCCCATCACAAATAACGGAAGGCACATCCCTTTCCCCCTGTCGCGGCGTTAGTGCCTGCAACGCGGCGCATCCCGCGCTGTCGGGACAATAAAGAAAGAACATCGTTCATGTCTCTTGTTGGGAAAGTGGCCGTCGTGACGGGTGCGGCACAGGGCATCGGGCGCGGCATTGCGTTGCGTCTGGCGCGTGATGGCGCGGACGTGGCGCTGGTGGATATGAACATGGACCGCCTGGCGCAGGTGCGCGCGGACATCATGGCGCTGGGGCGCAGGGCGGTTGCCATCAGCGCGGACATCAGCATGCGTGACGAGGTCTTTGCCACCATTGCACGGACGATGGAGGAACTGGGCGGTGTTGACATCATGGTCAACAATGCAGGCGTGGCGCAGGTCAAGCCGTTGCTGCATGTGACACCCGACGACATGGGGCGGATTTTCCGCATCAATGTGGACGGCACGTTGTGGGGGATTCAGGCCGCAGCGGAGGCATTCAGGAAACAGGCATGCAAGGGCAAGATCATCAATGCCTGTTCCATTGCGGGGCATGATGGTTATGCGCTGCTGGGTGTCTATTCCGCGACGAAATTCGCGGTGCGGGGCCTGACGCAGGCGGCGGCAAAGGAACTGGCGACCTTTGGCATCACGGTCAACGCCTATTGCCCCGGCGTGGTGGGCACGGACATGTGGGTGGAAATCGACCGCCGCATGGCCGAGGAAACCGGCGCGGAAATCGGCGCGACATACAGGAAATATGTCGATGGCATCACGCTGGGCCGGGCGGAAACGCCCGATGACGTGGCCGGTTTCGTCGCATGGCTGGCGGGGCCGGATTCCGATTACATGACAGGACAGTCGGTGCTGATTGATGGCGGGCTGGTGTTTCGCTGACACCATGGGGCGCGCGGGTGTTCACGCCCGCGTGTCATGATGCCTGTGGCGCGCGGGGGCGCGGGTGGTGTACGCTGCCGCCCGGTTATCGTCACACCACACGGAAAACGACCATGGGAAAGCAGCCATGAAAATTGACCTTACGGGCCGGACGGCCATTGTAACCGGATCGACAGGCGGCATCGGGCTGGCCATCGCCACGGGTCTGGCGGGGTGCGGGGCGCGCGTTGTGGTCAACGGGCGCAGGCAACCGGCGGTGGACCGGGCGGTATCCATCGTGTCGGGGGCGGGCGGCGACGCGGTCGGGTTCGTGGGGGACCTTGGCACGGCAGACGGGTGCGCAGCCCTGGTCGCGGCGCATCCATCATGCGATATCCTGATAAACAACCTTGGCATTTTCGAACCCAAGGATTTCTTTGACACCCCGGACGAGGACTGGACCCGTTTTTTCGAGGTCAACGTCATGTCAGGCGTACGCCTGTCGCGCGCATACCTGCCGGGCATGCAGGAACGCGACTGGGGGCGGGTGGTGTTCATCTCGTCTGAATCCGCGCTGAACATCCCGGTGGAAATGATCCATTACGGATTCAGCAAGACCGCACAGGTGGCGGTGGCGCGTGGCCTGGCGGAACGGATGGCCGGGACGAACGTGACGGTCAATTCCGTCCTGCCGGGGCCGACCCTGTCCGAAGGGCTGGCGGAAATGTTGCGGCCAGAGCAGGAAAAAACCGGAAAGACGCTGGAGGACGTGGCCGCCGACTTTGTCATGACGCATCGTCCCTCCTCCATTATCCGTCGCGCCGCAACGGTGGAGGAAGTCGCAAACATGGTGGTGTACCTGTCCTCGCCCCAGGCTTCGGCCACCACGGGGGCATCGGTGCGCGTCGATGGCGGGGTGTTAAGCGTCATCTGAACACCCCATCCATGAGATCAAAAACAAGAAAAGTTTTTGGGTGCCGCCTTTCGATCGGCGAAGGCGGCGTCTTTCGAAGCTTTTTGGAAAAAGCTTCATCAAAAACTTTTATGATTTCATGATCTTAGCGGACTTAGCTTTTTCTGGGATCGAATCTCATGAGGTTGGGGGCAGATTGTTCGCAACCTCATGACCATAAATCGCGATTGAGAAAGCAAAACACCCTATCCAGCCTTCCCTGTGAACATCAGCGTTCCTTAAGAGACTGTTTGAAAAGTCAGGCCTGATAACATCCTGTAATTATAAAAGTTTTTGGTGAAGCTTTTTTCAAAAAGCTTCGAA
>NZ_BANE01000251.1 GCF_000964405.1 Novacetimonas hansenii JCM 7643
TGCCGCAGCTTGCCCTGCGGGCTGCTGGCGCAGGCGGCAAGGCCACAGGCCAGCACAAGGATAACAGGACGCAGGTTGGGTCGGTTGGGCATATCCGTGCCTCCATCAATATGTCGCCTGCGATGCGGCGACGGATCGTTAATGTTCTGGCGGTATAGACGGGGCGTGGCGTTGGCCGGGATCGACCACCATTGCGAAGGACCAACGTCACACTTCACACATCAGGCCGGCGGCCTGCTGGTGCGCGGCGCATTCGGGCGCGTATCGGCCGGATGCAGGCCCAGCGTCGCGGCGGCGGCGGCGCGCGACGTATCCTTTGGCACCATCACGGCCTTGCGGTCGGGCTGATACGCCGATGCGTTCCACCCGCGCGCCTGCGCCATGGCGGACACCACCATCCAGACGGCTGCCGCGCGTGACCCCGCCGCAGGGGGCCGCCAGTAGCGCATGGCCAGCGCGGATGCGGCGATGACAAACGACACCCAGTCCACCACCGCGCCGACATAGGATGCGGGGATGAAGGGCAGGAGTTCGGACAATATCGTCGAAGGGTCCATGCTCACGCCTCGATCGCGCGCTGGAACAGGGCGATATGCGGCCCAT
>NZ_BANE01000250.1 GCF_000964405.1 Novacetimonas hansenii JCM 7643
ATCATGACGGCCATCGGCCTTGGCACCGCGGTTCCGGCGGTTCTGGGCTACAACCTGCTGGTGCGCCGTAACAAGGGCGCGATGGATCTGGTGCGTAACTTCGCCGCTGACTTGCAGTCCATCCTGATGGGCGGCTATCGTCATGGTTCCGATCCGCAGAACACGATTGCGGTTCGTCCGGACAATTCTCCTACAACCACGACTATTGACAATCGGGTGGCCTGATCATGGGAATGCAAGTTGGAGGTGGCGGCGATGAAGACGAGGTGGTGTCGGCCATCAACACCACACCGCTTGTCGACGTCATGCTGGTGCTGCTGATCATCTTTCTGATCACTATTCCAGTTGCGACGCACACCATCACGGTAAAGCTGCCGATGGATGCAAACCAGCCGACCCGCACCGCGATTGATAACGTCGTGATCGCGGTGACGTCCAAGGGGCAGGCATATTGGGGAGAAACCCCGCTGAATGGCTATGCCGACCTCGAATCGCATCTGGAACATGCGGCGGCACAGAAGCCGCAGCCGCAGATCCAGATCCGGGGCGACATGGCCGCCAAGTATGAGGCAGTCGGCAAGGTTGTTGCGGCCTGTCAGCAGGCGGGCATCATTCACATTGACTTTATTACCGAACAGCCCCACGGCTGATCCTCGGTATCCATTCCCGGCCGGGAGGCAATCCCGGCCACTTTTGGGAGAATACGCGCCATGGGCATGAATGTCGGGTCCAGCAGCACGACAGAGGACGAAGGTATTGTAGATATCAATACCACGCCCCTGATTGACGTCATGCTTGTGCTGCTGATCATGCTGATCATTACCATCCCGATGCAGACGCATTCGGTTTCAATGGACCTGCCGCAGGGGAATCCTCCCCCCTCGACAGAGCCGGACCCACAGATTGATACGGTGTCGATTGATTTCGACAATACGATCACCTGGAACGGTGACCCGGTACCTGATGAAGCCGCACTTCAGGCGCATTTTACAGAGGCGGCGTCGATGCCGGTGCAGCCTGAAATGCACATCCATCCGGATCGTCTTGCCAATTACAAGACCGTGGCCCACGTCCTTGCCGATGCGCAGCGTCTTGGTATCACGAAGCTGGGCATTATCGGTAATGACCAGTTCATGGATGCGCAGTAAGGCGGCATAGCCTGCTATTACTGTTGCCACCGGGTTTGGGAAACGGCCTTTCGCATATCGCGAAGGGCCGTTTTTTCGTACGGTTACTGTTCCATATGCTCTTTCTGCCTGCCTTGCTCATATGGGATGCGGGTGGTGTCGGTGCTGGTGTTCAATGTCGCGGAAGGGGCTTTGGTGATGCTGCTTCCCGGAATGCGTCGCAAGGCATCATCTTTTTGAAGCTGCGCAGGCCCTTAAATCTTTGAGATCTTGCTTGGAAAAGCATGACCAGTATTGCGCTAGAACAATAAAATTTTTGATGAAGTTTTAAAAAACCTAGAAATAACCAATATTTTTAGAGGCTATTTGAAAAGTCGCGTTTAATAATATCCTGAAATTATAAAGGTTTTTGGTGAAGCTTTTTCCAAAAAGCTTCAGAAAACGCCGCCTTTTTCGATCGAAAGGCGGCACCCCAAAACTTTTCTTTTTTATCCAAGGGTTGTTTTCAAACAATCTCTTGAAAAAACGGTAGTGTCTGTAACTGCCGTTTTTCTTTTTCAAACAGTTTTTTATAGAGATGTTTTTTCCCCTGCTTTCATCTTCTGGCGTCCAGAAGGGCCTTTGCCGCCTTTGCCGCCTTTGCCGCCTTTGGGGACGGGGGCGCCGACATGCCGTGTCACTGGATGGATCTGTGCGGTGCCTCGATTCAGGATGGCAAAACAGGGGTGGGGATGTTCGCCCCGTGGGGTCTGGGGTGTAACGGAAAAAGAAACGGCCTGTTGCTGGTTCTGCATCCGGTGTTCCGGGTCTGTCGGTCCCAGATGGGGAATGATCCCTGTATTTGTTGCGGGATCGTTTTGTAATTCTACAAACACAGTAAAAACAGTCCTGTAAAACCGTCATTTCCTGATCGGTTCGTTGCGTTGCCAACCGGCTTTGCCCCTTTGGTGGGGATGCGCGCACACGATGTGGCGTGCATGCAGGTACATAAACAGCCTGTTGCTTTTTTTGGCCTTTCCCCCGTCATCTTATTTCCTTTAGGTCAACAAGACGCCTGCTGGCATCTGATCCTTTTCCATGATCGCGTATGGCGCGATGGCCATGCGGCGCGGTCGCATGGAGAAGGGGAATGCCTGTGGGATGGGGATCTGGGTGGATGACCTCGGGGGAGGTGCAGTCCTGTTATGCCGGATCGGAAGAGTAACAATGTTCGGGGGGACGGATGAACATCACGCTGAAATGCACTGCCCTGCCATCTGCGACCATGCTGTCAGCCGTTGACCTGCGCGTGCCATGCAACCGGGGATATGCGTCCCGGTACGGGAATGCATCGTGATGACTGGCGGATCGTCACGCATGCGCACGACAGGGGATGGGGGTATCATGGGAAAATATGCAATGGGCCTGCGCGCACGGCTATGTGCGGTTTCATGTCTTGCGGGGGCGGGGCTGGCGCTTGCGGGGACCATGGATCGGGCGCTTGCGGCAACGTCCGCACCCGCGGTGGCACATCGTGTTACGCATCGGGGGGCAGCAGCACGGCCGGCCGCCGCGCAGGGAACATCGGCGCATCCCGCGACGGCCATCCCCGCGACAGCCCTCCCTGAGACGCCAGAGGTCATCCATGTTTCGCGCGCCCGGGACGCCCGTGATGGTGGTGGCGGGATGATGCGTCTGGAAACCGCGCCCCATGCGGTCCAGACGGTGGGCAAGCAGTATATCGAGATGCGCAGTCCCACCAGTACGGGACTGGATCTGGTGAAAAACCTGCCCAGCCTGAATGTCACGACCCCGGATTCATCGGGCATGGAAGGGGGACAGATTCAGGTGCGTGGCCTGACGGACCTCGACATGGGGCTGATGCTTGATGGCGCACCGGCGGCGGCTGCGAAATATCTGGCGGAAAACATTGATTCCGAAAACCTTGAAAGTGTCGAGGTCACGCCAGGCAGCGCGGGCACCGATCTGCCGGTCATGTCGGCGGCGGGCGGTGTCATGAACGAACGTTCCCACACGGCATCGCACAAATTCGGGGGCATGACGGATTTTTCGTATGGCACGAACAACCTGTCACGCGAATTCATCCGCCTTGAATCCGGGGATATCGGCAATACGGGCGTGCGCAGCTTCTTTTCATTCTCCAACTCGCACGCGCGATCATGGATGGGATCGGGTATCAACCAGCGCAGGCATATTGATTTCGGGTTGCAAAAGGATTGGAAAAACGGATCGACGGCGCGGCTGTTCCTGTCATGGAATGCCGAGGATTTCACAATCGATTCCTATCCTGATGCCACGGCATTCTATAACTACAAACATACTGGCGTCGGATATGGCCGTAATTCCGATCCTTCCAGCGATAATTACTGGAAGAACAATAACGATCACTGGAACCAGATCTTTCTGACCGCACCTGTGCATGTGGTGCTGCCGTCACGCTTCTCCCTCGACCTGCAACCTTATTTCAGCTTTGGGCAGGGATGGGATGGTTCCCCTGGCGGGACGACGGCGTCCGACGGGTCGTACAATACGCTGTTCGGGTCGTCGGTGGCCTATTACAACAACGGGCAGCTTGCGACAAACCAGAACCTGACCAATTACTTCCTTCAAAACGAAGTGCGTCAGGTCGGTGCGGTGGCAAAGCTGAATTACCAGATCGACACGCATAACCATTTCTCGGTCGGGTACTGGTATGAAAATGCCCAGACCATCCAGTCCTATCCGCTCAGCGCCACGATGGCCAATGGCGCGAACCCCAGCCCCAACTGGGCACAGTACCAGATCAACAGCAACGCGGTATTTGGGCAGACCGCAGGATATGAACTGCATTCGCTGTTTGTGCAGGACACGGCAAAATATTTCAATGACCGACTGACGATCCATGCGGGCTTCAAATTCGTGATGTCCAATGCGTGGAACAAGCAGTGGATGAATCACAGTTCGAACTATACCGGCGCGCGTAGCGGGACCAACACGACTGAACCCCTGCCGCAGCTTTCGATCGGATATCAGTTCAATGATCATCACCAGATCTATGTGAACGCCGAAGGTGATTACCGTGAGCCAAGCGCCGTTGACCTTGGCTGGACCACGCCGGGAACGAAAATGCTCAAGAACCAGTATTCCATCAAGGAAGAGCTGGGCTATCGCTATCACGACAAATACGTGATGGTTGATCTTGCGCTGTTCAACTACAACGTGACGAACCGCATTCTCGACACCTATATCGGTGCGAACCAGTATGCCCCGATCGAGGGCGGGAACCAGACCATGCGTGGTTTTGACGTTATGGTGGCGGGCCGGTCATATTACGGGTTCAGCCCGTATGCCTCGTTCGAATATCTGCATGCGACGCAGGATTCCAATGTGACGGATGGCAATGGAAACCTGATCCGTGCCAAGGGCCAGCAGGCCATCATGGCGCCGCATGTCATGGCCAATTTCGGCCTGACCTATAAATACAAGGGCTTCTTCGCCAATGCGAGCGTCCATTACACCGGCCCGCAGTCGGTGGCGCTTGATAACAGTGAACGCATTCCCGGCTATGTCACCGATACGCTGTCGCTTGGGTATCGTTTCAAGCCGTTCCTGTATGCCAAATCGCCAACCTTCCGCCTGAACTTCACCAACCTGACGGGATCGGTCGTGCGCACCGGGGCGATGGGGGCGATTTATTCCGCGGGCAATCAGGGGGGATATAACGTCTATTACGGTGCAAGTGGTGGACGCAGTGCGAATGGCAACTCCTTCATGGTGGAACCGCGCTTCACCATGACCGGCACGATCTCCACCGCGTTCTGAGGGCGATGGCCCGTCGCGTTGACGCAAGGATGCGGCGGGCTGTTCGTATTGTCCTGTCCTGTCCTGTCCTGTCCTGTCCTGTCCGTTGCGGGGTGGAAAATGCGTGATGAACGGGTCATCACGCATCGGGCCGCGCACGGGCATGGCCCATGAAACATACCGTTCATCATGAAAGGTTCATGGAAGGTATTATTTCCAAAAGAGTCTTAATATTTAAGCATCTTTTGGAAGTTATGCCCCCGAACCTTTTCTTTGCATCCGCTGGCTGTTTTGGAACGGCCTTTTATCGTGATGCCGAAGGCAACGACCACCATGCAGCACAGCAGACCCCACCCGATTGATGAAGTCCCCCCGCTTGGCATGCTGTTTACGTTCGGGCTGCAGCATGCGCTTGTGATGTATTCGGGCACCGTGGCCGTGCCCCTCATCCTTGCCGCGACACTGGGTCTGGACATGGGGCAGACGATTACCCTGATCAATTCCGGTTTGATGACAGCAGGGATTGCCACAATCATCCAGGCCGTGGGGATCGGGAAGATTGGCTCCCGCCTGCCGATCGTGCAGGGGGCGTCGTTCGTGACGCTGGCGCCCATGGTGATGATTGGCAAGATGTATGGAAACAGCGCCATCTTTGGCGCGATCATCGGGGCGGGGGGCTGCACGTTGGTGCTGGCCCCGGCGCTGGGGCGGCTGATGCGGTTTATCCCACCCGTTGCGACGGGTTGTTTGTTAACGGTCATCGGCCTGACACTGATTCCGGTGGCAGGCGTATGGCTGGGGGGTGGGACGCCATCGGATGCGGCGTTCGGTACGTCCCCGAACCTTGTTCTGGGCGGCGTGACAATGGCGGTCACGCTGGCGGTCTATGCCGCGGGATCGGGTTTTATCTCCAATATCAGCGTGCTGCTTGGCCTGATTATCGGCAGCATCATCGCGCTGGCTTGTGGCATGGGTCATTTTCAGGCCGTGCATGATGCACCGTGGTTCGCGCTCAGCATGCCCATGGCCTTTGGCGTGCCGACCTTTCATGTGGTGCCGGTGTTGATCATGACGCTGACGATGCTGGTGATCCTTGCGGAAACGACGGGCAACTGTATTGCCGTGGGGCGCATTACCGAACGCCCCATGGACGAGGAAACGCTGATCGCGGCGTTCCGTGCGGATGGCCTGTCCACCATGTTGGGGGGGCTGTTCAACAGCTTTCCCTATAACGCGTTTACGCAGAATACCGGCCTGATCGCGATGACCAACATCCGCAGCCGCTTTGTCGTCGCGGCGGCGGGGGTGGTGCTGATCGTGCTGGGCCTGTTCCCGAAACTCGGCGCGGTGATCGCGGCCATGCCCGCGCCGGTACTGGGGGGATGTGCGCTGGTGATGTTCGGGATGACGGCGGTGGGGGGCATCCGCGAACTGTTGCATGTCCGTTTCGAGGGCACGCGCAATGGCATGATTGCGGCGGTTTCCATGGGGCTGGGCATGTTGCCGATGTCATGTCCCATCCTGTTGGCGCATGTCAGCGGGATGGCGCGGCTGTTTCTTGGTAACGGGGTGTTTTTGTGCGTGTGTTCGGCCGTGGTGCTTAACCTGCTGATCGGAGAGAAGATCCCCACGCTGGAGGAGGAACTCCATCCCGACACCGCGCGGCAGGTGCCCTGACCCCAAAGGATTGTAAAAGCGCGGCTTTGTCCCTCTGGCTGAGGGAGTGTTTGAAAACAAATCATTGATAAAAATAAGAAAAGTTTTTGGGTGCTGCCTTTTTTTAAAAAGGCGGCGTCTTCTGAAGCTTTTTGGAAAA
>NZ_BANE01000249.1 GCF_000964405.1 Novacetimonas hansenii JCM 7643
ACGACCACGCCGCCCGCGACGGTCGCGGTGGCCGTGGCCCCGCTGCCGCCGCCGCCCGACACTGTGACACTGGGCGCGGTGGTATATCCACTGCCGCCATTACCCACCGCGATTGCCTGCACCGCCCCCGCCGACAGCGTGGCGGTGGCCGTGGCGGTCACGGGGCCTTGCGCGCCATCGACAAAGGTGGGACATGCGGCCATCAGCAGGGTCGAGGGCGTCTGCACCGCATTGGTGTACCCCGTGAAATAGACCTGCGCCATGTCGTATTCGACGCTGTTTTCCCCGCATATCGCCGCGACATCGGCGGCGGAGGTGAACACGCTGACCCCCGATGCAGGCAGCCCCGCATTGCGCGACAGCACCAGCGCATTGAGGAACGCGACACCGCCCCCCGCAGCAAGGACGCCGGGTGTAACCCGGACGATGGAAGAAACAGGAATGCCGGCCATATCTTACTCCGGTGGAAAGGTTGCGTCGGTCTCGAAAATCCCGACATTGAGTGCGTTTGCGAAATCCTGTGCAAAGGTCACGGTGGAATTGACCTGCAATGACACTGTGACCTGCCACACATCCTCGTACTGCGCGGCGTCGGACACGAAATCGCGCTGTCGGGGCGGGGCGGCGTAAAGCGGCGCGATCGTGCCATATCCCGCCAGGAACGCGGCGCAGGCCGGGTCACGAAACAGCAGCGCGATGCGCCCCGCCCCATCGCCCGCACCCGCGCCATGCAGGTCCACACGCACATCGACCTGCTGCTGCATCCACACGATGCGGCATCCCGCGCCATAGGTCGTGCGGTTGGTGGCGATCCGCCCGCGTCCCGCCACCGTCATGATGGCGAACGCGCCACAGGGCGGGGCCACACGGTTGACCTGCCCCACCATCACCGCATCCGCCGGAAGGGGAATGGTCGCACACAGCCATTGCCCCAACGCCGTCAGCACCGTGCCCTCGGTCACGTCACCTGTGGCTGCCTGCGCACCATCAGCTTCGACCATGCTGTCCCCCATTGCTCCATCTGGCGCACCACCAGCCAGTCCGCGCCATCAAAATTCACAATGTCCCCGCCCGTGCCCGCCGCACGGTCCATGCCGCCCACATCGCCCGCGACATACACGACCCTTAACGCGCCCTGCTGGCTTAAATCCCCCACATGCGCCAGTTCGTCCGACGACAGCGCCTGCACCCACACCGTCGCCGCAACCACACGATATTGCGGCGTGCGCGTAAAATCGGCATTGCCCACACTGCCGGTGGACAGCTTCAGCGTGGCCGCAGACCCCGGCCCCACAGCCCCCACCACAGCAACCGCCGCACCGAAAAGGTTCATGTCGGCCGTCCTTCATCCAGCAAGGTAAATATCCTTTGGAAATCATGATTTTTAGAGATGCAGGAGGCCCGGCCCTGATCGGGAAGGCCGACGGCATCAGGGGCGTTGCCCCCGAACCCCCACCAAAGGGCATTGCCCTTTGGAAACCATGACTGGGTAAC
>NZ_BANE01000248.1 GCF_000964405.1 Novacetimonas hansenii JCM 7643
GTCTTCTGAAGCTTTTTGGAAAAAGCTTCACCAAAAACTTTTATCATTTCAGTATGTTATCGCGCCTGACTTTTTAAACTAACGTCTGGAATGTCCCCGATGTCGCCTTTGCCACGCGATATGGCCTGCATTGGCATGGACCCGATCGCAAGGCCCCGACTGACACGTCCCGAATGACACGTCCGGGGGGGGGCTGTGTCGGGGGATCAGGCGTCAGGCGCCGGTTCCCCAAAAGAGGGGAGGAGCCTACAGGATGGTGCAGGCCATGGCGGCCAGGTGCGATGGTGCAAGCAACTGGATCACCTGGCGGGAACGGTGGATGACCTTTTCCTGGTGAAACATGCTCATCAGGCGCGAGACGGTTTCCGTGGACAGGCCAAGATAGTCCGCAATGTCCGCGCGCGACATCTGGAGCGAGAACGGAAGGTGGATGTTGCTGCCATTGTTGCGCGTCGCCTCACGCAGCAGGAAAGACGCCAGCTTCTCCCGCGCGGTCTTGCGCCCCAGCGCCAGCAGGCGGTCCTGTATCATCACCAGTTGCGCCGTCGTCTCCTCCAGCAGGCGTGACAGGATGTCCGGCGCATTGACAAGGATGTCCTCGAACATGGTGCGGCTCAGCCTGTTGACCGTGACATCGGTGATCGCCTCTGCCTGGAACATGTACACGTCCTGCGAACTGGTGCCCAGGATGTGGCCACTGCCGACAAACCCCACGATCTGGCTGCGGCCGTTGGGCATGGATTTCGACAGCTTCACCGTCCCGTGCCGGACAAGGAAGGTGTAATGCGCGGTGGCGCTTTCCTCGATGATGATGCTCTTGGGATGGAAACGCGTTTCCCGGCAGGTGGTGTGGTGCTTGTTGCAAAAGTCCACGATGTCGCGGCACAGGCGGTCAGGCATCGGGGGAAAGGAGGTGGGAAAGGACGGTGTGCCGTTGTGATCCGCCGGGGATGAGGGAGAAATAGTGCGCATCACGATGCTGTCTTCTTCTGCCGGTGAAAAGGGGAGGCAGACCGTCGGGGCGGCCTTTCTTGTGCAGGTCTGTCGCGGCCATCATGCGTTGCGGGCCGCGGCGCGACAGGGACGGGCAAAACCGTCATGGATGTCGCGGCTGGATGAATGTGGGCGCGAACGTGAAATGTCGGCACGGGATTGGCATGGGAATATCAGCATCACACATGGGACATGTCAATAAATTATGTATTTTTATTTAAAGATTCTTAAAAAATACATTAATAATTAAAATTACTTTTGGTAAATATCCATTGTTGTTACAGATTTGCAAAACATTTTGTGTAACATCACTCACCTGCACGTGCCTGATGCTGTAACACCGGTCATGGCGGCTGATGCCACATAGCGTGCGGACCCGTGTGTGGCCCCGTGCGTGGTCCATGTGTTTGTGACCCTGTTGTTTATGGTCCTGTGCGGCCGGGGGCTGGCTACGGTGCGATGGTGGGCATGGCGGTGGTGGAAACCAATGTTCCGGGGCGGGCTTTTCCCATCAGGTGACGGGGTCTGAACCTTTTGGAAAAAGCGTCAGCAGCAGATTTTCACGATGTCGTGCGGCGGCCCGTGCGCACACCTGTGCCCCACGCCCCACGCCCCACGCCGTATGCCGTGGGGCCTATACCTTGATCGGGTACGACGCGGGCTGCTGCGTCAGGCGGTCATGCGTGAACAGGTCGATGGTGCGTTCGACAAAGGTGCGGATGCTGTCCTCGCGCCCCTGTTCCAACGCAACGAGATTCTGCGCGATCATCCCCGCCAGCCCGTGGCTCATGGCGAAGATGCAGTGCCCCACATGTGTTGCATCGTCGGGCATGGGGGCGGCCGCGGTGTCGGACGGTGCGTCCACCGGTTGCGGGGGCGGGAACACGTCTGCCTCCACCAGGTCGCGCAGGCGGTTGAACGTGCGTTGCGCCGCCCGGCAGTAACGCGGGTGCTGTGCCGTGTCGCTGAGATAGCCGAACATCACGCGGTAAAGCTGCGTATGGCGGCATGCGAATTCCACATAATGCGTGATCGTGCGTTTCAGCGCGTCGTGCCGGTTGGTGGAACGGTGGACGATATGGCCAATCACCTCTGAAAATTCATCAAGGCAATCCGCCGCGATTTCCACAAGCAGCATGTTGAGCGAGGCATAGTGGTTGTAGAAATTGGCAGGCGCGACCCGTACCTCCCGCGTCAGGCGGCGTACCGACAGGTCCTCCAGCCGTTCCGTCTGCAAGATACGCAGCGTGGTCAGGCGAAGGTCTTCGGCCACATTGCCCTTGTGATACGGGCGCGGCATCGGGCGGGGCCATGAAGGGGTCTGTTTCATGTCAGATATTGCATTTCTGATATCAGATTCTTGCATATCCATGACTTTACGTGGCCTTGGTCTGGGAATCGTGTAACGCACGGGCCACGCGATGTTTGCCCCACGGGCATGTCAAAGGGCATGCCACAAACGCACATGCCGACGAAAGGTGGGGGTGTAAATGGCGTCGGGCCATTCATGCCACCCCTTCGGACGGATCTTTAATGTAAAAAATAGTTAAGTTTGATCTGTGGCATGTCATGGGTCTCTGAAGCGGGATAACCTGTCACCGGTTCCCTGATTCGCGTTTGGATGGGTCCGTGACGTGGAAAAGGGGCAGATTGGTAAGGCGTGAAATAATTCCTATGATTGGGCCTGTTAACCCTTAAAGCATGCACAAAGCCCGGAAGTCCATGCAGGCAATGCGGGAAAATCAGGAAATTATTCCTTCTTGTCGCGGCATTGCCTTGGCGCGTGCAATGTGCTGATACAGTCCGGGCAACAGGCAGGCAGCATGCTGCATTGCATGTGATTATGTCGATATGATGGCCATGACCCGATTTCGTCCATGGGCGTGAATTATGTTGCTTGACACGCTCTGGGGTGGTCGGTAGATGCTTTTTTAACCAATATTAACAGCGTTCACAAACGTCTGGAATCAGGTGTCGATCCAAGGGGCCATCCACGTTGTTCCTGATGTGGGTGCGGCAGGTGCAAAGGCCGGTCCGGCCTGATTCCGGCACGGGTTCGCAGGCAGATTGCATGGATGTCGGGGCCGGTCCCGGCTGTCCCCGGGGATTTGAAGGGTGGCCGACAATGTCCGGGATGTTCCGGGCGGACGGGTGTATCTCAGTTTATTGGAATTCCGAAACGATGTACGGGCGATGATATACAGGGCGATCCTGAAACGCTTGCGTCTTGAGCAGCTTGCGCGCGTGCCCGCCGTTTCCGCTGCGTCCCCTTTCGTGATGATGGCGGTCGGGGTTTTCCTGATGCTGATGGCCGGCGGGGTCACGATATCGACCACCAGCCAGGCTTTTGTCACGTGCGGGACGGTTGGGCTGTTTCTGCTCCTCAAGGGACGCAAGGGGCGCGGCGTCACCTGCTTTTTGATGATGCTGTCCCTGCTGGTGTCGCTTCGGTACATGGTATGGCGCCTGACCACGACGCTGGAATTGCATTCACCCTTGCAGGCGGCGCTGTCGCTGCTGCTGGTGGCGGCGGAACTCTATGCGCTGCTGACGCTGTGCCTCAGCTATTTCCAGATGTCATGGCCGCTGGACCGCAAACCGCTGCCGCTGCCTGCCGATACCACCGACTGGCCCGTGGTCGATGTGTATGTGCCGTCGTATAACGAGGAACTGTCGCTTGTGCGCTCCACCGTTCTGGGTGCGCTTGCCATCGACTGGCCCGCGGACAAGCTGAATGTCTACATCCTTGATGACGGGCGGCGCAAAAGCTTCCACGCCTTCGCGATGGAGGCGGGCGCGGGCTATATCATCCGTGACCAGAACAACCATGCCAAGGCCGGCAACCTCAACCACGCCCTGCGCGTGACGGAGGGGGAATATGTCGTCATCTTTGACTGTGACCATATTCCCACGCGCGGCTTTTTGAAAAAGACGATCGGCTGGATGATGGCCGATCCAAAGCTGGCGCTGTTGCAGACGCCGCACCATTTCTATTCCCCCGACCCTTTCCAGCGGAACCTTGCCACCGGGCAGAACGTGCCCCCCGAAGGCAACATGTTCTACGGGCTGGTGCAGGACGGCAATGATTTCTGGGACGCCACGTTCTTTTGTGGGTCGTGCGCCGCGATCCGCCGTTCGGCGGTGCTGGGCATTGGCGGGTTCGCGACCGAAACGGTGACGGAGGATGCGCACACCGCGCTCAAGATGCAGCGCGAGGGATGGCATACCGCCTATCTGCGCCAGCCACTTGCCGCCGGGCTGTCGACCGAACGCCTGATGCTCCATATCGGGCAGCGCGTGCGCTGGGCGCGCGGGATGCTGCAGATCATGCGGCTGGACAATCCGCTTCTGGGGTCCGGCCTGCGGTGGCAGCAGCGGCTTTGCTATCTTTCGGCGATGTCGCACTTCCTGTTCGCGATCCCGCGTCTGGTCTTCCTTGCCTCCCCGCTGGCGTTCTTGTTCCTGGGACAGAACATCATCGCCGCCTCGCCCTTTGCGATCCTTGTCTATGCCTTCCCCCATGTCTTTCATTCCATCGGCACGCTGTCGCGGGTGGAGGGGCGGTGGCGCTATTCCTTCTGGAGCGAGATCTACGAAAC
Organism: Novacetimonas hansenii JCM 7643; assembly: GCF_000964405.1. Lineage (GTDB taxonomy): Bacteria > Pseudomonadota > Alphaproteobacteria > Acetobacterales > Acetobacteraceae > Novacetimonas > Novacetimonas hansenii. The sequence goes on from NZ_BANE01000248.1 coordinate 4,593, forward strand.
CACGCTGGCGCTGTTCCTTGTGCGGGTGACGATCATGACGCTGCTGAACCCGCGCAAGGGGGAATTCAACGTCACGGACAAGGGCGGCCTGTTGCAGAGCGAGTATTTCGACCTTAACGCGGTCTATCCCAATGTCATCCTGGCGGTGATCCTGGCGCTGGCGCTGGTGCGCGGTATTGGCGGGATGATGTGGGAATATCATGACCGACTGGCGTTGCAGTCCTTTGCGCTCAATACGCTGTGGGTGGCCGTCAGCCTTATTATCGTCCTCGCCTCCATCGCGGTGGGGCGCGAAACCCGCCAGATCCGTCACAAGCCGCGCGTGCGCGCAACCCTGCCGATTACGCTGATTGATGAACATGGGCAGCATTACCATGCCCATACCAGCGATATCTCGCTGGGGGGGATTGCGGCGCGCCTTTCGACGGAACATGCCCTGCCGACGCAAACGCGCGTCACGATGCTGTATCACAATGAAAAAGACGGCATCGACGTGCGCATCCCCGCCGTCATCCTGTTTTCCAAGCCGGGGCAGCTGCACCTGCAATGGAGTGTCGATGACCTCGACGTGGAACGCCAGATCGTGGAGTTCATGTTCGGGCGCAACGATGCGTGGTCCAACTGGGGCGATTTTCAGCCCGACCGTCCCGTGCGCAGTTTCCTGATGGTCCTGCGCAGTATCGGCGGCCTGTTCCGCCGTGGTCAGCGGCTGTTCCGCTGGCAGGCCCCGCAGGAAGCGCCGCTGGCGGAAAGCGAACATGTCGAAGAAGAAAAACTGGAGAAGAAGAGCCTCGTGCTGAAACCCGTCCGACGGAGCGCCCGCCACGGCGCCACGGCTTCGCTCATCGTGCTGCTGGGACTGCCGGCCGCGATCGCGCCTTCGCTTGCGCAGGCTCCTTCCCGTGCCACGCCCGTTGCAACCGAACAGGGGGCCACCCCGGTGGAACCGCCCCCGGTCAACGCGCCGCCGCCGCCCTCCCTGCCGCAGCCGCCCGGGACGTTGCCCACCCCGCCGCAGATCGCGCCT
>NZ_BANE01000247.1 GCF_000964405.1 Novacetimonas hansenii JCM 7643
CTTCTGAAGCTTTTTAGAAAAAGCTTCACCAAAAACCTTTATGAGTTCAGGGTGTTATCGCGCCTGATTTTTCAAACAGTCCCTTATGGGGCTGTGCGTCGCTATTGTGCGGGCACGGCCCCCGATGACGGGTGCAGGTACTGATCCAGAAACCGCACCAGTTGGGTATAGGCAAAGCGCGTCTGGGGCAGGTTTTCCATATCCCACGGATGGTTCGCACCCGGCAGGGTGACAAGCGCGAACATTTTACCCTGTGCGATCATGCGCTGCGCCATCGCCATGGTATCGGCATACAACACGACCTCGTCACGTGTGCCGTGGATGATCATCAGCGGATCGCGCAGGCCGTCAGTATGATACAGCGCCGACTGCCGCTGGTACCGCGCGGGGAAATCCGACCCGGCGGGCGGCCCCATGATCCATTCCTGTTCGGGATAGGCATGCGCGACATTGCTGGCCGGTGCGCCCGCCACCCCGACGGCATAAAAACCGGGTTTGGTAAACAGTGACATCAATGTCATCAGCCCGCCATAGCTCGACCCCCAGATGCCGATGCGCGCCGGATCGGCATAGCCGCGATCGACCATGAACCGCGCCCCGTCCTGCAGGTCATTGACATCCAGCACCCCGTACTGGCCCAGCATCGGGCGGTTCCATGCCTTTCCCCGGCCAAAACTGCCACGGATGCCCGGATTGATGACGATATACCCGCGCGACACCAGATACTGGTCCAGCCCCCATGTCGGATGGGCGTTGCGCCCGCCCCACTGGTCACGCACCGCATCGGAATAAACCGACCCGACGATCATGGGATAACGGCGGCTGGCGTCATAATCGGGCGGCAGCATGACCCGCATGGTCAGCAGCGCGCCGTCCACATGGCTTTTGTAATCCATGTAGCGCACATCGGCCCATCGCCGCGCGTCAAACGACGGCAGGGGGGAATGCGTCACACGGCCAAAGGACGGGGTGCCGGCGCCCAGAGCCGCGACATACAGGTCGGGCGGCGTGATGTCGTTGCTGAACCGGTCGGCAACATGGTCGAACCCGGGGGAAAACACGACCTCATGCGTGCCGTGCGTCCGGGTCAGCAGTTCGGGCGTCCCGCCCTCCATCCCGACGCGATAAACCTGCCGCTGCGCATAGCCGGTCTGGTTTGCGGTGAAATACAGCCGCCCATGCACCGGGTCCGCCACAAAGGATTCGATTTCCCACGGTCCCTGCCCCGGCATCACGCGCGTGATGGCGCGGGGACGCGCGCCGATGGTGGGAATGTGATAAAGCTGGTTATACCCGTACCGGTTGGTCAACACGACCAGCCCCTGCCCCCGTGGCGCCCATGCCACCTGCCAGTCGGGGCGGACCTGCGCCGGGTCGGCAAAGCGGTAGAACACCTGCCGCCGCCCGGTTGGCACGTCGTAAATGTCGATGGCGTGATGCTTGATCGTCAGGTCGCTCTGATTAACGAACAGGGACCGCCCATCCGGCGACAGGCCGAAATTCCACACCGGGTCCTGCGCATTGTCACGCGCCATCCAGCGCGGCGCCCCACCCGCGACATCGACCACCCCGACCGCGAAACCGGTATCGGGATCACCGGGAAACGCGCGGGTCACATGGTCATGATGGACCTGCCCATCATGGTCGTAATCAATTTCCACCTTATGCACGGCACGGTTATCGGCCATGACGACGGCAATCCGGTCGGAGGCCGGGCTCCATTCCATCCGGTCCACACCGTCATCGGCGGTACCGGGCACCACGATGCGCGCGGGTGTGGACGCGGCCTGCCCCATGTCACGCAGCCATAATGCCCCATCCGACACGAACGCCAGCCACCGCCCGTCGGGCGACGGCGATATCTGCCCCACACCATGACGCACGATTTCCAGCACACCCACATGGCCATGCAGGTCCGCCACCCGCAACGCGCCATCCATCACAAAGGCCATGCGCCCGTCAGGCAGCCAGGCAAGCTGCGTCACGCCCACGCCCTTTGCCTTGCCATGGGCGGCCTCGTCCATATGCGTCACCTGCTGCACCACGCCTGTCTCGGCCTCGTACACCCAGATGTCGCGAAACGCCGTGCCATGGTCATTCCATGCAAAGGCCAGACGCGCGCCATCACGCGACCAGGCGTAATGTTCGGGCGACGTGCCGATGATGCTCTGTTGCGCATACAGGCCCGCAATCGTCAGCGGCGGCGGAAGACGTGACGGATGTGTATCTGACGCCGCGGCATGCGCCACGGGCGCGGCACACAGCGCGGGCGTCGCCGCCAGCAGGGATGCAAGCAGAACAAGGGCGGCGGGCCGTCGGCATGGCCCATGGCGGGTGTTATGGCCGGTGTCATGCCGGGTGTCATGGCGGGTGATTCTCATCATGGCCCATCTAACGGCGCGCAGAGGTGCGTGGCAATATCGTTTCTGCCGCGCCCGGAATATTTGCGTCCGTGGTATTGATGAAAGTAATGGACATCCACCTAATGCCGGTTTTTTCAACAAATCCGGCGTCTGTGACGATTTGCGCGAAAAGATTCGCCAGACCACCTTAAATGTCCACCACGCGCGGGCAGGAATTGACACCCTGTATCCGGTGCGGGCAACGTATGACATCATATCGTAACGATCGGGAACAGGAATGCTGCAAGAAATTCTCAGGCACCGCGCAAAGGCCCTGCTGTGCGCGGGGGCCATTATTTTGTTGCCCCAATGCAACATTCTGGCCACCCCGGCACATGCCACCAGCGCACAGCTACAGACGCTGTTTACCGACTGGCGCGCGCTTGCCACGCCGGAACAGCGCGACGGGGCGCCGGATTATGACGCAAAGGCCCTGTCGCATAAAAAAGACGGCCTGAAACAGATGCAAAAGCGTCTGGCCGCGCTGGATCACACAGGCTGGACCACCGACGACGATATCGACGCGCGCCTGATTGCCGCTGAAATGAACGGGCTGGATTTCGACCTGCGGGTGCGCCGCCCATGGGCGCGCGATCCCGGATATTTCGCCACCATCTTTGCCGAGGAAAGCGACGTCCCCGCGCATGAAGGCCCGTCGGCCGATACGATCGACCTGTTCCATTACGATTATCCACTTTCGCCACAGGCGGCGCAGGACCTTGCCGCGCGCCTGTCGGGGGTGCCCACGCTGCTGGCGCGTGCGCATGGGTGGCTGGCGAAAAGCAACGCCGCCGACCTGTGGAAATATGGCGACCGCGATTTCCGCCGGCAGGCCAAGGTGCTGTCCGCGCTGCTGGATGGATCGCTGAAGATGCGCACCCTGGAGGGGCAGAAGGCCGCAACCCTGGAGGGCGCGGGCCCGCAGGTGCGTGAGGCGGCACAAAAGGCGCTGGCGGCGACGCAGGATTTCGCGAACTGGATCGCGGCCCAGGCCCCGACCAAGACCGGCCCGTCCGGCGTGGGCAAGGACAATTACAACTGGTACATGAAAAATGTGCAGCTTGTCCCCTATAGCTGGGACGAGCAGGTTACGCTGTTACGGCGCGAACTGGAACGCGCGCAGGCGTCCCTGCGGCTGGAGGAACTGCATAACCGCAACCTGCCGCCGCTGAAACCCATTGACAATGCCGTGGCCTATCGCAAATACGCCACGACGAAAATGCAGCAGTTCACCGATTTCATCATCAAGTCGGGGCTGGTGCCCGACCAGCCTTATTACCGTGCGGCGATGGCGGCGCAGACCCTGGATTACACCGCGCCGGGGGATCGCAATTTCTTCCTCAGGATCACGGCACTCGACCCGTGGCCGCTTTATTCCCATGACATCCACTGGACGGAACTGGCGCGGATCAAGGACGATCCCAATCCCGACCCGATCCGCCGTGGTGCGCCCCTGTTCAACATCTATGCCGCGCGATCCGAAGGGTTCGCCACCGCGTACGAGGAAATCGTGATGCAGGCGGGCCTGTATGACCACGAACCGCGCGGGCGCGAACTGGTATGGATCATGCTGGCCAACCGTGCGGCGCGCGGGCTTGCGTCATTGTATGTGCAGGCGAACCAGATGGACCTTGCCACGGCGGGGCGGTTCCATGCGTCATGGACGCCACGCGGCTATTCCGATCCCAACAGTTCCCTTGTCGGGTTCGAACAGCTTTTGTACCTGCGCCAGCCCGGATACGGCACCAGCTATGTCACCGGCAAGCTGATGTTCGATCAGTTGATTTCCCGACAGGCGCATGAGGCGGAGGCCGCAGGACGCCCGTTCGATGTCCGCACCACGTTCGCGGGCATCGCCGCGACCGGCATCGTGCCATGGCCGCTGGTGGAAGAAGCGCTGCTGCCGGCACAGGCACTGGCGAACGCGCCCTAAAATCCGGGGGACTGGACAGGGGAACGGGGCGGGGACGGGATGGCCCGGCCCCAGACCATGTCGCAAAACAGGCCATGTCGCAAAACCGGTGCCGGGTGTCGCCTTTTTCCAAGAGGGCGACACCCGCACACGGCCATGGCGAAACCGTGGCGCACGGCACCCGCCGCACCACCAGCAACCTTCATCACGATGGGTCAGGGCCACCTGCATGGCCGGAGGGATAAAGCCGGCGGGCCACCCGTTCCATGCTCAATCCCTGCACGATGATGGTAAACACCACCACGCCATAACAGACAGGCAGCAGCAGGTCGCGCAACGCGCCCCCCGGCAGACCCAGCGCCAGCGAGACCGAGATCCCGCCACGCAGCCCGCCCCATGTCAGGATACCAAGGGCACGGCCGCGTTCCCAATGCCGCAGATGGACCGGCAGGATCGACAGCAGCACACTCAATGCCCGCGCGGCAATCGACAGCGGAATGACGGCAAGCGTCGCCAGCACCGTAAACAGGCGTGGCGTGATCTCAAGGATTTCAAAACCGATCAACATGAACAGCAAGACGTTCAGCACCTCGTCAATCAGTGTCCATGGCATGTCGAGTTCCGCGCGCGATGCCCCGTTATGGCCCGAGCCAAAGCACAGCCCGGCCATGACAACGGCAATCGCGCCCGACATGCCTAGGTGGGTGGCGAGGCTGAAGCTTCCGGTCGCCAGCGCCAGCGACGCCAGCAGATCAATATGCGGGTCCCGCTGTCCCCTGATGACACACAGTACGCCCCATCCGATCAGCGCGCCCAACAGGCCGCCACCAATCGCCTCGCGGCAGAAGCTCAGGGCGATGTCCAGCGCGCTGACCCCATGGCTGTCACCGGTGGCAAGCCCGACGGTCACACCGAAAATGACCACGCCCACGCCGTCATTAAACAGGCTTTCCCCCGCGAAAACCGCCTGGAGCGGTCCCGGCAGCCCAAGGCGTTTGAGCATGCCGACAACCGAAACCGGGTCGGTGGGGGCCAGGATGGCGCCAAGGACGATGCACCATGCAAAGGGAACGGCATGCCCCAGCAGGGCAAAGACAGACCACGCGGCGACCGATAACAAGGCAACGGCCAGCACGGTCCCCAGAACCGACAGGGCGGCCACCGATGCAAGCCGTGCGCGCAGGTGCCCGACATCCACCTGCATGGCCCCCGCGAACAAAAGGAGCGACAGCGCGCCATTCAGAAGTGACGTGGGCAGGTTTACGGCCCCCAGCACAGAACGTGGAAGGGCCTGAAGGTCATAAGACGGGATCAACAGGTTCAGGATCATGAGCAGCAGGGAGGCCAGCAATGAAAACACCAGCACACCGATCGTCACCGGCAGGCGTAATGTGTGGTGATTGAGGATGCTGAACCCTGCCGAAAGCGTCAGGAGCAGGGCAAGGAGGCTGATGGTATCCATGCCGTCATTGCTGGCGGCTTCCACATCCTTCGTCAAGGAAAACCGCCCCGTCCTGACAAACATCCGGCTAAAAAATAAAAAATCTGGGGGAAACTTTTTTAGAACACATTGGGAGAATATGATATTTCAATAAAAGTATAAATAATTGGTTTTGAAATTGAATTAATACATCAAAAAAACCACATATTTCATTTTTATATTTATATCATAGCGGAATAAGGCATGACGGTTTACAAGGATACACGGTCACAACTATCAGTATTAGAAAAGGTAACTTCATTTATATATAACGCGCGTGGCCATCAAAAATCAGCTATTCCTGTGCACTAACCTTATGATATCAGCATAGTATACGGATAGTTAAAATCTTTTCTGTTTTCGAATTGGAAAAAATATGGAAAATATTGTAGAAAAAACAACAGACACCGAAAATACGATTGATAAAAAACTATACCACTCATACCTCGATATACTTAAAAATTACAACGAAGATCTTTTTAATAAAAAACAAGAATCTTTAGAGTATTCAAATTTATCAGGTCTCTTTGTCACTACATCTCCAGCACAATGGGAGCAAGGAAAGAGAATTCTCGTTGTCGGCCGGGAAACCAGAGGCTGGAACGTCGTCAACGAAAACAAACCTTATACTGATTTACAGTCCTACATCAAAGAAGCTATGGAGAAGCAGAAGAAGTTTCTTTTGAAATACATAGAAAAGAAAAAAGATCCGGGATTCACTTTTTATAATTTCCTGAGAGATTTAGGCAGTCATTTTGGTGATGGAAATATTGGTTGGGCTAATCTGTTCTGCCTTGACTGGAAAGGCAGCAGACCGAACCCAAACAGCACTCCAAACTATGAGACAATTAAGGAACTGTCTGGTCACCTCTTGAAAGCTGCCATTCAGTACATGGAACCAGATATAATCATTTTTGCCAACGGTGCTTCTTCGGCCAATGTCAGAAGAGAGTTTTTCCCACTTTCAGGCGAAACCGCAGTATGTTCCTCTCCCTGGGTTAATTATCTGGACCAAAAAATAGAAAAAATAGAGCTTGAAAGCTTTGTTTTATACGGAAAAATCAAGTGCTATCGCATTAATCATCCTGCCAACAGAGCTAAAAAATCTTCCAAAAGCGAAGATGTGAAAGCATTTTTAAGCTCTCAGCAAGCCCGCAAATACCTGATCGACCTGATTAAAAAAGACATTCAGGACCGTGAATAAAGACGTCCCAAATCCATTTATTGGAATATTTTGGGATATTACAGAAAGGGACCATACCCGGCTTTTATGTGATAAGGTTCCCCTTATTCAAGGGGAACCTTTATGGTGATGCCCTAACTTTGGGCAAATACTACAATTTCTGGGTGGGCCTATGTTACCAGAGACCATCTCACGCGCTTACGCAGTTACCCGCTGGATCTGAATATGAAGAATGGCCAAGGGGCCGTATAACTTACAATACGCACAAAGAAAGATTTATATTTGATGATGACCAAAAATTACTGACTGAAACAGCACGGCAAGCCATCATGAAGGCATTTTCCCTACCTGTCTCCAAGACAGACTATTATCCTGATAGCCATCATAAAAGCATCAGAGGCATTCCAAAATTAGAAATGTAATATAAAAATTTAACCTGACCAGTTTGCAAACCATCTCGACAGGTTTGCACAGCTGGCTCTCCTATTTTTTTCAAAAAGGCAGCGTCTTCTGAAGCTTTTTGGAAAAAGC
>NZ_BANE01000246.1 GCF_000964405.1 Novacetimonas hansenii JCM 7643
ACCTTTATAATTTCAGGATGTTATCAAGCCTGACTTTTCAAACACTCTCTGAAACACACCATGAACAGCAACAAGGTCTTTGGCGGGGTGGTTTTCAAAAGCACCAAAGACCATCGCAGGATTTTGAGAAAAAGCGATACCTGACAACTTTGATTATCCCGATCCTGAGCGAACGATCAATTTGCACCCATAGGGACATCCATATTGCACTTTTGGTCAAATCCCGGAGCCGATCCGACAGGCTGTTGGAGACTGCTGGATCGGGATTTTACACAAAAAATATTCCTTAAATTATGAAAATAACAGAATTTTTCAACAAAAAACAGAAATACATTTTCATAAGTTATGAATGATGTCCATTTGATCTCCCAACCCGACAGCCTGCGAACACAGCGCTGAGTCAGGCAGGATTTTATGAAAATCCTGCCTTAGCGCGCTTCGGACGCCTGTACCATCCCCTTGCGCACCAATCCGTCCACCGGGCGTCCCGCCAGCGACAGGGCAACGGCCTCTGCCATGCGGATGCCATCAATCCCCGCCGACAGGATACCGCCCGCATACCCCGCCCCCTCACCCGCCGGATAAAGGCCGCCGGTATTGACGCTTTGCCCATCCACACCCCGCAGGATACGCAAGGGGGAGGAAGTCCGTGTCTCCACCCCCGTCATGACGGCGTCGGCCATGGCGAATCCCTCCAGCTTACGTTCAAAGGCCGGCAACGCCTCACGCAGGGCGGCGACCACGAAATCCGGCAGGCAGGCGGCAAGGTCGGTTGGCGTGACGCCGGGGCGATAGGACGGCACGACATCGCCAAGCGAGGTGGAAGGGCGGCCGGCCAGAAAATCGCCCACCGTCTGCGCCGGGGCGAAATAACGCCCACCCCCTGCCAGGAACGCCTGACGTTCCCAGTGACGCTGGAACGCAATCCCGGCCAGAGGGCCGCCGGGATAATCCACATCCGGTGTGACACCCACCACAATTCCGGCATTTGCATTGCGTTCAGCGCGGGAATACTGGCTCATGCCATTGGTCACGACCTGTCCTTCCTCCGACGTGGCGGCGACAACCGTGCCGCCGGGGCACATGCAGAAGGAATAGACCGCGCGCCCATTGGACGCATGATGCACCAGCCGGTAATCCGCCGCCCCGACCACCGGGTCCGGCGTGCGGGTGCCATATCGCGCGACATCAATGACTGATTGCGGGTGTTCGATACGCACGCCGATGGAAAAGGGCTTTGCCACCATTTCCACCCCGCTGGCGTGCAGGCGGGCGAACGTGTCGCGCGCACTGTGCCCGATGGCAAGGATGACATGCGTGGCCGCAATGACCTGCCCATCCCCCAGCCGCACCCCCGTGACGTGGCGCGCGCCATCCGCCGCCACGTCGATCAGCAGTTCATCCACATGCGCGTCAAAGCGGTATTCCCCGCCAAGCGCCTCGATCTGGGCGCGGATATGTTCCACCATGGAGACAAGGCGGAACGTGCCGACATGCGGGTGGGAGATATAGAGGATTTCCTCCGGCGCGCCAGCGCGCACGAACTCTTCCAGCACCTTGCGGCCATAATGGCGTGGATCGCTGACCTGGCTGTAAAGCTTGCCGTCGGAAAACGTCCCTGCCCCGCCTTCGCCGAACTGCACGTTGCTTTCGGGATTGAGGACGGATTTGCGCCACAACGCAAACGTATCGACGGTGCGTTCGCGCACCACCTTGCCACGTTCGACAATGATGGGCCGCAACCCCATCTGCGCCAGAACCAGTGCCGCCATCAGCCCGCATGGCCCCGCACCGACCACGACCGGACGGCTGTAACCCGGACGCGTGGCGAGGCGTGCGCCATCATAAATGCACATGCGGTAGCGGGTGTCGGGCGCCACAACCACATTGCGGTCCTGCGCATGCGCCGCCAGCACCACATCCGCGTCACGCACCCGGCAGTCGATGGTATAGACCATCACCACCCGCCCCCGCCTGCGCGCATCATGGCCACGACGGAATATCTCGAACCCCTCCAGCGCATCAGGGGCGATATCCAGGCGTTCCACAATGGCCTGTTCCAGCGCCGCGCGGTCATGACCAAGGGGAAGGCGCAGTTCGGTAAGTCTGATCATCGGGAAAGGGTCCATCGACACGATGATGCTCCGGCAGGGGGTATGACATGAATGGGCATGTGATCTGCAATCACCCATTGCCCGTGTGCGGCGCGCCTGCCATATCATGCCGACCCGGATGGGGCGAGGGCGGCATGTCGCATTAATGCGGGTGCCCCATGCGCGCCGCATGTCCCCAGCCGCTGAAAGTTCGCGTTCCATGGCGCAGCATCGCCGGGACACAGACCGAGGAAAGAGCGCGCCAATGGGCGACGAGCATCACGACGAATCCTGTCATGGTCATGGGCATGATCATTCCCCCCATCATGATGACGGTCATGGGCACAGCCATGACCATGATGAGGAGGATGGACATGCGGGCCATGACCATGCCCACGGCGCGTTCGGCCATCACCACGCCCATGCCCCGGCCTCGTATGGCAGGGCCTTTGCCTTCGGGATCGCGCTGAACCTGATTTACGTCATCGCAGAGGCCACATGGGGCGTCGCGTCGCATGCGCTCGCGCTGCTTGCCGATGCGGGGCATAACCTGTCCGATGTCCTGGCGCTTGGGGCCGCATGGCTGGCGGAAATCCTGTCACGGCGTTCCCCCACCGCCAATTTCACTTATGGCCTGCGCCGCTCCTCCATCCTTGCGGCGCTGGGCAATGCGGTCGCCCTCCTGCTGGTGACGGGGGGGATCATCTGGGAATCCGTGCTGCGCCTTGCCCATCCGCATCCGGTTGCGGGCATGACGGTCATGGTCGTCGCCGCCATCGGCATTGCCGTCAACGGGGTGACGGCAATGCTGTTCGCCAGCGGGGGCAAAGGGGACCTGAACCTGCGGGGCGCGTTCCTTCATATGGCATCCGATGCGCTGATGTCGCTGGCGGTGGTGGTGTCGGGCGGCATCATCGTCATGACGGGATGGCTGTGGATGGACCCGGTGGTCAGCCTGCTGGTCTCCATCTCCATCGTGGCGGGGACGTGGTCGCTGCTGCGGGATTCGCTGGATATGGCGCTCGACCGGGTGCCACGTTCGGTTGATCGCATGCAGGTGGAAGAGTATCTGCGCACCCTGCCTGATATCGTGGACCTGCATGACCTGCATATCTGGCCCATCAGCACGACTGAAACCGCGCTTACGGTTCATCTTGTCCGCGATGAACATGCCCCCGCGATGAACAGCCGTACGCTGCATGATATCGCCCGCGAACTCAAGGCGCGCTTCAGGATCGTCCATCCCACGTTACAGATGGAAACCCGCCATGATGCAACGCTGTGCATGCTTGCGGCGGCGCATAGCGTATGATCAGCACATCCCCAGACACGGCGATGCCGACCACAGCCCCCGGTTCCGGTTCCAGTTCTGGTTCCAGTTCTGGGGCATCACGCAACCTGATCGCCTGGGTGACGCTGGCGGTCAGCATCCTTGCGCTGGCGATGAAATACATGGCGTGGCGCGCAACCGGCAGTGTCGCGCTATATTCCGACACGCTGGAGACGATCATCAATGTCGTTGCCGCCGTGGCGGGGCTGTGGGCGCTGCATGTCGCAAGCCTGCCGCCGGACGAAAACCACACCTATGGCCATTACAAGGCCGAATACCTGTCCGCCGTGGCCGAAGGGGTACTGGTGGTCATGACCGCCATAACCATCGGGCATGAGGCATGGAAGGGATGGTTCGACCCCCACCTGCCGACCAATTCCATGATCGGCGTAATCTTCAATGGCGGGGCGGGTATTCTCAACCTCGTATGGGGGGCGGTCATGATGGCGGCAGGGCGACGCCACCAGTCGCCCACCCTGATCGCGGGGGCACAGCATGTGCTGTCCGACGTATGGGCGTCAGCCGCGCTGGTGGCGGGCTTTGTGCTGATCCCGCTGACGGGATGGGACAGGCTGGACAGCATCCTTGCCGGGCTGATCGCGCTTAATGTGCTGCGCACCGGGTGGGACATGATGCGCACCTCCATCTCCGGCCTGATGGACGCGGCACCCGAACCGGCCACGCTGACGCAGATCCGCCGGATCATCTCCATCAACGCCACGGGCGCGATCGAGGCGCATGACATCCGCGCGCGTATCGTCGGCGCGATGACCTTCATCGAATTTCACCTCGTCGTTGCTGGCGACATGAGTGTGGAGGCCGCCCATCAGATCTGTGACCGTATCGAGGAGGCATTACGCCGGGAACTGGGCAGTGCGCTGATCAATATTCATGTTGAACCCGAACGCAAGGCCAAGCATAACGGCATCATTGTCCTGCCCTGATGACTGTTGCAACGGGGATGGCAGCCATGCAGTGGCACGGCGACATGATCCGGCAACCCTGTACCAACACACGGGTTTGGGGTCATTGTGGCGGTCATGCACGATGTCACCCCACCCCGAACGGCCCCTGCGCGCCACAACGCACCATCAGCACGGCGCACCCTGGAACGGTACGCCCGTCTGATAACGTTATCTCCATCTTTGCACAGCAGATACCGGTTCCGGTTCCACGTCATTACTGAAAGCCCTGTCCGGCTATGAAACCTGACCTTACCCCGGCCCGCAGGCGTCACCTGCGGCGTTCCGCACGGATCACCACGGAACAGTGGCGGCGCAAGCTTGCCTGCTGGACGGCGGCCATCGCCGTGGGAATCGTGGCGGTCGTCTTTGCCCTTGCGGCGGACAGGGCGGCGGCCATCCGCACGCACCTGATCGCATGGAACCCTTGGGTCATGCTGATTGTCACGCCAGGTGGGCTTGCCCTGTCATCATGGCTGACGCGGACATGGTTCCGTGGCGCACAGGGCAGCGGCATCCCGCAGACCATCGCGACACTGAACCTGACGAACTTCGCGGTGGTGGACCGGTTGCTGACGTTGCGGATCGCGTTTGGCAAGATCGCACTGACGACGCTGGGCCTTCTGGCCGGGGCGTCGATCGGGCGTGAGGGACCAACGGTGCAGGTGGGGGCGGCCATCATGCATACCTGCGGGCGCTGGCTGAACCTGTCCACCGTCAGCATGCGGCGGGGCCTGATCCTGGCGGGGGGGGCATCGGGCGTGGCTGCGGCCTTCAACACGCCGCTTGCCGGGATCGTCTTTGCCATTGAGGAATTGAGCCATTCTTTCGAACAGCGCACCAGTGGCACCATGCTGACGGGTGTGATCCTGTCTGGTGTCACCGCCATCGCGCTGGTCGGCAACTATACCTATTTCGGCCATACCGACGTCAGCGTGCCCATCGGCATCAGCTGGATCGCGGTGCTGACCTGCGGCATCCTTGGCGGCGTGGGCGGTGGCGTGTTTTCCGCCATCCTGATCCGTGCGACGGCGGGCCTTCCGGGTGCGCTGGGACGCTTTGCCAAAAGCCATCCCGTGGCGTTCGCCGCCACATGCGGCCTGATGCTGGCGATCCTTGGCATCGCATCGGACGGCATCACCTACGGCACGGGATATTATCAGGCGCATGCCATCATTGATGGACAGGCACATTACCCCGCATCGTTCTTCATCCTGAAATTCATCGCCACCATCATTTCCTACTGCTCCGGCATTCCGGGTGGGCTGTTCGCGCCATCATTGGCGATCGGGGCGGGGTTTGGTGGATGGGTGGCACAGTTCCTGCCCCACACCACGCCGGGTGCGGTCGTCCTGCTGGGGATGGTGGGATATTTTTCCGCCGTGGTACAGTCACCATTGACGGCGTCGGTCATCGTCATGGAAATGTGCGACAATCAGGAAGTCACGCTGGCCCTGCTGGCCACCGCATTCCTTGCCTATGGCGTCTCACGCATGATCTGCCACCATTCGCTATACAGTGCGCTGGCGGAATCATTCCTCGGCGGCGTGGCAAAGCAGCAACCGCCCGCCCCTCCGGCACCGGTTGCGCCAGAACAGGCAGCCCCCACGCGGTAAAGGCCAGATGCTCCTGGCAATGATTCCTAGAAAATCTTTGAAAGACATAGTGTTTTAAAAATACAGAAACCAGATTTCATGACGTCACCCTGGTTTCATGACGTCATCCCGGCACGCAGATGCGGCGGTAATAATCCAGCCATTGTTGCGTCACCGCCTCACGCGTGTAACGGGCACGGTACTGCGCATATCCCCCCGCCACGATCCGCGCACGCAGTGCCGGATCATCCAGTACGGCGCGCAGGGCATGCGTCAGGGCGGGTACGTCGTCAATCGGCACCAGCATGCCATTTTCCCCATCGCGGACATGCGCGCGCGGCCCGGCGCTGGCACAGGCGACAAGCGGCGCGCGCGCCGACCATGCATCAAGGATGACCGTCCCGAACGGTTCATAGCGTGACGGCAGCACACAGACCTCCGCCGCGGCAAGCAACGCGCCACGGTCCGTCCGCCAGCCAAGGAAACGCACACGCGACGCCACACCCAGCGTCGCAGCCAGATCCCCCAGCGCATCACGCAGCGGCCCGTCGCCTGCCATCCACAGGTAACAGTCCGGCAGGTCACGCAATGCGCGCAACAACGTCTCCAGCCCCTTTGCCTCATGCAGGCGCGACAGCGTCAGCAGCACGCGCGCATCATCGGGCGTCTTCAGGGACCGCCGCGATACCGGGGCAGCGTCCTCCACCGAGGGGAAGGTCGGGATATAGGCGACATGCTCGGCAGCAACCCCGCGCGCCTGCATCGAATCCGCCATGTCAGGTGTGCAGCCCACGAACCAGCGGCAGTGCGAAAACGCGCGCAGATCCTTGTAATTACCGAACCAGCCGATGACCTGCGCCAACCGCCCCGTATTGGGCGGCGTCAGTTCGGCCGCACGGCGCAGCCAGCAATGCACGATATCCGGCCGATAGCGCGCGATTTCACGCCCCACGCGCCGGCGTTGCATCATCGCAAGGGGCACATTCAGGGGATCGGTGATGACATCCACCCCCGCCGCGCGCAGTTCCGCAGCCCGCGGCGCATCCGGGCGCATCACCACGCATTGTGACAGTCCCGCATGCTGCAGGCTGAGGATCACATCGGTGGAATAAAGTTCCGCCCCGCCATTTCCCCGCCCCGCCATGATATGCAGGACGCGCACAGGGGGCACATCCAACCCGGACATGCCGCCCGCGTGCGATCCCGTGCTCAACGCGCGGACAGGTCCACGATGGCGATGCGTCCTTCCTCTGTCCCGAAAGCAAGGGCGCAGCCATCCTCGCTGAAGGTCAGGGCGGATACCGGCCCGCCCCCCGCCGTGCAAACCGGCAGGATCTTTTGCGCAGCACTGTCGGCAATCAGCACCGTGCCGTCGGCAAAACCCGCCGCCACGATGTCATGGACGGGATGGGTCGCAACACGGGTACAGGGTACGCCCGGCACCCCGCCAAGTTCCGCGGGCGCCTTGCCCATCGGCCCACCGCCAAAGAACGGCCACATCACCACGACATCCGCGCCACTGGTGACGAGCCATTTTCCATTGCGGGTAAAGGCCATCGACTGCACCTTGGAGGGGTAGCCGCTCATGCGCATGTTGTGCCCGTCCGACAGCCGCCAGCCATGCAGTTCGGATTCCTGCATCGACGTCACCAGCGCCTCGCCCTCTGGATGGATGGCGATGCCGATATGGCTGCCCTTCCATTCCAGCAGCCGCGGCGTGTCCACCCTGGCCTGCACGAACCACATCGTCGCACCATTGTAATGCGACGCGGCGATACGTTTGCCTTTGGCGTCGAACGCAATGCCGCTGACGGTGGAGGGATGTTCCAGCGTCTTGAGCGTATTCGCCCCCGACGCATCACGCAGTTCCACATTCTTGCCCGCGGCAAAGGCGATTACGCCGCCCTTCGCCGCATCCCTGGGGTTGGTCCAGGTCGTGACATGTTCAATCCAGCGGCGCCCCTTGACCAGGTCACTGACGGACCCATCGGCGGCCACGCGGCGCAGGGCGTTGTCGTCCCCCCCCGTCAGGAACCCACCTGGCCCCGCATCGGGCGCGACCGACAGGATCGCACCATCATGGATGGTCATCACCTGCCACGCATCGGCCTGCCCCCAATCCGCACGCGGGGCGAGGACGATATCCCCCTCCCCCGTGACGAAGGCGACCTGCTGGCTGTCACGCGAAATGACGCAGCCGGTCACATGGGCCTGCAATGTACGGGTGGCGCCACGCCGTTGCAGAAGGGTTTCGGGCATGGTCGTGTTCATCTGCTCACTCATCTCGCACGGCAGCTTTCAAAACCACGACGCAGTTGCGGGCGGTTAAGGTTGCGCCCGATGAACACAAGGCGCGATTGCGGGGTCTCGTCCGTTTTCCACGGGCCGATGAATCCGCCATCAGCCATCATATGCACCGCCTGAAACGCAAAACGCTGGGGCTCGCCCCTGTAATTCAGGATGCCCTTGGCGCGCAGGATGTCCGCGCCCTGTTCTTGCAACAGCGCGCCGATCCATGCCTGGAACTTTGCCGCGTCAAGCGGTTCCTCAACCACGAAGGACATCGACGTTACGTCCTCCTCATGATGGTGTTCGGTCTCTTCCAGGAAATGCGGGGCCTGCTGCAATGCGCGTTGCAGGTCGAACCCGCCCTGATCGAGCACATCGCTCAGCGCGACATCGCCGCGCTGCGCACGATGCAGGCGCGCCACGCCGTTGATCGCACGGATACGCGATTCGATGCTGGCCAGCGCCACTTCGTCCACAAGGTCGGTCTTGTTGAGGATGATCACATCGGCAAAGGCGATCTGGTTCACCGCCTCTGTGCTGTCCTCAAGGGTCTGAAGCACGTTATAGGCATCCACAACGGTCACAACCGCATCAAGGCGCGTCTTGCCGCGCACATCCTCATCGACAAAGAAGGTCTGCGCAACGGGGGCGGGATCGGCCAGGCCGGTCGTCTCCACGATGATGCCGTCGAACCTGCCGCGCCGCTTCATCAGGTTGCCAAGGATACGGATCAGGTCACCCCGCACGGTGCAGCAGATGCACCCGTTATTCATTTCGAACACTTCCTCGTCCGCATCCACGACAAGGTCGTTATCCACACCCAGTTCGCCGAATTCATTAACCACAACCGCATATTTGCGGCCATGTTCGGCGGTCAGGATGTGATTGAGCAGCGTCGTCTTTCCCGCGCCCAGAAATCCGGTCAGGACCGTGACCGGCACAAGCCTGTCCGTATCCAGCGATGCCTGCGTGGCGTCCGACATGGTGTTACTCCATCACTCTCGAATTACGTTTCCTGCATATAGGCATACTGGTGCGCCTGTCACATACCCAGCCCCCATGCTGCCGACATGCGCGATGGTCATGTGCCCCGAACATGCGCCCACATCACACCCCTGCGCCGATACAGGCGGCGCGGACCTCGTGCCGGATGGCACGGGCATGGGGCAGGTCGAACCGGCGCGCCTGTTCGCGTCCCCGCGCCGACAGGGCCGCGCGCGCGGCGGGCGCACCCATCAGGCCCGACAGGGCGGCGGCCAGCCCCTCCACCGGCATTGGCGGCACCAGCAGGCCACCATCGCCCACCACCCGCGACAGCGCCCCATACGGCGCGGACACCAGCGCCGCCCCCGCCGCCATCGCCTCCAGCGCGCTGAGGCCAAAGGGCTCGGGCCAGCGTCCGGGCATGACCACGATCGCCGCCCGTCCCATCGCCGCCAATACATCGGCATGGGGGCGGTATCCCAACATCTTCACCCCTGCCGCCTTTGCCTGCGGCCGCAGTGCTGCGATGAAGGGGGTTTCAGGCGCCTGCGCAAAAAAACGGTCCGCGCCATACATCACCGCGCGCCAGCCGGGATGGGCCGCGCGGATGCTGGCCCATGCCTGCACGAACAGGTCCGCCCCCTTGTCCGCGACCACGCGCCCTGCGAACATCACCACCGCTTCACGCGCGGCGGCGGGCGTACAGGTTGCGGGCACGACGGTGCCATTGGGGGAAAACACGACGCGCGCGCCGCAATCGTCAGGCAGGCCGTCGAGGAAGCGCGCACGCAGCCAGTGTGATACGGCGGCGATACGCACCCGCCCCACCAATGCACGCCGTTGCGCGGGCGTGCGGGCAAAACGCATGCCCTGCGGATCGTTATGCAGCACCAGCAGGATGGGAACGCCGGGGAACCGGCGCGCGAGGAACAGGGCCATGTCGGGACGGTTATGCACCTCGATCAGGTCGGGTGCGGGTATGGTGCGACGGATCGCACGCGCCACCGCGCATGCATAACGCCACAGCGCCGTCCCCGGTGGCCACCATCCCATCACCGCCGGCACGAACCGGCCACCAGACAGCGGTGTGCCCGTAATGGGCATGCCCACGACCACATCATCCGTCCCGGCCATGGCCGTGACCTGCAACCCGATGGCGCCCACCGCGTCGGGGGAATATCCCTCCCGCCGGGGCAGTACTGTCACGACACGCATCACTCACTCCGCACCGGGTTTACCCCACACCGGGCGATACGACCCCTCAGGGGATGTCCTCGAACCTGGCGTTGCGCCATTCCTTCGGCTCCGCCAGCGCGGCCTGGTACCACTGATCCACCAGCGGATGCGCACGCACCGCGTTCATATAGGCCACTGATTCCGGCGAAGGGGTCACGCCATAGGACAGGAAGCGCGAGACGATGGGCGCATACATCGCATCAGCCAGTGTAAAATCAGCACCGAACAGGAACGCGCCGCCCTGCCCGAAATCCAGCCGTGCCTCGGTCCAGATAGCGTCGATACGCGCGATGTCCGCATCGATGTCGTCATTCGTGCCGCCCGCCAGCGGACGGGCATGACGCCCGACATTCATCGGCATCGCCGCGCGCACCGCACGGAAACCGGCATGCATCTCTGCCGCGATGGAGCGTGCAAAGGCGCGCGCACGCGGCGCGACCGGCCAGAGGGCTGGCGCCTGATCGGCACAATATTCACAGATCGCGATGCTTTCCCACACCGCACTTCCCCGATGTTCCAGATAAGGCACCTTGCCATTGGGGGAAATGGTCCTGATGGCCGACGTGTTGCCATCGTTGGAAAGCGGGATCACCACCTCCTCCACATCCAGCGCTGCCAGCCTGACGGCAAGCCAGCCGCGCAAGGACCAGGAGGAGTAACGCCGCGTCCCGATGACCAATCTTCCCTCTGCCATGTCTTCGTCCTTTCGTGGCCTTCAGGCGGCGCTGTCGTGCCGGCGGATGAACCCACCGCCCAGCACCCGTGTCCCGTCATACATCACACAGGCCTGTCCCGGTGCGGGCACCGCCGCCTCGTCAAGGAGGACCGATGCCCCGTCTTCCGTGCGGCGGACCGTGGCGGGGCGCACCGCCTCACGCGCGCGGATCTGCACACTGCAGCGCAGGCCCTGAGCAGGCGGTTCCACCAGCCAGTTCATGTTCCGCAACCGCAGTTCGCGCGTCACACCCTGCGTGCGCGGGCCGATCACCACACGCCTGCGGCCGGGTTCGATCCCCACCACCATCTGGCGTTCGCCCCCCTGCATTGTCGCATCACCCAGGCGGCGGCTCTGCCCCACGGTATACCGCGCAACCCCTTCATGCGTGCCCACGACATTGCCGGAAAGGTCCACGATCTCCCCCGCGCCACTGGTCTGCGGGCGCAGTTTCTCCACCAGCCTGGCATAGGAACCATCGGGAATGAAACACAGGTCCTGGCTGTCGGGCTTGCCCGCCACCGCCAGACCGAAACGTTCGGCCTCTGCCCGCACGGCGTCCTTGTCCGGCATATCGCCAAGCGGGAAACGCAGGAAGCCAAGCTGCTGCAACGTGGTGGCAAACAGGAACCATGACTGGTCACGCCCGGCATCCACCGGACGGTGCAGTTCCACACCCTGCGGCCCCTCGATGCGGCGGACGTAATGGCCGGTGGCCATCGCATCGACGCCAAGGTCACGCGCCATGCCCAGAAGGTCGGTGAATTTCACCCCCTGGTTACAGGCGACACAGGGGACTGGCGTTTCCCCTTCGGCATAGGCGTCGGCGAATGTCTCGATCACGCTGTCGCGGAAGCGCCGTTCGGCGTCGATGACGTAATGCGCGATGCCAAGGCGATCGGCCACGCGACGTGCATCATGGATGTCACGTCCCGCACAGCACGCGCCCTTGCGCGCGCTTTCGCGCGAATCATACAGTTGCAGGGTCGCCCCCACCACCTCATGCCCTTCTTCGACAAGACGGGCGGCGACAACCGAACTGTCCACCCCACCGGACATGGCGACCAGGATACGCATGGGTCCGTTATACTTTCACACGAATTGAGGACAACCGGGCCATCCTGCCTATCGAAGGCACAGGCCCGGCGTCAAAGGAATTATCGGGCCACCCGCCACGAACATGCCCGTCCGGCACGCGCGCATCCGGCACATGCCCCGCCCGGGACATCCGCGTTCAGGATGCACGCGGCAGGCGCACCACAAGCCCGTCCAGCGCCTCGGTCATGACGATCTGGCAGCCAAGGCGCGATGTCTTTTCCAACCCGAAGGCAAGGTCGAGCATGTCTTCCTCATCCTCGGTCGGGGGCGTCAGCTTTTCCGCCCACTGCGGATCGACAACCACATGGCACGTCGCACAGGCCAGCGACCCTTCGCACGCACCCTCAAGGTCCACCCCGTTCTTGTGCGCGATTTCCAGCACCGACAGCCCAAGCGGGGCCGCGACCTCGCGCCGGGTGCCATCACGTTCGACAAAAACAATATGCGCCATCATTCCATCCTGAACACAGTTCCACGCCCGGACATCCATGCCGGGCCATTCCTATCCCCGCGCTATGCGCCCCCGGCCGCGGCACGGCACAGGATCTGCGCCGCACGATCCATATCGGCGCGTGAGGTATAGCGTCCGACCGCCAGACGCAAGCTTCGCGCCGCCTGCGCCGCATCCAGCCCCATTGCCGTCAGCACATAAGACGGCACCACCTCGGCCGAGGAACAGGCCGACCCCGTGGACACACACAGTTCGGGCGCACGCGCCATGATATCAAGGGCCGTCGCGTCTGCGAAACGCAGGTTCAGGTTGGTCGGCAGGCGATGTTCCATGTCACCATTGACCTCCACCCCCGGACATCCGGCACGCAGCAGGTGCAGCAGATGGTCACGCAGCATCCGCCCGCGCGCGGCATCACCGGCCATTTCACGCATCGCGATGTCGCACGCCGCCCCGAAACCGATCAGCAGCGGCGCGGGCAGCGTCCCCGAGCGCAGGCCGCGTTCCTGCCCCCCGCCCGAAAACAGCGCGGCCAGCCGCACGCGCGGCCTGCGCCGTACGAACAGCGCGCCCACCCCCTTTGGCCCGTACATCTTGTGCGCGGAAACCGAGGCAAGGTCGAGGTCCAGCGCGCGCACATCCACCGCGACCTTGCCCACCGCCTGTGCAAGGTCGCTGTGCAGCAGCGCACCCGCACGGCGCACCAGCGGGGCAAGCCCGGCCATGTCATGCATCACGCCGGTTTCATTGTTCGCCATCATGATGCTGACCAGCAGGGTCGGCACCTCCAGCGCACGGTGCAGCACATCGGGGTCCAGCCGCCCGTCCGCCCCGACCGGCACGATAACGGGTTCGCACCCTTCGGCCCGGAGATCACGGACGGATTCCAGCACGCATTTATGTTCCGTGGCCACCGTGATGACCCGCCGTCGCGCCGTGCCGGTGGACAGCAGGTGACGCACCGCCCCCTTGATGGCAAGGTTGTTGGCCTCCGTTGCACCGGACGTGAACACAACCTCACGCGCCTGCGCACCCAGCAGGGCGGCGACACGGGCGCGGGCGATTTCCACGGCGTCATGCACTCGCCGCCCCGCCGCGTGATCCACACTGTGGGGATTGGCGAAATGCGTGGTGAACCATGGCAGCATTTCATCGACCACGCGCGGATCGCACGGCGTCGTCGCCTGATAATCGAGGTAGATTTCCCCATCTGGCGTCTGGGCGCCCGGACGTGCCATATCCAGCATTGTCATCATAACTCCGCCACATAACTCCGCCACGTGTGGGTCGATCCCCACCATGCCAGGACAATGTTCCCGCACGGCACCATGCCGGGCTGGCGCAAGGACGTTCCTGATGAAGCTTTTTCAAAAACCTTCAAAGAGCATCGCTTTTTTTCACAAAAAGGCAGCAGCCGGAACCCTGTCGTCACCGCGCCATTGTAAAGCGCGCCCTCACGTTGTCCACGTCAAACCGCCGCGCGCAGGGGCAGGCGGGCGGCCATGTCGGCATATGCGGCCATGAACGCCCCCACCTGCGCATCTGTCACCGACCATGGCAGGGAGACGCGAATCGCACATTCCGCCTGATCCAGTAGCCCCATCGCGACCAGCACATGCGAACGCGCGACCTTTCCCGACGAACATGCCGCCCCGGCGGAGACGCAAAACCCCGCCATGTCGAGTGCGATCAACTGCGTCTGCGCACGCCGGTGTGGCAGGACAAGGCAGGTGGTGTGCGCCAGTCGTGGCGCATCCGCCGAACAGACCACCGCGCCACAGTCACGCGCCACACGGTCAATGTCGTCGCGCAACCGCGCAAGGCGCGCCCGGTGCGTGGGATCGGCCAGGTCACGCGTCGCGGCCGACAGGGCGGCGGCCATACCGGCGATAGCCGGCAGCGCGGGCGTACCACCGCGCCGCCCCTGTTCCTGCCCCCCACCCGCCAGCATGGGCGACAGGGCGACGAACCCCGCCCCCGCCAGCAAGAGCGCGCCGGTGCCCTTCGGCCCGCCGAATTTATGC
Source organism: Novacetimonas hansenii JCM 7643 (assembly GCF_000964405.1). GTDB lineage: Bacteria > Pseudomonadota > Alphaproteobacteria > Acetobacterales > Acetobacteraceae > Novacetimonas > Novacetimonas hansenii. The sequence goes on from NZ_BANE01000246.1 coordinate 14,778, forward strand.
CCCGACACCGCCACGCTATCCGCGCCAAGCACGCGCAGGTCCACCGCCATGCGTCCGGCCGCCTGCACCGCATCGACATGCAGACGCGCGCCATGTGCGCGACACAGGCGCGCGACCTCGGCAATCGGCTGGATCACACCCGTCTCGTTATTGGCCAGCATCACGCAGACCAGCGCCTCCCCCGGCTGTGCCAGCAGGGCCGCCAGCGTGTCGAGGCGGATCACACCCTGCGCGTCGATGGGAATGGCCTGCCCGCCATGCGCCTGCGCGGCCATGCGCACGGCGTCATGTTCGCTTGCGCCATACAGGATGCGCCGCCCGCGCCCCAACGCATCAACCGCCAGGACATTGGCCTCCGTCCCGCCGGATGTCATGACACAGTTTTCCGCCGTCACACCGAACGTGGCGGCAATTTCTTCCCGCGCGGACTCCATGACGGCACGCGCGGCGCGACCTGACCGATGGACCGACGCGGGGTTGCCACACACCATCGCCGCCGCCGTCATCGCATCGAGCGCCTCGGGGCGAAGTGGCTCCGACGCATTGGCGTCCAGATAGAAAAAATCCCCGCCGGCACCGTTCATTTCAATCCCCGATCCTTCTGTGCCCGCCAATACCACGGCATTACTTCGTGGCCCATGTTTACGATTTATGTGGCAATTTGTGAATTGGCCTCGCTATAAGCTGCGCATCCCACACGTGTGATGAGGCCCGGCGGGAGCCGGGCAACGGCAAGCCCCCGCCCCATCACGCAGCAACACATGGCGGAGCGCAGACCATGAGGCAGCATAAGGACAGGCCGGCACACGCAACGCCATACCCCGACATGCCTGCCACAGACGCAACGCTTACCCGACAAACTAACATTTTTAATCCCTAGGCCACGTCAGCATTATCAGGCCCAATCGGTATATGTCCGGTCCGCGCACACTCAGTCCCGGTATCCGGGCATCACGGCATCCGGGGCCGTGGGGTGCAGACATATGTTTTGGGTTTACCGGCGCCGCAACATGGCCGCCATCGGGTCGCTACGGCGCCACCGGGGCCAGCATTGCTGCCGCCGGGCCACTTGATCAGTCGCCAGTCCGGTGCGGGGCATCGCCATCGGACAGGCAACAATGACAACCGCCCCGCCGCCATGCCATCAGGCAGCCGGGCAACCATATGCGGGATATATATGCCTGAGGTCATGTTCGCCGGCCCTGACGGCCGCCTGGAAGGACGCTACCATCACTCAAGCGAGCCGAACGCGCCGCTTGCACTGGTTCTTCATCCGCACCCGCTGCATGGCGGCACCATGAACAACCGCATCACCTATGCGATGTATCGCGAATTCGAAAAGATGGGCTTTTCGGTCATGCGCTACAACTCGCGCGGGGTCGGGCGCTCCCAGGGGCGCTATGACGGTGGCATCGGGGAAATTTCGGACGCGGCCGCCGCACTCGACTGGATGCAGATGGTCAACCCCAATGCACGCGGCCTGTGGATCGCGGGATATTCCTTTGGTGCGTTCGTGGGCATGCAACTGTTGATGCGCCGCCCCGAAATCACCGGCTGGATCAGCGTGGCGCCCCCCGCCAACCATTATGATTTCGGCTTCCTCGCCCCCTGTCCATGCGGTGGCCTGATGATCGCGGGCGATGCCGACGAACTGGTGCCCGAACCCGCCGTGCATAAACTGGTGGACAAGCTCAACACCCAAAAGGGTGTCGAGGTGGACTACCGCATCTTCAAGGGCGCGGACCACATCTTCGCCTCCCACGCGGATGAAGTCGCCGCTGCGCTTGAAGACCATGTCAGCACTGTGATGAACCGCCGCGCGCTGGCCCTCGCCGCCGACTGACGCACGGGCGACGCCTGACGACACGATACCGGGCATACGCGACGCCGCCGTCGCGCAGCGCCCGCTGTCGCAGGGTGCGGGGTCATATCGTGCCCTATGGTATTGCACCCCGTCGCACACCCTCCTGTCACAGGGCCGGCCGGCATGTTGTCGCGCCATGTCTCCTCCCGCGCTTCTGACTGTCCGGTTACGTGACCGGACAGAGGCCCGGTCCCGCCAACGCATTGGTTGGCGGATGGTTTCTTCGCATGGCGCGATCATGCTAGACCCCTTGTCGCATCGCCACCCCAGGGTGGACCCGTGACAACCCGCAGATACAGTAGAGACCATGCCCAAAAGCGAATTCCTCCGCGAGGCCGAGGCACGTGGCTTCATCTTCCAGTGCACCGATATGGAGGCGCTCGACGCCGCCATGCAGGCGAGGCCGGTTTCGGGCTATATCGGGTTTGATCCCACGGCGGACAGCCTGCATGTCGGCAGCCTGATCCAGATCATGATGCTGCGTCTGCTGCAAAAACACGGCCACCGGCCTGTCGCGCTGGTGGGCGGGGGCACGGCGAAGATCGGCGATCCCTCCTTCCGCGAGGAAGCACGCCAGTTGATGACGGCCGAGACGATTGCACAGAACCTGCGCGGGATTGAGGGATGCCTTCGGCAGTTCCTGTCATTCGATGACAAGTCCAGCGCGAAAGACAAGTCCGGCGCGATCCTGGCGAATAACGCCGACTGGCTGGACCGGCTGTCCTATATCGACCTGCTGCGTGATGTGGGTGTCCATTTCTCGATCAACCGGATGCTGTCGTTCGATTCGGTACGCAGCCGGCTGGAACGCGAACAGGGCCTGACCTTTCTGGAGTTCAATTACTCCATATTGCAATCCTATGATTTCCGCGAACTCAACGCCCGCCATGGCGTCACATTGCAGATGGGCGGATCGGACCAGTGGGGGAACATCGTATCGGGCATCGACCTGGTGCGGCGCATGAACCAGCAGCAGGTGTTCGGCCTGACGACGCCGCTGCTGACCACCAGTTCGGGGACCAAGATGGGCAAGTCCGCGCGCGGCGCGGTCTGGCTGTCGGCGGCACGCCTGCCGGTCTTTGAATACTGGCAGTTCTGGCGCAATACCGAAGATGCCGATGTGGGGCGTTTCCTGCGCCTGTTTACCGACCTGCCGGTTGAGGAATGCGACCGTCTGGCCGCCCTGCCCGGTGCGGGCATCAACGAGGCGAAGAAGGTCCTGGCAACCGAGGCCACCGCCCTGTGCCATGGCCGCGCGGCAGCCGAACAGGCCGCCGAGGCCGCCCGCCGCACGTTTGAGGAAGGTGCGCTGAGCGCGGAAGCCCTGCCCTCCATCAGCATCGCCGCCGCCACCCTGCATGAAGGTATCCCGGCATTCCGCCTGTTTGCCGACAGTGGCCTTGTCGCCAGCAATGGGGAGGCACGCCGCCTGATCCGTGGGGGTGGCGCACGCCTTAATGACGAGGTGGTGACGGATGAGGGACGCATGATCGGCGAAGGCGACCTGCATGACGGGGTTATCAAGCTGTCATCCGGCAAGAAGAAGCACATTCTGGTGCGCCCGGCCTGAAGCACACCCCGGTCATGACGGTGCGCGCGCCCTCGCGTCGCAGGCAGGCGGCGGCCCCACCGGCGGAACAGGCGGACCTGTTCGCGCCACCGCCGCCATCACGGGAGACGCCAGCAGGCACGGCCCAATGTGATACGACCCACCCTGATACGGCCCAGTCTGTCACGCCCCTGTCCACCACACTACCTGATGTCGCAGAGGATCTGTGGGCGCGACTGTCGCGCTCGCGCTTTCGCACACGTTTTCATCTCGACACAAGGGATCAGGCCTATCTGCACCGGCAGGGGCTGCATAATGTATGCGAACATGCGGCTGAGTTCATTGCGACACGCCTGGCCCCTGCCCACCCGCATAAGGACGGGCGGCAGACCCCATGGCGGGGGCATCCGGTTTTCGTCGCACAGCATGCAACCGGCACCTGCTGTCGCGGCTGCATAGAGAAATGGCATGGGTTTGCGAAGGGGCGCGCCCTGGAACAGGCGCAGTGCGATTATATCCTCGCGGTAATCCGGGGATGGCTGCTACGCGAAGACCCGGATTCTACGGCGTGTCGTCAGTTATCCGCTCCCACTGCTCGCCAACGTAAGCCATAGCGCCGCATCGATTGTTCTCCTCCAAAGCCGGAAAAACAGTCCATACAGAGCGCTAGAAAATACACCCCTCAGCCCAGAGACTGTTTGAACAATCAGGCTCGATAACATCCTGAAATTATAAAGGTTTTTGGTGAAGCTTTTT